>DATLMN010000300.1:0-17360 GCA_035537255.1 Pyrinomonadaceae bacterium | reverse complement strand
AGGCGCTCTTGATCTCCTGATCTGTGGCGGTGCGGCTCACGCCCAGCACTTCGTAATAATCACGTTTACTCATCTCGTACGGTACAGTTCCCTTCCAAATTAAAAACGATATTATAAGCGAACAAGCAACAACCGTCAGCTTGTGGCCCGATGAGGTGCGGATTTTAAGCTGACGGCCGACGCGTTCGATAAATTAATGAGCGCCCTCTATCTCTTCCGGCTCGATCTCGATGGCGGCGCTCAGCATGACGTTCGTAAGCTGCCCTGCGAGCCGTTCGACATCCGAGAGCGCCGCGCGAATCTGCTCTAAGTCATCGGACTTTGATGCCGCGTCGCCATCCGACAAGGCGCGCCTGCCGATCTGTTGATCGTTCTCAGAGAGCGATGGGCCAAACTCGGCGAACGTGCGCTGCGTATTACGCACAAGACTGTCCAGCTTGTTGCGCAGCATGATCGTCTCTTTGGTCTGACGATCAGACTCGACGGAGGTCTCGGCTTCCATAATCAGACGATTGATCTCGTCCGGTGAAAGTCCAGAGGTCGGAGTAATACGCATCTGCTGCTCACGTCCAGTCGCCTTGTCTTTAGCAGAGACGGAGACTATGCCGTTAGCGTCGACCTCGAAAGAGACTTCGATCTGCGGGACGCCGCGCGAGTTGGGCGGAATACCGACCAGCTCAAATTTGCCGAGCGAGCGATTGCCCTGCGCAATCTCGCGCTCTCCCTGAAGAACGTGTATCTCCACAGACGATTGATTATCGACCACAGTGGTAAACGTCAGGCTATTGCGCAAAGGGATGGTGGAGTTGCGCTCGATGATTTTGGTAAAGAGACCGCCGCGCGTCTCAAGCCCGAGGCTCAAAGGCAAGACATCCAGCAGGATGATGTCTTTGACATCGCCCGCAAGTACGCCGCCCTGAATGGCAGCGCCCATCGCGACCACTTCATCCGGGTTGATCTCTGCGGAGGCGTCTTTGCCGAAGATGTCTTTGACCGTGCGCGCGACGATGGGCGAGCGCGTCTGGCCGCCGACGAGGATGACTTTGTTGATGTCCGTTGGCTGAAGCTTCGCGTCCCAGAGCGCCTTTTGACAAGGCTCTATGGTTTGCTCTACGAGTTGCGCAACCAATTGCTCGAAGGTATCGCGCGTTAAGGTCTTGTTAAAGTGTTTAGGGCCGGATTCGTCCGCCGCGATAAACGGCAGGTTGATGTTGGTCTCCGTGACGGATGACAGCTCGCACTTGGCGCGCTCAGCGGCTTCCTTCAGGCGTTGCAGCGCGAGGCGATCCTGCCTGAGATCAATCCCCGTCTCTTCGCGAAACTGATCGGCCATCCAGTTAATAATCTTCTCGTCGAAATCCTCGCCGCCCAGAAAAGTATTGCCCGAAGTCGAGAGGACTTCAAAAACTCCGTCGTTCATTTCAAGGATGGAAACGTCGAACGTGCCACCGCCCAGATCGTAAACGACGAGGCGCTCGGCTTCCGTGCGGCCGAGTCCGTAAGCGAGCGCAGCGGCCGTCGGCTCGTTGATGATGCGCTCGACCTTGAGACCGGCGATGCGGCCTGCATCTTTGGTCGCCTGTCGCTGCGTGTCGTCAAAATAGGCCGGAACGGTGACGATGGCCTGCGTGACGGATTCGCCTAGAAAATCTTCGGCAGCGGCCTTCAGGCGTTGGAGGACGATGCCGGAAATCTCCGGCGGGCTGTAGACGCGCCCCTGCACGCGTATGCGCGCATCGCCGTTTTGGGAATCGACGATCTCGAAAGGCGAGGTCTCGCGCATGCGCTGCGATTCCGTCGAATCGTATTTGCGACCGATCAGCCGCTTGACGGCGTAGACAGTATTGGCCGCATTGGTGACGGCCTGGCGCTTGGCTATCTGACCGACGAGGCGCTCGCCTTTATCCGTAAAGCCGACGACCGTGGGGGTAGTCCGCCCGCCCTCTTTATTGGGCACGATCTGCACTGCCCCGCCTTCCAGCACAGCCACACAGCAGTTGGTAGTTCCCAGATCAATTCCAATAATTTTGCCCATATTATCTCAACGACGGATGATGAACGCTGTGGGGTGGCTGATGAAGAGCCCGGATTGATTCATCATGCATCGCTTCTCCGACTATTTGGTTGCGACCTTGACCACCGCCGGGCGCAAAAGTTTGTCGCCAAGGCGATAGCCGCGCACAAGTTCCTGGATCACAGTGTCAGGTTCGTAATCCTCCGTTTGCTCTGTGATGACGGCCTCATGGACGTGCGGATCAAAACGCTGGCCGACGGCGGCCACGGGCTGCAAGCCCAGACTCTCCAACACGTCCGTCAGTTGTTTGTAGATCAGCTCCACGCCTTGCAAGAAATGGCGAAACTCTTCACTCTCGCCCGCCTGTTGCGAAGCTTCCGTATCGAGCGCGCGCCTTAAGTTGTCCAGCACGGGCAGCAGTCTGCCCACGACATCGCCGACCATACGGTGATATGTGTCCTGACGCTCGCGCTCCGTGCGCTTTCGATAATTATCAAAGTCCGCCTGACGGCGTGAAAGCTGGTCTAGCAGGTCTGCGCGCTCGGCCTCGACTCTCTTTAACTCCGCTCGCGTGGCGACCAGTTCGGCCACAGCAGGGCCAGCCGCCGCTTCGCCCGCGTGATGCGAAGCAGAGCTTCCCTGTTCGCCTCCACGGTCATTGTTGCTTCCCCTTCGCTCTTTGGTCGGGGCAGCGCCGGCTTCATCCTGATCTTCACGACGCTCGGGCTGCTCACCCGGAGGCGGCCCTCCCGCTGTGTCCGCATCGTCCGCGTCCTCACGCCCTGCGGAGCTATCGCCTTCAGCACCGCGATCAATTCGACGCTGCATCTCTGTAGCGTCCTCGTAAGAGGAAGCGCGGCCCAGCTCTTCCGGCGATAGCTCGTCGTCGCCGCTGTCGTCCTTTATTTCGTCGGGGTCTTGACTATTCTGCATGGAAGACTCTTCTTCATCCACGAAGCGCACAGGAATGCGGTTCGGCTTCTGTTTATCCTGATTGACCATTATGTTCTATTCCGAATCCATTCGAGGCCACATCTACGTCGAAAGTTTGCCTGTTCAGTTGGAAGAAGCATCTTCACGCAGCATACGCTCGATTAGACGCGCCACATAGTTTACTACAGCAACCATACGCTCGTACTCGATCCTCATCGGGCCGACCACTCCGAGCGCGCCCGTCGCCTCGCCCGGCCCTATGCGGTACGGGGCGGTGATCAGCGCGCAAGCCTGCATCGAAGGCGCGATGTGCTCGCGTCCGATGACCACCTGCACATCGCCCGCAAACGGGTGATCGCGCGCGACACACTCGTTCAGGATTTTGATGAGGTGTGATTTTTCTTCAAAGGTACGGAAAAGCTCGCGCATGCGTTCGGCGTCGGCAAAGTCCGGCTTGGTGATGATATTGGATGCGCCGTCGACGTAGACTTCTGCGGTCGTTGCCTCTTCGCCCTCAAGGCTGCGATCACAGAGCAGTATGGCATTGCGCAGCAGCCTGTCATAAAGCGCCTTCTCCTCGCGCATCAACTCTAAAATCTCTGCGCGGATGGCGACGAGGCTTTTGCCTGCGAACTCCGTATTCAGATAGCGGGCTGTGCGCTCAAGCTCTGCCTGACTCAACTTCTGGTCGATGCGTATGATCTTGTTATGCACGATGTTGGGCGCGGAGACGAGCACGACCAGAATACGATTGTCCGCCAGGTGCATAAACTCTATGTGCTGTAAAACATTATCGGCCAGAGACGGCGAGACGACGATGCCGACGTTTTCCGACAGCGCCGAGAGCAGGTGCGAGGTCTTTTCCATCAAGCGGTCGGGCGTCGCCCCAGCATCATTTGTCTTAAAGCCCAGAAAGTTATTGATGGCCGCCTTGTCTGTTTTCGACAATTGCGTTTCGCCGAGCATGTGATCGACGTAGAAACGATACCCTTTGTCTGTCGGGATGCGCCCGGCAGAGGTGTGCGGCTGCTCGACCAGCCCTGCCTCTTCAAGCTCGCCCATGACGTTGCGTATGGTCGCGGCGCTCCACCCGGCGGCGTGTGCATAGCGGTCTGAGATGGTACGCGAGCCGACGGGCTCGCCCGTCTTCAAATGCTCTTTGATGACGGCGGAAAGGATGGCCTGCCCGCGCGGGTCCGGCATCAAGGCATTCGGCGTTTGAGCAGTTGAGTTACGACTGGCCATTTGATCTTCTGAAATTGGAGCAAGGGGAGCTAGCTGGCCTCTAAGCGCGCACGGGAAGCCCAGGGGTTTTCAACCGCGCGCTATGAAAATCAATAACACCGCGACTTCCGGCTGTCAATAAATTAAAGGAAAAGCGCCGTAGCCTGTGCGGCCATCCCCTGCTTGGTCGCAAGAGGAAATGCCCTCGTTTCAGAGTATAAAGGATAGAGAATGAGCCCGCAAACAATACACGGTCAGCGGCCACGGCCCGGGGAAGCGCTCGCCTTTGGCGGATTAAGTTAGTGACGGGCTTAATGTTAGCCCCCACAGCGGGCTTCCCTTCCGGCCCTTCAAACTAAACCGTTGATAACCTTCAAGTTAGCGATGCCAGGATTTTACCCTTCGATTGGCCGCTGTGGGGCGCATCATCCATTCTCTGGCCTGTCAACAGCTTAGCGACGCCCCGCAAAGATCATTTGACGCCCCGCTTGGGCCAACCGTAATATCGCTCCTGCAAACGAATCTTCCTCGCATTGGCCCAGAGAGAGTGGTGGGGAGTTTGGAAGAGGACTTCGGCCAGCGCTCGCGCGCCTCAAGCCGAAGCCGCCGTCGCCGTTTCTTCAAGGGTCAAAAGCGTGACCGGCCACCGAAGATCAGAAGTCGACAAGAGTTTATCGATGCCACAGTCCGTCAAACATCTCGAAGCGCATTTCGCAGACGCTTTTCGTCAGCTTGCGGCCAAGAGTTCTGCGCCCGAGGTCGAGGTCAAGTTTTATCCTTACGCCGGGCTGCATCACACGATACGCCTGCGCGCCGGGCGCGTCTATGTGCGTCTCTCGGATATTTTCAAAGACGCGCCGTTGAATGTTCACCGCGCTCTGGCCTTTATTCTGGTCGCCAAGCTTTTGAAGAAACGCACGCCCGATGTACACGAGCGCGTTTACCGCGATTACGCCTATTCGCCGCAGGTCCTGCGCGCCTCAGACATTGCGCGCCGCCAGCGCGGGCGCAAGCTCGTCTCCTCTGCGCGCGGGCAGGTCTACGATCTTGAGAAGCTGTTCCATCGCCTGAACAGGCGTTACTTCGACGGCTCAATAGAGAAGCCCACGATCACCTGGTCGCAACGCCGCACGCGGCGCATCCTGGGCCATCACGATTCGGCGCACGACACCATCGTCATCAGCAAGACGCTCGATGCCGAAGATGTGCCCGCGTGGTTCGTCGAATATATCCTTTACCACGAGATGCTTCACATCAAGCATCCGGCGCGTCTTATCAAGGGGCGGCGCTACTATCACACCAACGCCTTTCGCGCCGAAGAGCATCGCTTTCCCTATTACGAGAAGGCGCAGCTGATGCTTGAGCGCATAGCCTATCAGCGGCATGTGCCGCGCGCCCGCGCTGCCTGAAAAGTTGTTGGAACTTTCAGTCTGCCAGAGCGTTTAGCCAGACAGGTAGGTGGGCTCCTCCTAAGAGAGCGGGCGAGCATCCGAATCAAATGCGCTAATCCCTCCAGGCATTTCTTACGGGTGCTCACCCGCTCTTTGGGTAATATCCTAATAGTATTTCGCCGGTCTATCTGTCATAAGCCGCATTATACACAGGAGCGTGAAGCCAACCAGCCAGGGGATAATCCGCTCTGATTCATAAGCTGCAAAAGAGTCCTCGTACAGTGCTCGCAACGAATCTGTCGGAGCACCCAGCCAGGTCCACCAGGACGCAGCGAACTCGGCAACCAACGCAATTAAGAAATAACATCCCAATGTTTTCAACTCGCGCATCTTGCCTGTCATAGTCTTATCTCCAATAAATCTTTTAGACTCCAAACGCTCTTTTTAGTTCCAGCCTCCATCGCTGGCACGGCACATAATGCTTTTATGGATTCTGTTTACACAGAGCTTATATCTTGTTACCCTTTCCCGCTTGAGACAATCAATTCCCCTCGCTCAAGCTCTTAAATTCTCAGTATCATCTCGTAAGGAGAATTCATACATGGACGGGAATGTCTTTAAAGGGGTTGAGATCGTAGGCACTTCGAGCCGTAGCTTTAGCCACGCCATAGAGGTGGCCGTCGAGCGCGCACGCCAGACCCTGCGTAACCTTTCATGGTTCGTCGTTCGCGAACAGCGCGGAGGTTTGCAGCAGGGCCGTCTGGAATATCAGGTGACGCTCTGCGTCTACTTCAAGCTGGACGCAGGCGAAAGCCCCGCGACGACCGGCGACGAACAGGGGCGCACGCAGGAAGCTCGCAAGCCTTCGCGGAAAAAACGAGCTTAGATGAAAGGCCATGCGTGCGCGCCGCGCTCGCGACACCAGGCGCAAGTTATCAAAGACTTAGCCGCAAGCGTAGAATTCCCTTTGTGTTGTCGCGCTCGCGTCGGTCTTTTCGGACTGGACAAAGCTGGCCGCCGCTCGCTAGACTACGCGGTTTGCAGAAAGCGTCTTGTTCCAGACCTAAGGGACGCGCTCTCTTTTGCAAACGAAATTCAAATCAAGACGGAGACAGATGTTTTTATGGCGATTCCTGCAACACAGATTCGGCGCGGCATGGTGATACTTTTTGAAGGACAGCTCTGCAAGGTCGTTGACTTTCGTCACCACACGCCCGGCAACCTGCGCGCGATGGTGCAGACCAAGCTGCGCAATCTTCGCACTGGCTCTTCTTTCGACCATCGCTTCCGCTCAGCCGATACGGTCGAGCGCGCGAGCCTCGAACAGCACGAGATGGAGTATCTCTATTCCGACGGCTCGCATCACCATTTTATGAATACGGAGAACTACGAGCAGACCAGCCTGAGCGAGGAAGAGCTTGGCGACGCCGCCGCTTGGCTGATGCCGGGCCTGAAGATTCAGGCGGAGTTTTACGAGGGCGCGCCCATCGGCATTGATCTGCCGCCCTCTATGGAACTGACTGTCACGAGCACCGAGCCGACCATGAAGGGCGCGACCGTCTCGAACGTCAACAAGCCCGCCACTTTAGAGAACGGCGTGACCATACAGGTTCCGCCCTTCGTCAACGAGGGCGACCGCATACGCGTCGATCCATCTGAAGGACGTTATATCGAGCGCGCGAAGTAGAACAGTGATAGGTTATAAGTGGCAAGTGACGAGATAAATACTATTCTTACTTGTCACTTGTCACTCGTCACTCGTCACTGTTTTTATGTACTTTCTTTACAGCCTTCTTCTGACCGTCGGCATCATCGCGCTCCTGCCGCGATTTCTTTACGACGCGCTGCGCCACGGAAAGTATGTCGCCGGGCTGCGCGAGCGACTGGGCCAACTTCCCTTTCTTAATCAAGAGCAACGTCCCGTTATCTGGCTGCACTGCGTCTCTGTGGGCGAAACGCAGGCGGCGCGCCCGCTGGCCCGCGCACTGCTCGAACAATTCCCCACGCATGCTCTGGTCGTCTCGACCGTCACGCTGACGGGCCAAAGAGTCGCGCGCGAAGTTTTCGCAGGAGAGGCCGCTGCCGTCTTTTACTTCCCTTTCGATTGGGCCTGGAGCGTGCGGCGTGCGCTCGGACGCATTAACCCCGCGTGCGTCCTGATCATGGAGACGGAATTGTGGCCCAACTTTCTGCGTGAGTGTCGCAGGCGCGGCGTCCGTGTCGCGCTCGTCAACGGTCGCCTCTCCGAAGCTTCCTTTAGCCGCTATAAATTTATCAGGCGCTTCACAGAGCGCATTGTGCGTTGCCTCGACCTGGCGCTGATGCAATCCGAAGCCGACGCCGAGCGCATACGCGCGCTGGGTCTGACGAGTGATCGCGTCGTTGTCTCCGGCAATGTCAAGTTCGACGCGGGCACAGGCCGCGATGAACAGGCTTTGAGTCATGAGTTGGGCGCTCGTTTTCAGCTCGCAGGTGATCGCCCGCTCATCGTCGCGGCCAGCACACACGCGCCCGAAGAGCGCATCATGATTGAAGCGATTAAGCGCATGCGCGAGACTTCGAGCGCATCACCGGCGAGACTGCTCATCGCGCCCAGACATCCCGAACGATTCAACGAGACGGCAGCGCTGCTGGATTCTTCCGGCCTGACATGGACACGACGTTCGAGCCCTCATGATGCGCGCGATGCCGTGTGCGATTCTATTCTCTTAGACAGCATAGGCGAGCTTCGCGCCGTCTATAGACACGCCACCATAGTGTTCGTCGGCGGAAGCATGGCGCGTACGGGCGGGCACAATGTTCTAGAACCCGCAGAGGTCGGAGCATGCATTGTGACGGGCGCGCACACGACGAACTTTACGGCCATCATGCGCCACTTTCTTGAGACGGACGCGCTCATACAGCTTCCGGATTTATCAGAGGCAGAAGCGATCAAAGAGATTGCGCGTGTCTTCGCAGAATTGTTGTCGGACGCAGAGCGCAGACACGCGATGGGCGAGCGTGCGCGCGCCGTGGTCGAAAAAAATCGTGGCGCGAGTTTGCGTACCGTTAAGCTGCTCGCCCCGATTCTCTCTCTCACTCCTGAAGAGCAAGAGCTTAATCAGCTTCATGGCGCGCGACGACGGCGCAGCGATGCGCTCTCCGCATGACCCACAGAGGAACGATCATCCTTGCTCCGCTCGGCGCTCTCTACGGCGCGGTCATGCGCGCACGCGCGGCGCTCTACAGCAGCGGCGCGCTCCGGGTTCATCGAATAGATGCAACGGTCATCAGCGTTGGCAATATCACGACGGGAGGCACTGGCAAGACGCCGCTCGTCGAATGGCTTGCACGCGCCGTTGCGAGCCGCAGCGGCAAGCGCGTCTGCATTCTGACGCGCGGTTACGGTCGTGCGGACGAGCGTGAGCGCGTCATTGTTTCCGACGGCGAGCGGTTGCTGGCCGATGCGCGCCTTGGCGGAGACGAGCCCAGGCTGCTGGCTGAATCCTTAACGGGTGTGGCCGCCGTCATCAGCGATGCTGATCGCGTGGCAGCAGCCCGGTGGGCGATTGAGCATCTGGCGAGCGAGGTCTTTATCCTCGATGACGGATTTCAAAACCTGCGCATCGCGCGCGACCTGGACATCGTCACGGTGGATGCAACCGCGCCCTTCGGGGGCGGGCGTATGCTGCCGCGCGGCCGACTCAGAGAACCCGCAAGAGGACTTGCGCGTGCAGATGTCGTCATCATCACGCGCGCGGATCAAGTAAACGAGATTGATAAGCTCCGCAGAGAGATCGAGCGGCTCAGTGGCGGGCGGCCAACTTTTCTTTCGCGCACGCGCACGCGTGGCCTTCTGCCTCTTTCGCCAGATGACACGGGCGCGTGGGATAGCTCTTCACCGCGCACGGTCGCGGCATTCTGCGCCATAGGGAACGCGGGCGCATTCTTCGCTCATCTTAAAACGGACGGTCATCAGCTAGTCTACACGCGCGCCTTCCCGGATCATCACGTTTATAGCCAATCGGACGTGCAAACGATTGAAGAGCAGGCGCGCTCCCTTGGCGCACAAGCATTGCTCACGACGGCGAAGGACGGCGTTAAGCTTCGAGCGTTAAAGTTCGACCTGCCGTGCTTTGTCGTCGAGATCGAGATCGAGATTGATGGAGAAGACAGGCTGCTCGGCTTGCTGGACGGAGCGCTGCTTAAAAAAGAACGGCCTGCCTGATTACAGGGCAGACCGTTCGGAAGAGTTTTATTTCAAGAGTGCGCTGAAAGACGCGCGAGTATTTAGGCTGCGCGGGTCTCAAGGAGCAGTCGGAGCATCGCCTAGCGGCGGTGTGGCTGGCGTCTCCGATGGCAACTCGGGCTTGGGCAGCTCTCTGGGCGGTTTCTTTTTGGGCTTAGGCATGGGCGGCGGCTCATCCGTCTCCACTGGCGACTCGCTCGGTTTCGGCGTGGGCTCGGGCTGATCATCGTCACTGTTATCGTCTGTGGGCGTCGGCTCAGGCTGCGCGTTGTCGTTGCGCGGCGGGTTCTTGTCGCCGCCGGAATTGGAGTTCGCGCCGGTCGAAGCGGAGTTAGAGGTCTGTGTTTGACCCGCGCCGGTCGCTGAGTTCGAGTTCTGATTGGTGTTGGTCGTCGTGCTTGAAGCGACTCCCTGCTCGGCCTGCCCGGTCGGCGATTGCATGGGCTGCACATTACTGCTGTTAGGGTCTACGACCAGCGGCGCGTTCTGCTGGTTTGCCGGTTGAGGATTAGGATTGCGCGTCAGCGCCCAGATGACGCCGAAGACCAGTATGAGCCCGACGAAGGCCGGAACAATGATGCGCCACGGATTAAACGTTTCGACAGGAGGCGGAGCATCCTGAAAGATGACCGCTTCGCTTTCCACTTGCTCCTCGCGAACGGGGCGCTGGCGCACGATGGTCGACTCGTCCTGTACCTCGCTGGACGTATCGCGCACCAACTCGTTTGAATCCGTCGGCACGATGATGCGATTGGTCGAGCGCACATCATCAGACGCGCTCGTCTCTGCTGCGACGGCCGCTGGCGCTGCCATCTCGGAAGCTTTGCTCAGAGCCTCGCTCAGTTCCCCTGCGGATTGAAAGCGTTCCTCGGGTCGCTTCGCCAAGGCGCGTGCGACGACGCGACCGACTGCCGCTGGCACGTCCTTTCGCTCGTCCATGAGCGACGGCGCTGGCTCCTGCAAGTGCTTCATCATGATGGCGGTCGGCGATTCGCCCATAAAGGGGACGTGGCCCGCCAGCATCTCGTAGAGAATCACGCCCAAGCTATAGATGTCCGAGCGCGCGTCGAGTTCCGCCGCCTGCGAGCACTGCTCCGGCGACATGTACTGCGGCGTGCCGATAATCAGATTGGGCGAAGTGAGCGCGGAATCCTGCGTGCCGACGGGCTCTTTGATTTTGGCTATGCCGAAGTCAAGCACCTTGGCCCAATCGCCGCCGCCGACATCTACGAGCATGATATTGTCGCTCTTGAGATCGCGATGGACGACGCCCTCCGCGTGCGCTGCGTCGAGCGCGCCGCAGACCTGTCGAATAATCTCCGTGACGCGCGGCAAAGCCAGACGGCCTTCGCCCTGCACGACTTCCTTCAGGGTCTTGCCGCGCAGGTATTCCATGATGAGAAAGACGACGCCGTTTTGAGATTCGCCGAAGTCCGTGACGTTCAAAGCGTGCGGGTGCGAGATGCGCGAGGCGGCGCGCGCTTCGCGAGAGAATCTTTGGACGATCACATCGTCTGCGGCGAGCGACGGATTGAGCACCTTGATGGCGACGGTCTTGTCCATCAAGATGTGCGTGCCACGATAGACCGTGCCCATGCCGCCCTGACTGATTAGTTCTTCGACGCGATACTTATCGGCCAGCGTCTGGCCGATCAAGCCATCACCGTCTTTTTCCAGGACAGCTCCATCACTCGGACACAGTGTGGTTGTATCCTCGTATGTCTTCTCGCACTTCGGACATTTCTTCATTTACTACTCCGGCCTCGCCCTCGCTCTGATTGAAGCAGCATAACCTTGAGCGTATCACACGAAAACGGCAAAAGTAAAAAGATAAACAGTGAAAGGGCGCTACTTTCCACTTTGGGCTTTTCTGTTTTGCCTTTATGATGGCCCGCGTCCACTCCCTCTGTGCCATACGTGGCGGAAAAGTTCATTCGGCGAAAGTGCTTGGATGTGAAAGAAAAGCTGCTCATCATCGGCGGGGTCGCGGCCGGATTGGCGGCGGCGATGGAGGCCAGGCGACGCTCCACCGAAGCCGAGATCACTGTCCTTGAGCGCACTGGCGACATCTCTTACGGCGCGTGCGGATTGCCCTACGTGATCGGCGGCCTGATCCCTTCGCTCGACCGCCTGGTCCTGCACACGCCAGATTATTTTAACGACCGGCACGATATTAAAGTTCATCTCGATACAGACGTGCAGGAGATTTTACCCGCCAAGTCCGTAGTGCGTGCGCGCAATCAAACGGAGGCGCGCGAGTTCGGCTATACGCGTCTGGTGATTGCGACGGGAGCGGCTGCCATCTGCCCGCCGCTGCCCGGCCATGAAATGGAAGGCGTGCTCGTCATGCGTCACCTGCGCGACGGGCGACGCGCGATAGACTTTCTGGAACGCAGCCGTCCGCAGCGGGCCGTCGTCGTCGGCGCCGGCTATATAGGGCTGGAAATGGCCGAGGCTTTTCAAATGCGCGGACTGCCGACGACCATCGTCGAATCTTCCGATCAGGTGATGAGCACGCTCGGCGGCAGCCTTCGTGACCGCGTCGTGGATGAGCTTCGCAGTCACAACGTGGAGATCATCTTCGGCGAGAAGGTGGTTGGGTTCGACGGCGACGGCAGTAATCATGTCGAGCGCGTCGTCACAGAGACGGGCCGCACGCTCGAAGCAGGGATCGTCAACATAGGCGTCGGCGTTCGCCCCAACGCGGAACTGGCGCGAGCTGCCGGAATAGAGCTTGGAGAGAGCGGCGCGATCAGGACGGATGCAGAGATGCGTACCAGCATTGCGAACATCTTTGCGGCGGGCGATTGCTGCGAAGTCCTGCACCGCGTCTCAGGCCGCAGCGTCTGGTTTCCGCTGGGCCAACCCGCCGTCAAGCAAGGCTGGGTCGCAGGGGCAAACATGTCGGAAGATCGCGCGCTTGAGCGTTACGCGGGCGTAGTCGGCACAAATGTCGTCAAGGTTTTCGATTTGGAAGTCGGACGCACTGGTCTGTCTGAGACAGAGGCGCGTGAGGCTGGCTTCAACGCTTTCTCCGTCGAAAGCGAAACGTGGTCGCGCGCGGGCTATTATCCCGGCGGCTCAAAGATTCTGACGCGGCTCGTCGTAGACCGCACTGGACGACTGCTCGGCGCGCAGATGGTCGGGCGCGAAGGCGTCGCCCAACGCATAGACGTGTACGCGGCAGCGCTTCACGCCACACTCAAGGTCGAAGAGATAGAGCGCCTTGATCTGGCCTACGCCCCGCCCTACGCGCCGACGATTGATCCTATCCTGCGCGCAGCTCACAAGGCTCGCATTTCGTAAAGGCCAACTTAAAGGATGTCGTGATGATGATGATTAAGCGTGCGCGCGCCGAGAGCCTAGCTTTGATCCTTCTCCCTTGACGGACTGATCGAGATGAAGTCATTTGAAGCGCCCTCTTTGTCCTGAGTCTTCATCTTGAAAAAGACGACCACAATCGCCACGCCGATTGCCGAGAGCAGCCCTCCCAGAAGAAGCTTACCGAGATCATCAAAGCTGCCCGCTGTGTCTGCGGCCTGCGCCATAAAGAGGACGGTTGATACTAGGCTGGTAATAAACATACTGGGCTCACCTCGCGCCGGTCAGGACATGAATCCAAAGAGGAGACGAAGAATTAGACACCCCCCAAGCGGAGTTTGTTCCGGACAGTGTTCTTCGCAGATAAAATATTGACATCTCTCCCGCACAGGAATATTGTGGCCCACGTCTCATTGATTAGCCCGCCGACGAGAGAGCTACGTTCAGTGGCCTCACACGTCGCCGCTTACCAGAGCGAGCGCCTTTTGATCTTCTGAATAGAGATGGACGCAAGCCATTAACGTAAGATCAACAACAATCATCTTCCCGCGATTAGTTAGCCGCCAGTGACGGCCAGCCGGGACGACCACCGACGATCCTTTCATCGACTGCCATCAGGTGCGGCACATGTAAGCGAGCCGAGCCGCACGAGTCTCTCAAACGCTTTCATGAAATTTATAAAGGAGAGCTTGTCATTACACGACGCACGATCAGGCCACATCAAGGCTCTGATATAGGCCACGCCATAAACGGCCAGGCCCCCCTCATGACCGACAGTATGAACCTCAAAAAAGGAGAAACACATGGCCACGAAGAAGGCTTCCTCTAAGAAAAAGAGTTCCGCGAAAAAGAAGAGTTCCAAATCTCCAAAGAAAAAGGCTTTCCAACCAGAGCCCGAGCCGCAAGAAGGGCCGCGCGTGCGCGAGCGGGAATTTCTGGAAGAGCGTCTGACGCCGCTGCTTCCCAAAGGCACGCGCAGAATGACTCGTGCCCTCAGCGCAGAACAAGCGGAGAACTTGCGGGATGAGGAGGAGCCTCCCCTACCCTACGAATTTCGACGACAAATAATTCAGCAGTATCGCGAGCGTCAGCAAACACAAGAGCAACCCAGAATGTTAGAAAGGAGCGAGGAAGGCGGCGGCCCTCCACCTGAAGCGCCGCAAGCGCCGCCCGGAAACAACTGGATTCCGATAGGGCCGTCCGTCCTGCGTCAGGGTCAGGGCGGAGTCAAGCCCGCGACCAGCGGACGCACCCCTGCCGTCGCCGTCGCCGCGGGCGGAACAAGAATCTATATCGGCGCGGCCAATGGCGGAGTCTGGCGCTCGGATGATACGGGTCAGACGTGGCGCTCGCTGATGGATGCTTTTGATCTGAACCCGACGACACCGGCTTCGGATTCGCTCTCTATCGGAGCAGTCGCGATTGATCTGGCTAATCCTGACAGAGTCTATGTCGGAACGGGCGAGGGCGACGGCGCTGCTTACTTCGGCGTGGGCCCAGTCGTCACGAATAATGGGACTGCCAACCCACCTGCATGGACGACGGAGCAGGCTGCTCCCGGCAGCCCCTCGCTCGCAGGGACTGCGTTCCATTCTCTGGCCATCGACCCGGCCAATCCGGATCGCGTCGTCGCCGCTACATGGAAAGGACTCTACCGTCGCGAGCCGAACGGCGGCGGCGGCTTTCACTGGGCACAAAAGACCTTGGGCGGCATCGGCACTCAGACAGTCAGAAGCGCCGTCGTGGCCGCGAGCGGCGGCGTCACGACCTTTTATGCCGCCAGACAGAACGGGCCTGTCTACAGCTCCACGGACGGCAATACTTGGAATCAGGTCGGGGCGGGTTTTCCGGCGGCAGTCGGGCGGGTCAGCCTCGCCGTCCAGCGTGACAATCCAAACGTCATCTATGCGCTCGTGCAGAACGGCAATGTCCATCGGCTGGATATTGCGGACGGCAACTGGCGTCTCATCAGCGGCAAGCCCGCAGGCTTTACCACACAGGGCTCTTATGATCTGGCTATCGCCGTCGCCCCGAATAACGTCAACCGTATCTACATCGGCGGCTCGACGGTTCTTTCCAACGGTGATTGGTCCGGCTCGCTCTATCGCTGTGAGATCGCGGTCGCGGGCGCGAGCGTGAGCATGACGCCGACCTACATTGGAGGCTCTGTCCATGCGGACATTCACGCCATAGTCTTTACGCCCGGCGATGCCAATAAGCTGTGGGTGGGTTGCGACGGCGGCGTTTTCTATTCCACCAATCCGACGGGCAGCGGCGATATTTTTGTCTCGCGCAATACAGGTTTGCAGACTTTGACGATGGAGTATCTGGGCCAACATCCGACGGAGGACGCGGTCTTGTTCGCGGGCACACAGGATAATGGCGGGCAGCGCTTTACGGGCGAGGAGGCATGGCTTTATTCCTCCGGGGGCGATGCCGGATATGCCGTCGTCAACTGGAACGATCCCTACAAGGTGCTGAGCACTTACGTTTACGGCTGCATCAGGCGCTCGACCAACGGCGGCCAGCGATATTCCTATTCGGACGTGAACGTGCCGATGGTTGATGGCAATTGTAGTCCTCTGGAGGACTGCCGGTTTTATGCGCCGCTGGTCGGGACTCCGCCTAATCCCGGCAGCGCCACCGCCGTTGCCGATTCAAACCTGGTCGCGTTCGGCTCTATACGTCCCTGGATCAGCACGACGTTCGGCGGCGGCTGGCAATCCATCCCGAACAACAATCTGGCGCAGGACAGCCTGGACGGTAATATCAGGTCGCTGGTCTTTGCTTCACCGACGAAGCTCTATGCGGGCACTCTGGCTGGCGGCGTTTACCGCTTTACCAAGTCCGGCGCGAACTGGACACGCACACAGATCGATACGATTGGCGGAGCCAACAACCTTCAGCTTAATGGGCCCATCACTTCTATCGCCGTCGATCCGACCAATACGGATCGCGTCTATATCACGTTTGGCGGGACGGGCGACTATCGCCACGTCTGGTTCTTTAACGGCACGCAGTGGCAGCAGCGCAGTGGCCCGTCCGCTGGCAACGTAAACAGTTTGCTGGACGTGCAGGCCAACGCCATCGTCGTTGATCCGGCCAACACATCGCACCTCTATGTCGGGGCTGATCTGGGTGTCTGGCGATCTACGGACAGCGGCGCAAACTGGTCGCCCTTTTCGCAAGGCTTGCCTGATGCGGGCGTGATCGATCTGGTGCTGCACAATCCTCGTCGCTTGCTGCGCGCCGCGACACACGGGCGCGGAGTGTTCGAGCGCACTTTGCCCGATTCACCCAAGCAAGGTGTTGAGCTTTACGTCCGCAGCACGCAGCTTGATATGGGTCGCGGGCCTGCCGTCAACGGCCTGCCCGATCCGACTGCTCCGGGTCAGACGGTCGTTTATTGGAGAGGGCCGGATATTAAGCTGGACACGCCCGACGCGATGGGCAACTACCAGTTTCCTTTGACCGGCACGATAGACTTTCTACAGTTCGTGGACACGCTGACGGACGATTTTCAGAACGTGGCGACGCACGCGACCACGGACATCATCACGCGCGTCTATGTGCAGATACATAACAGAGGCGTGCTGACTGCCAACAATGTGCGCGTGATGCTGTTGCTGACGAACGCCTCGGCGGGACTGCCCGCGCTGCCTGCCGGATTCGATGTCAACGTGCGCAACGGTATTCCGATCAACACGGCCAACTGGCAGACTATCGGCTTCGATACCTTGAACGACCTGCGCGCAGGGTTTCCGAAGATCGCTTCCTTCAGTCTGCACTCAAGCATGCTGCCTCCACCGGCAAACCTCGCAGGCAATCAGCATCAATGCGTGCTCGCGCTCGTACATCATGCTGACGATCAGTTTACGAATACGCAGACGAATGTTAATTCGCTGTCCAGCGGCGACCGCAAAGCGGCGCACAAGAACATGACGGTCGTGCAGTTCACGGGCACGCTGCCAACGGCGATGCCAGTGGTCATGCCGCTTCGCATCAACAACGCCAACATCAAAGAGACGCTCCTCACCAACTTCGTCGTCAACCTCAACGGTTATCCGGGTCGCGTGCAGTTGTTGATTCCGCAGGTCAACACCGAGGGCGACTTGAAAAAGAGCCTCGACGGAGTGGTCGCCAGTAAGGATTCAAAAGACCTGCGCCGGTGGGCCAAGGATCACGCGGAGAAGGTCAGCCGTACACAGAAAGCTAAAACCAAGTATCACCGTGGCTGGGCGCAGGATCG
>DATLMN010000299.1:0-4971 GCA_035537255.1 Pyrinomonadaceae bacterium | reverse complement strand
CCCGCGCTTCTCTAAAAATTTGGCAATCGGCGAAGCCTCGCTCGTCGGCTCAAGCAGCTCGACACGCGTCTCGCCAATGGGAAGCATCGCCACGCGCACTCCCTGCTCGGCGACCTCCTCCACGTCCTGCAATTCCAGCCCGAGCGCATCGCGCCAGAAACCAAGGGCATCGTCCAACCCGCGCGTCGCAATGCCTATATGTTCAATCTTCATCTTCTTAAACGACACCCGTTATTCAGGGTCACCGCCCGCGCCCTTCATTAATAATATCTATCAGGGCATCCAATCGTTGATCTGTATGAACCTGCGCCGCCGCCATTTTATTCATCCCTCCAGCGAGACTCGTCAGGGCAGATTCCGTACGAATCTGAGCATCAGCCAACGCAGACATCTTCTCGTCAAGATCGCTGACGTTCCCATAGATTCTATCCATGCGGGCGTCAAAATTGGACGCCAGTTCTGTGAGCATATCCAGACGTTGATCGGATTTAGCCACTAACTTAGTAAGCTCATCCAAGCGCTGATCAGATTTCGTCACCAACTGAGCAAGCGCATCAAAGCGTTGATCGGATTTCGCCGCTAACTGCGCAAGCACATCCAAGCGCTGATCCGATTTCGCCACCAACTGAGTAAGTGCATCCAGGCGTTGATCGGATTTAGCTACTAACCGAGTAAGATCATCCAGGCGCCCATCGGTTACATTGAGGTGTTGATCTGAGTTAGCTACTAATTGAAGGAGTGCATCCAAGCGCTCCTCGGAGACATTCAGGCGCTGATCTGCAATATTCTGGCGTTGGTTAGAGTTGGCTACCAATTGAGTAAGCTCATCCAAGCGTTGATGAGCTAGATCAAGGCGCTCGTCTGACTTAGCCGCCAGCTCAGAGAGCGTCGCCAGGGCATTTTCAAATCGCAGAACTCTTTCGTCCATACTCATTCGGTTTTGGCGGTCATAAATGAATTTAGAATTTCTTCGACTGCCGAATAGGGGTCGCGGCGCTTGTCGGCTACCTCTGCGGCGAGGGCATCAAGTCTTTCTGATGCGGAATCACTGCCGAGGGTTCGCGCGAGCAGCCTTTCGCGCAGCAACTCAAGAATGCGCCAGCGCGCGATGGCCTGACGACGCGGAGCGCTCCGTGCCGTCTTGCGCTGAAACTCTCTGTAACTCTCAATCGCTGCTGCCAGATCGTCTATTCCCTTATTCTCCGTCGCCACGGTCTTGACGATGGGCGGATACCAATCGTCCGTGCGCGCCGCCAGAGACAGCAGCGCCTCTAATTCCTTTTCCGTTCTGAGCACTCCTTCGCGATCAGCTTTGTTGATGACGAAGATGTCGCCGATCTCCATAATACCGGCCTTGATCGCCTGTATATCATCGCCCATGCCGGGCACAAGGACAACGACGGACACATCCGCTGTCTTGACGATCTCCACTTCGTCCTGACCGACGCCGACGGTCTCGACGATGATTCGGTTGAAGCCAGCGGCGTCGAGAATAGCGACGGCGTCGACGGTGGCGCGCGCCAGCCCGCCCAGATTGCCGCGCGTCGCCATCGAGCGAATAAAGACGCCCGGGTCAAGACCAAGCGTCTGCATGCGTATGCGGTCGCCGAGGATTGCGCCGCCTGAAAAAGGGCTCGAAGGATCGACGCAGACGATGCCGACGCGCTCTTTGTGTTGCCTGTAGTGAAGCGCCAGCTTGTCTACGAGCGAAGATTTTCCAGCGCCGGGCGAGCCCGTAATACCTATGATGAGCCCACGTCCCGTACGCGGGAATACTTCTTTCATCAAAGGGGCAGCGTCACCCGCGCCGTCTTCGACTTTCGAGATCGCGCGGGCCACCGCTCGCGTCTCTCCCGCCAACACTCTTTCGATTAAAGTGGAGCTGTCCATAGAGCAGTGGCAAGTGACGAGTGACAAGTGACGAGCAGTGGACAAGCCTTTAAGTTTTCAACTCGTCACTTGTCACTTGTCGCTCGTCACTGCTTTAACAATTGTTTGGCGATGACGATGCGTTGAATCTCCGACGTGCCCTCGCCGATGGTGCAGAGCTTGGAATCACGCCAGTATTTTTCGGGGGGATAATCCTTCGTGTATCCGTAGCCGCCGTGAATCTGTATCGCCTCTTCACAGACACGGACGCTCATCTCAGAGGCGTAGAGCTTTGCCATCGAAGACTCTTTCGTCACGCGCTTGCCCTGATCTTTGAGATAGGCCGCGCGGTACATCAAAAGGCGCGCGGCTTCGATCTGCACGGCCATGTCTGCGAGCTTGAATTGAATCGCCTGAAACTCGCTGATGGGCTTGCCGAACTGCTCGCGCTCTTTCGCATAACGGACGGCAGATTCGTAAGCGCCCTGCGCGATGCCGACCGCCAGCGCAGCAATCGAGATGCGCCCGCCGTCCAGCACCTGCATCGCCTGAATAAAGCCCTCGCCCTCTGCGCCGAGCCTGTTCTCGTCCGGCACGTGGCAGTCTTCAAAGACAACGCTCGCCGTCTCTGATGCGCGAAGGCCCAGCTTGTTCTCCTTCTTAGACGGAGCGAAACCCTGCATGCCCTTCTCGAAGATAAAGGCCGTGATGCCCTTGCTGCCCTTCGAGCGATCCGTAGAGGCGACTGCCACGCAGGTGTCCGCGTGAATCGCGTGCGTGATAAAGTTTTTCGAGCCGTTGACGACCCAGCCGCCGTTCTGGCGCACAGCGGTCGAGCGCGTGCCAGAAGCGTCCGAGCCTGCGTTCGCCTCCGTCAAACCCCACGCGCCCAGATGCTCGCCCCTGGCGAGAGGGACTAAAAATTTGCGCTTCTGCTCTTCAGTACCGAACATGTAAATATGGTTCGAGCAGAGCGAATTGTGCGCCGCCACAGAGATGCCGACAGAGCCGTCCACGCGCGACAATTCTTCGATGATCGAAGCGTATTCGACGTAACCCATGCCAGCGCCGCCGTACTCTTCCGGAAAGATGACACCCATCAGACCCAGCTCTGCGAGTTGCGGAATCAACTCGACGGGAAAGTGCTGCGTCTCGTCCCACTCCAAGACATGCGGCGCGATCTCTGCTTCGGCAAACTCGCGCACGCTCGCTTTGATCTGCTGTTGTTCCTCGTTCAGCTCGAACTCCATAAGACAACCCCCAAGATAAGGGATGAGGGCGGAGGGATGAGGGATGAAATGATTGAGTGAACTGATCATTGACGCATTCACTCAATCCCTTTCATCCCTCATCCCTCATCCTTCATCCCTTCTATTGTACCTTAACCTCGTCGCCCGCCGTGACCGGCGGCGCGCCCTTTGGCGGCGGCAGCGGGCACTGATCGTTTTCGTTTTGGCTTGGTAAAGCGTGCGACCTCCGCTGGCGAGAGAAAGCGCCATTGTTTGGGCGCGAGCTGCTCGTCGGAGAGAAAGCCTATGCGCACGCGGCGCAGCTTGACGACCGAATGGCCTATAGCATCGAACATACGCCTGATCTGCTGGTTACGTCCCTCGTGCAGAATGACCTCGAACCAGGAGTTGGTCTCCGATTCATCCATGCGCTTGATCTCAGCAGGGGCTGTGCGCGCGCCGTCGTCCAAAACAATCCCTCGTCGCAGGCGGTCGATGGCGCTCTCCGGCGGCACGCCCTTGACCTTCGCCTCATAGACTTTCGCCACCTTATTGCGGGCCTGCGTGATAAAGTTCGTAAACTCGCCGTCGTTGGTCAGAATCAACAATCCTTCCGTGTTGAAATCGAGTCTCCCGACAGGATGAAGCCGCCCGAGCGAGGTGGGCACAAGCTCTGTCACGAGCGGTCTCCCTTCAGGATCGGCAAGACTGGTCAGGACGCCGCGCGGCTTGTTGAGCAGAATGTAAATCTTCTCGCGCCCTTTGAGCGCAGGATTGATCAAGCGCCCGCGCACCTTGATATGATCGCGCTCCGGGTCTGCCTTCGTCCCAGGGGTCTTGATTACCTGCCCGTTGACGGTGACTTCGCCCGCCGCGATCATCTCTTCGGCATGACGGCGCGAGGCTATCCCTGCGGCAGCAATCAGTTTTTGTAAACGCTCTTCTATGATGCGCCTCCCGCTAAATCTTCAAAGTCTTCTATGCTCGGCAGCTCCGATAAATCCTTTAAGCCGAATTGCAGCAGAAACTCTTTCGACGTACCGTACATCATGGGCCGACCGATGGTCTCTTTGCGCCCCTTGGCGACGATCAGGCGCTTGTCCAGCAGAGTCTTGATGGCCGAAGGCGACTGCACGCCGCGTATCTCAAGAATTTCGGGGACGGTGATCGGCTGCTTATAAGCGATGACGGCGAGCGTTTCCAGAGAGGCGAGCGACAGCTTGGCCGAGGGACGCGATTTGAGAAAGGCGCGGACGTGTTCGTGATGTTCGGGCCGCGTTGCGAACTGCCAGCCACCGGCCACCTCTCGCAATTGCAGACCGCCGTTTCTGGCGTTGAACTCTTTCGCCAACTCCGTGACGGCGATCTCTATCCAGCCGCGATCTTCTTTGAGCACGTCTGCGAGCGCCTTGATGCTGATCGGCTCTTCGGCGACGAAGATGAGGGCTTCGACGATGCCCATCATCTCTTCCATACTGCGCACGCTGTGTGGAGTCTCTGCGGCGTCGTCTTCACTCGTGCGGCTCTCATCTGCCCCGGCGTCTTGCTCTGCGGCTCGATTGGCGCGCGCAGTTTCCAGAGCATCCTCCGCGTCGGCGTCGTGGATGATGATGCCATCGTCTTCATCAACGTCACCGGCGTCTGCAAACATCTCGGCATCGAGCGCCCCTTCGGTTTCGACGGCAGATGCTTCCTGATCTTTTATCTCTTCAGTCATGGCTTCCGTTAAAGTTTTAAGCGCTGGCCATAGCGATGATCTCGCCGAAGGTCTCGCGCTGGATAAGAGAGATTTCCGTCGTGCGTACGAGTTCGAGGACGGAAAGAAAGGCTAGCACCAGCTCGCGGCGCGAGCGTGCGCGCTCGAAGAATTTTA
>DATLMN010000298.1:0-2592 GCA_035537255.1 Pyrinomonadaceae bacterium | reverse complement strand
TTGGCGACCAGACTGCTGCTGCTGTTCGTCACGCTTGAGGCGAAGAACGACCACGGCAAAAGACCCGCGTAAGCGAAAATCGGATAGGGAATCCCGTCGGATTCGATCCGCGCCAGCTTGCTGAAAAAGATCGTGAAGATGATGGTCGTCATCAGCGGCTGCATGATGACCCACGCCACGCCCATCACCGTCTGCTTGTAGCGCGCCTTCAATTCACGACAGGTCAAAAGGTAAAGCAGCTCGCGATAGGCCCAGAGATCGCCTAGATCAATCGCCACCCAGGACTTGCTCGGCTTGATCGTGATGACGGGTACTTCGGGCAAGGAAGAAGTGTTCGTTTGAGGCGGCTCTCTCTTTAAGATCGAATCGGTCTCTGCGGTCGCCGTTGGTTCTAGCACGTTCGAGCTTTCCTTAAGGGGTTAAATCCAATCGCATTTGATCTTCAAAGTAGCCGGGCAGTCGCTTCTAAAGCAACCGTCTCGCCCGCCAAAACCGGGCTTACCAACCACTGATACGAAAGATCATTTTACTGCGCTGCGGGACAAGACAAGCAGTCTAACGAGCCGTGCCCTGTGCGTCAAGCGAGCCATCGGCGCATTAATAGAGCAATTCGGAGATTGAGTATTGTAGACGTTGCTACTCACCACAGAGGCACAGAGCGCACAGAGATGGCACGGAGGATTAGTCTCTTCTCTGTGCCGCCTCCGTGTCCTCTGTGCCTCCGTGGTGAGTCTCAATACGCCGGGGCTCACAGGTCGCATTCTTGACACTCTTTTTGCTTCAAACCTATACTCGAACGCTTATTTACTTGCCCTTTGCCGCAGCAGTAGCAATAGGTTAAGCGACCAGCGCACGCGGGTCTTGAAAGCAAGAAGGTACGCGACCACTTTCCCCAAGGCGCGCGCCACACATTTTTTGATGAATGAATCTTTATTCGGACTCTACTCTTTCTCCTGAAATAGCAACAGATGCCTAAACTTTTCGTGACGGGCGGCGCTGGTTTTATCGGCTCTGCTTTTATCAGATTGGCGCTCGCAGAGCTTGCGGACTGCGAGGTCATAAACTTCGACGCGCTCACCTATGCAGGGAATATGGACAACCTCCTGGGGTTGGACACTGCGCGCCACCGTTTCGTGCATGGCGACATCACGGATGCGCAGGCGGTCGCGAGCGCTTTGGAAGAGGGCACGGACGCCGTCATAAATTTCGCCGCCGAATCGCATGTTGATCGCAGCATCGCTTCGGCTGGGGAATTTCTGCGCACCAATATCATCGGCACACAGGTTCTGTTAGACGCTGCACGCGCGCGCGGCGTGCGACGCTTCGTTCAAATCTCTACGGACGAAGTGATGGGCAGTCTGCCCGAAGACGAAGAGAGCTTCTTCAAAGAAGATTCACAATACGCGCCGCGCAGCCCCTATGCCGCCTCGAAAGCCGCTGCGGAGCATCTGGTCATGGCCGCTCATCATACCTTCGGACTGGATACCGTCATCACCAGATGCGGTAATAACTACGGGCCGCGACAGTTCCCGGAAAAGCTGATTCCGCTCGTGATCGCAAACGCGCTGCGCGACGAAAGCGTTCCGGTCTACGGTGACGGGCGCAATGTTCGCGACTGGATTTATGTCGAAGATCATTGCCGCGCGCTGCTCTCTGCGCTTCGGGCGGGAGAGGCGGGCGCAATCTATAACATCGGCGCGCGCAATGAACGGCGTAATCTGGAAGTGATCGAAGCTATCCTGGATGCGCTCGGCAAACCGCGCTCGCTCATCACCTTTGTCAAGGATCGTCCAGGCCATGACCGTCGCTACGCGATTGACCCGGCGAAGACCGAAAGCGAGCTTGACTGGCGACCACAGGAGAGCTGGCAGAGCGGATTGGAGAAGACCATCAACTGGTACACTTCCAATGACGAGTGGCTGTCGCGTGCGCGCAGCGGCGCATACAGAGAGTTCTACAAGAAGCAGTACGGGCGGGAGGTCGGGGCGCTGTGAAAGTCTTGATCACGGGAGCGGGCGGCATGGTCGGCCGCATCCTGACAGAGCATTGCGCCGCGATTGGCGATACGATCTTCGCCTACGATCATCGATCTCTGGACATTGCGGACGAAGCCCACGTCAGAGAGACGTTCGAGCGTGACAGGCCAGATGCGGTCTTTAACTGCGCGGCGTGGACGGACGTTGACGGCTGCGAAAGCAACGTTGAGCGCGCCTTTCGCGATAACGCGCGTGGCCCGCAGATTCTCGCCGCCGAGAGCAAAAGAGTAGGCGCTTCGCTCCTGACGATCTCCACGGATTACGTCTTTGACGGCGAGAAGGATGGTTTTTACACGCAGCGCGACGAGGCGCGGCCCATCAGCGTTTATGGCAAGGCCAAGCTTGAGGGCGAGCGGCTGGCACAGGCGGCTTGCGAGCGCGCCATCATCATTCGCACGGGCTGGATATTCGGCGCGGGTGGCAACAATTTTTTGAGTAAGGTCATCGAACTGGCGCGGCAGGGCGTGTCTTTAAAGGCCATACATGATGCTTACGGCACGCCGACTTATGCTGTGGATCTGGCCAGGCGTATGCGCGAGCTGGCCGCACGCGATCT
>DATLMN010000297.1:0-2853 GCA_035537255.1 Pyrinomonadaceae bacterium | reverse complement strand
CAGAAAGGATCTTCCGGCGCTAAAGTCGCGCCACATTGTTGGCAGACAGACATCTCTCGATGACTCGACCGTTAAGGGCTTCTGAAACTGTGTGAGCGCCCCTACGAAGGTCTAAGGGCACAGCCCGCTTGCGCTCTTCCCTCTAAAGACTCTTAAGAGCGCACGCCTCTCTATCTCTTATTTAACGATATGAAAACGCAAAAAGGTTTTACCGACAATAATCTCGTCGCCATCCTGCAAGGGCTGGCGGTCGCCGGGCAATAACCTTCGCCCGCGATTAATAAAAGTGCCGTTGGTCGAGCCTAAATCTTCTATAAAGTATTTATCATTGCGCCGCATGATGCGCGCGTGGCGGCGCGAGACTTTTGCTTCCGGATCGTCCGCGTCCAGATCAACGTCCGGGAAAATCCCGCCGTCTGCATCCCAGCGCCCAATCTGCGATTCAGCGTCGCTCAAAGGGAACTGTTTCCCTGCGGAGCGACCGCGCTCTATCACGAGCTTGGCGTGCGCCCCGTCCATCAGCGCGATAGAGCCGGAAGAGACGGCATGCTGAAGCGACGGCTGCGCTGCTGCGGCTGTACCTCCGGCTTCGGCGCGCGCCGCGACAGGGCCATTGGCCTCCGCGACCAGGCCCTCGCCCGCTGTCCCGCCGCCGGTATTGCTCGTTCCGCCTTTTTTCTCGGGCGTGGAACGAGCAAGGGGCGCGCCGCATTCGTCACAATACTGCGCCCCGTCTATATTTTCCGTATTGCACCTCTCGCAGGTGATCATAAGATTTACTCAACCCGGTCGCCTGGTACTTTTTGAGTAGGCGTCGAACCCAATCAGAAGGCTTACGCGGGAGAAGATTGTAGCAGCCTCTCGCGCGAGAAGGTACACATTGTAACGCGAAATGAAATGAGCCGCCAACCACACTTTTCCAGAACTCCTAAATTTGCTCGCCTGCGGGCAGTCCCTCAAAGTGGCAGCCGCCGCCGCTGATAGATTTCTATCTATGCGCTTTGACAGCTTATAATTGAAACTGTGCGCCCGGTTTTGACGTAGAAGTTACGCTGACCTTGGGATTGCGAGTGTCCGCTTTTGGGAAAACGCCTGGGCCGGTCGGCACAAGATCAAGACCCGACAGAGAAGATTGAACCCCTTAATTAGAAGGAATCTATTAAAATGGCCTTAAGCCGCAGAAAGAAAATTATCATCATCGTCTCGGCGGTCGCGCTGCTCGGGCTGATCGTGATCATCAGCGTCTTTGCCAGCCGCAAGGATGAGCCTGAAGTGACCACGCTGAAAATCGAGATGCGCCCAGAGCTTCGCCAGACCGTCACAGCCTCAGGCGAAGTGCGCCCCATTCAGTTCGTCAATATGACCTCTGAAGTAGCTGGCCGTATCGAAGAGATTTATGTCAAAGAGGGCGATCTGGTGACGAAGGGGCAGCCCCTTGTGCGCCTTGACCCGACGCAGCTTCAATCAAACCAGCAGGCGCAGGCCTCCGCCGCGCAGGCTGCCATCTCTGATGTGCAGAATGCGCGCACGCAGGTGCTCGCCGCCGAGAATCAGATTGCGCAGGCGCAGCAGGGTCTCGTGGTCGCCGAAGCCGCTGTCGCCTCTGCGCGTCAACAGCTAGTCTCTTCGCAAACCAATGTTGACCGCGCGCAGGTCGACCTCAACACAGCACAGCGCGAGTTGAGGCGCACGACAGAGCTGGTCGAATCCAGCGTGGCTTCGCGTTCGGAGTACGATGCGGCGCGCGACCGCCTGGAACAGGCGCAAGTGGCGCTGCGCACGGCGCAGGCCAACTACGAGACACAAAAGATCGGCGTGCAGGAAGCGATTGCGCGTGCCAACCAGCAACGCGTCAACGTGCGTGACGCGCGCGTCAGCGTGCAGCGCGCGCAGGCAGGCGTTTCTTCCGCAGAGTCCCGCGCCAATCAACAGGCAGCCCTACAGCGCGGTCAGTCCAGCCAGTTGGCCAAGGCCACGCAGCTTGCGCCGATCACAGGTATCATCGCGGACGTGCCCTCCAAGGTCGGTACTTTCGCCGTCGCCGGACTTTCGACCACTTCGCTTTTGACCATCGCAGACATGTCGACCGTCAACGTCGAGGTCAAGGTCGACGAAACGGAGATTTCCAAAGTCGAAGTGGGCCAGCCTGCGAAGATCAAGGTCGACGCCTTCGCAGACCGCGAGATCACTGGCACGGTGACGCAGAAGACTCCCCTTGCGCTTGGCAAGTCTGCGACGCAGAGCGGACTGCAAACGCAGATCAACGTGCAGGAGGCGAAAGAGTTTCGCGTCGTCGTGCAGTTGCAGAACGTGCCAGACGACATACGCAACGGATTAAAGCCCGGCATGAGCGCCACCGCGACGATTACTACTCAGGTGAAGAACAACGTCATCGCCGTGCCGCTTCAGGCCATCGTGGAGAAAGCGCCGAATGCTCCGGCAGCCGGGGCATCGCCCGCGCCGACAGTGGCGGGCAGCGTACCGACTGCGCCCGGCGACAAGCCCAAGGACATCAAGGGCGTTTACATTCTGCAAGGCAACAAGGTCAAGTTCGTCGAGGTCACGACCGGCATTACTGGTGAATCCGACATCGAAATCCTGAGCGGCGTGCCCGCAGGAACGGAGATCATCACAGGCCCGAGCCGCGTGCTCAAGGCTTTGAAAGAGAGTCAGACGGTCAAGCGACAGACCAAGAAGCCCGGCGACGGGAATTCGAATTCCGGCGAGGGTAAATAATGAGTGAGGCCACATTGACGATGCCTGATCAAGCGGTCGAAGCGAGCGTGCTCGGACATGGTGAGCTGCTGGCACGCGACGCCGTGCCCGCCGCGCTGATCTCCATGCGCAACATCT
>DATLMN010000296.1:0-3648 GCA_035537255.1 Pyrinomonadaceae bacterium | reverse complement strand
CTTCGGCTCTCTGGCGCTCTGCCGCGCCAGCTTCCGCCGTCACAATTCCCTCGACCAGCGCCGACGCGATGGGGAGGGCCGCAGAGGACGATTCGGTCTCGGTTTGGGCGCGCGCCGCATCCTGATCTGTGAGGGAGGCGGGCTCGGCTTCGAGCGCTTGACCGGCGGTCTCCGGCGTGAGAGGCAATTCCTGCACAGCCGTTTCCGGCGTGCTTGCTAAAGATTCTTCGATGACGCCGGGCGTCTCGGCCTGTGCCTCTGCGAGCGCAGCTTCTGCGGCAGGAGACTCTGCATCTTCGACGGCGACGGGTGCAGCTTCGAGTGTGACCGTTTCTTCCTGCTCTGCTGTCTCGGCATCAACAGTGGCAGGCTGTTCTTCCTGTACGGCTGTGGCGCTGGCGGCAGCGGCGCTGGCTCTGATCGCACGCTGGATCAAAGCGTGCGGGACTTTACGATCCTCTTCGCGCTCAAGCAGCGATTCAAGCGGGCCTATGGCTTCGGGGTCGCGCAGTTCCGCCAGAGCCTCTACGGTGGCGCGGCGCACCTCAGGCGTTGCGTCTTCGAGCGCGGCTGAGAGGTGCGGCGTGGCCGCATTATCCCGCGTCAGGCCCAGCTTGCGAGCGGCGGCCGCACGTTCGGCTGGAACTTCCGCCGTGCGCAGGTCGCGCGTCGCGTCGTCAAAATATCCGTGCTCCGTAAAAGCCTTGAGCGCACGATCACGCCGCTCCGTATTGCGTTTGGAGAGCGCAAAGAGCAGCTCGCTTTCGATCAATTGACGAGTCTCTTTGATCGGCGTGTTGATGACGGACTCGTCGTACTCCTGTCCCGTCAGGACATGCTTGATCTCCAAGCGTACGCGCTCGACGTTGAGCGCATCGGCTGGCTCAACCTCTAAGGTCTCCGCCTCGTCAACGGTGGAGGGCGATTCAAGCGAAGCGGCAGCGTTAACAGACCCGGCTGCGGCAACCGCTTCCACAACGGGAGCGTCACGAACGGGCGCGGCCTCCACGCTTTCCAAAGTTCCTTCTTCGATGGCGGGAGTCTCGCGCTCGGTGATTTTTTCGTCCGTCGCGCTGCGGCGAGACCGCGCGCGCGTCATCGCCACCAGGCCGACAGTGATAAGCAGCAAAGCAGCGATCAGCACCAGCAGCCAGTTACTACGAAGCACCGCGCCGAGAGATGTTCCGGTCGTGGCGGGCGTCGTCGTCACGGCTGTGGGCACGCTGGGCGCAGGCTGCGTTTGAGCGAGCTGGTCTGAGGGAGGTGTGGGCGATGGAGCGACGGGCGAGCTTTCCGCAGTTGGCCCAAGCGCAGGCGTCACAGTCGGCAGCGCCGTCGTCGGGTCGGGTGAAACAGAGATGATGGGAGGCGTGCTTCCGACAGTGGCAGCACCCGTGCTGGTTGAAGTATTTGCGCCGGGCGTTGAAGTACTCCCGCCCGTGGTCGAAGTGTTGCCGTTCGGCGTGGTCGTTGTGCCGGGGCGCGAAGTGTTCGCGTTACCCGTGCCGGAAGTCGTGCCGCCCGCTGTGCCGGACGCCGTGTTGGTATTGCTCGTCGTCGTGCCGGTCGTGCTGGAAGCATCGCCGGGAGAATTGAAGACGACTTCGAGCCTGTTGAATTTCTGATTGACGTGCGCGGTCGTTCCGGGCCTTAAGCGAAACGAGAGTACCGTGTCGTTGCCGCGCTTGTGTACCTGCACGTCGTCGTAGCCGCGACCGCGCAGCCCGCCCGGTGTGCTCGGCGCATTCGCCTGCGGAATGACTACGTAATAACGATTGCCGCTCCTGTACGCCTCGTAATCGTTAAGGGGCACGTCCGACGTGATGGTCGCGCGCCCGCCCGCCGGGCTATCGCTTCCACGCAGCGGCGCGAGGTTCTTCTTCTGCTGCTTCGGCGGTGTCGTGGTCGTCGCGGCGTTGCTGTTTGAATCCGTCTGCTGCGTGGCAGGTGTCTTCGCCGGTTTGCCGCGCCGTTTTCTCTGCTGCGCGGCGGCGTCAAAGCCCGTGCAGACGAGGAGCATGATAATGACGGCGGCGAATGAAACGCGCCATTTACGATTAGAAGAATGTGAGCGGGGCATGGTGTATATCATCGGGGCACTGGAATGAAAGAAACCCTATCCGCCCTGCATTATGCAACGCGCGAGACCATCTTGTCACCAACCATTTCGCATCACACGGGCAGCGCCTGATCAATCTTATATACCACTTCGAGGAGCGCCGTGCGTAGTTTTTCCGGCAGTCCATCTTTGACCGCCAGATGGCGAATCTGCTGCACGACTTCGGGCTGTCCTGAGAGTCCCAGCAGGCGCACTGCCGACAGGCGCACATTGTAGTCCTTATGCTTGGTGATCGCATCCAGAATCGGCTCCGTCTCGTTGCATTTGGCAAGGAGCGAAAGCAGCGCGAAGGATTCGTAAGCCTGGCGACGATCCGTGCTGGCGAGACGCTCTATGGCCTGCGCAGCCATGCCGCCCTTGATGCAGGCCTGTGCCACCTCGCGCAGCTTGTCCGGCCCGCTCATGTCGATCAGCCGCACATAGGCATCCGCGCGGTCAAAGCTCAGATGTGAAAGAGCGCGCGCTGCGGCTGCGCGAACCTCGCGCGCCTCGTCTGCGAACGCCATCAACACGGACGGAAAGACAGACTCGTGATTGATGTCCGCCAAGCTCGCGATGGCAGAGGCGCGCACGCTCGGCTCAATATCGTTGGCGGCCATCTGCGTCAAAGCATAGACGGCGCGCTGCACCTGAAATTGCGCGAGCTGGCGTGCGGCTACTTTGCGCGCCTCTGCGTCCGTGCTCTCCACGTGGGCGAGCGCCTCCGTCAAATGCTCGTCCTCCAACCATTCGGGCAGTTCTTCGATCAGGGTAGAGGTTTCGAGCTTGGTGATCTCGCCGGTAAAAGGCCCTGGCGCAGCATTATTAACGCTCACCATCTCCGTATCAATCGCCGGAGCATCGCCGAAGTCAAGGCAATCCAGCGAACAGGCGCTCAGCACGCGGCTCAAGAGCGAAGCTGGCATTTCCGGATGGCGGCGCGCCATGTCCAGCAATGCGCCGATGGCGGCGGGCTGTTTAAGAGCGCCGAGGCTCGTCACGGCCTGCGTGCGCACAATCGGCTCTGCATCGTAGAGCGCTTCGAGCAGAAACGGCAGCGACGAGAGCGCTTCCAACTCGCCTAAGGTGCGAGCGGCTGCGGCACGCTCATAAGCTTCGGAAGCAAGCAGCAGCGAGGCGCTCAGACGCGCCACGAAGCCGTAATCTTCCAGAGCTTCAAGCGCGCGTCGTCGCGCTTCCATATCAGTGTCGGGCGCATGCAGCGCCTTGGTCAGAGAGTTTTCGACGGCGCGGCGATCATCGGGCGCGCGAGAGGCCAGCACGTCCATACGGTGCGGTTGGCCCAGTAACAATTTACCAACCTCCTGATCGACACGGTACGCGCCGAACATGGCCGTCGGAGCATGAACGAGAGCGCGCGTGTCTGCCTTTGCCTCGTGCGGCTCTGTTGTTTGCGAAGCCGTCGAAGCGCCTGCCTTAGAGAGACGTGCAGGAAGATCGGAACTGCGCCTGCCCCACCATTTGCGCTCGCCCTTGCGGCGCTGCTCTTTACGACGTTCATCCGTGCTGGCGGACGCCGTAGCAGTGCT
>DATLMN010000295.1:0-6470 GCA_035537255.1 Pyrinomonadaceae bacterium | reverse complement strand
GCTCGCATTCGGCGCGGCGCGTGTTGTACTCCGAAGACGAAAGCTCATGTTTGACCTGCGTGTCGCAGATGACAAGCGCCGTCTCCGAAGTCTCGAAAGGGATTTGCGTCGTCTGAAGCGAGCGACAGTCAATAAAGAGCGCATGACCTTTCTGTGCGCAGGCGACGACCAGTTGATCCATGATCCCGCATTTGGTTCCGACGTAGCTGTGTTCGGCCTGCTGTCCGGCAAGCGCCAGCTCGACCCTGTCAGTCTCGATACCTGACACGGCGAGCAGCGCGAGCCCGGTAGAGATTTCCAGCGCCGCCGAAGAGGAAAGGCCCGCGCCGGTCGGAATGTCCGAGGCAATTGCCATATCAGCGCCGCGCACTGAAAGTCCTCGCCCCTGCAAAACCTGTGCGATGCCCTCAATATAATCGAGCCATATTCCACGTTGCTTCGGCCCCGGCTTGTCCAGATCAAACTCGGCCGTCTCCTTCATGTTGAGAGAATGGACACGCACGCGCGTGGTGTTGTTGGCACGGGCGGCGACCACCGTTTCGCTATCAATCGCCATCGGGAGCACGAAGCCGTCGTTATAATCTGTGTGCTCGCCAATCAGGTTGACTCTGCCGGGTGCGCGAAACAGTCGCAGCTCCGCTGAGTCTCCGAACTGTCGGCCAAAGGCAGCGCTCAAAGTGCTTCGATCAATCATGGCGCTGCTCCTTCCAACCGACGGGCGAAACGTGCGAGCGCAGCTCAAGGGCCTTCTCTTCGGCGAGCGTGTCGTTGATGAACATTCCGGCCCCCGTTTCGCTTCCCGCCAGATACTTGAGCTTGGTCGCAGTCCTCAGTGGTGGATAGAACTCGATATGGAAATGATAGTAGTCATACGGGCGATTATCAGTCGGGCGCTGATGGATGGACATGATATAGGGGAACGAGAGGTTGAATAATCGGTCGTAAGCGGTCAGCACCATCTTAAGCAGCTCGGCCAGGTCCTTCTGCTCCGGCTGCTCCATATCAGAGAGCGCTTGCAGGTGGCGCAATGATGCGATGTGAACCTCGTACGGATACCCCGCAAAGAACGGAATATAAGCGACGAAGGAGTTGTTTACGGCGATGACTCGACGCCCATCGCGCTGCTCTTCCCTGATCACATCGCAGAGCAGGCAGCGTCCCGTACGCGCCTGATGCGAGCGTGCCTCGCCCAGTTCCCTCTCGATGCGCGGCGGGATAAAGGGGTAAGCGTAAATCTGTCCATGCGGGTGATGCAGGGTGACGCCGATGGCTTCGCCCTTGTTCTCGAACTCGAAAACATATTTGACGAAGTCGCGCGCGCCCAGCTCCAGAAAGCGATCAGTCCAGACCTGCACCAGTTGATAAATCTGTTCGACCGGCTCTGCGGCGAGCGTTGTGTTGTGGTCTGAAGAATAGACCACGACTTCGCAGACGCCCTGTGCGGGACGCACCGGATAAAGGTCCGAGCCCTCGATGGCGGGCGCGGGCGGATCGGGTCGCAAGGAGGGGAAACGATTCTCGAAGACGACGATGTCATAGGCGCTTTCGGGCACTTCCGTCGGAAAGCCGCCCTTTTTGGTCGGGCAGAGCGGGCAGAAATCGGCGGGCGGCAGAAACGTGCGCTCCTGCCTGTGCGTGGCGGTCGCGACCCATTCGCCAAGCAGTGGATTCCAACGCAGCTCAGACACGGCGCTCCTCCTCCGCCTGCGGCACTACGGCTTCTGGCTCTCTGCGCCGCCGAGCAGCACTCTCTTGATCAGCAGAAGCGTCGGGCAAGGGCTCGTCCTCGAAGGTATAAAAAATCAGATACCTCCCGTCATGCAGCGTGATCCGCCTTTTTTGCATACCCGTTGGCCCGTCCTCTTTGCTCATGGCGTAACTCTCTACTTCACGCTCAGCGTTATCACAGAGACAGAATGTTTGGGTAACTCTACAGTAAAGCTTTGCGCGGCGCTCGCTGTAGAGCGTTTGACGCTTACGGCTTCGGGCGTCGCAAAGCTATTAAAGACGTTCAGCCGCTCGGCGGTGACGGTTTCGACTTCGGCACGCGGAGCAACCTCTACGCCCTTCAAAGTAATGGTCGTTTTCAAAGCCGCCTGCTGGTTGGTATTGACGGCCTTGATAAAAAGCTGCTTGCCATCGGTCGAGCGGCTCGCCACCACATCAAGAAAAGGAACGTTGCGTCCCTCAAGCGTCGTATCAAATGTTGGGCTTTCGACCTGCACGGCGACTCTGTTCGTGCCCACGCGATTACTGTAGAGCGTGTTGACCCAGTAGGTCGGCGTCCCGAATGTTTGGTGGCGGCTCGCCTGAATGATGCCGCCCGGCCAACCGTTGACCAGATCAGAGACGGCGCTCATCTCTACCAGCTCGCCAGAGCGCTCGAAGACATTCATCAGTCGCGCGCCGTAAAGCGCGGACTCCATCGAATACTGTCTTGGGCCAGGAAGATCAAGACCCCATTCGTTGATCGCTAGCCGAATCTGTTTGCCTGGCACTGTCTCCGCGATCAATTTCGCGACCTCTTTATAAAAGCGCTCGTAAAAGAGCGGGCGCGCCATCAGGTTAAGCGCGTCACCTTTCATCTCGCTTCTGCCGTAATAATGATGAATCGCCAAGTAGTCTATCGCAGGGCCAGCCAGACGAAGCACGGTGCGATTCCAATTCATATCATTATCGCCGACCGCTATCAGCTTGATCGTCGGGTCGACAGCGCGCATCGCCTCTGCGTAACGATTAAAGTTACGCCCGTAAGTTTCCGCACTGGAATGGCCGCGCACCCAACTGCCCCAAATCTCGTTGCCCACCTCCCAGTAGCGCACATTGTATGGTTCTCTGTGACCATTGGCGGCGCGCATTGCGCCGTATTTAGTAGTCGCTGCTCCGTTGCAATACTCGACCCACGCGGCAGCCTCTTCAACGGTTGCGCCGCAACCTTCGACATTGACTGTGATCGAAGGCTCTGCGCCGACGTGACGGCTGAATTGAATAAATTCGTCCGTGCCGAAATCGCTCGGCTCCGGCTCGTTTTTCCATGAGAGATTGACCCACGTCACACGCTCGTCGCGTGGGCCAATGGCCCATTGCCAGTGATAATCCTGCGCGACGTTGCCGCCGGGCCAACGCACGAATGCGGGCTTGAGCGCTTTGACTTTCTCTAAAACATCTGCCCGAACGCCGTCCACAGCATTGGCAGGCAGAAGCGACACCTGATCAATCCAGATGCGCCCGCGACCCGTAAAGAGAATACAAAGGCGAGCGAGCGGATCGCTCTTCGAGGGCTTGAGTGTAAATTCGTACTTGCGCCAATCGCCGCTGATGTTCGTTATCTCGGCGGCAGCATAAATCTCTCCGTCAACCATATCGGCTTCGAGCGCGACTGTGACAGGCCCTTGATAATTTTCCGACTTGATCCAAAGGTAGCCGCGATATTCGAGCCCACGCTCGACGGGAATGCGACTTTGAAAAAGACCATGACGCGGGACGACGCCGTCGCCCGCTTCGACCGCAAGCGAATGCTCGACCCATGCTCCCGACTCTTTCGTTCCGGCGTCTTTCACTTCAACTTTCCTGACCGGATAGGAAACCTTCTCGTCCCAGCGAAAGTTCAGCGCGTAGTCATCATTGCGGTCATCCGGATAGCGCTCCCAGTGGCGTGATAATCCGATTACGTTCGGCGCTTCTTCAAAGCTGCGATTGCGAATCAGCTCCGCATAAAGTCCGCCCTTGATATTCTCGAACATAAACTCCGCGAACTGGCCGTAGAGCAGCGGGCTGATTCGGCCTTCAACTTTGCTCGCGTCAATAGAGATTCTGGCCGCCGCCGTTTGAGCTTGACCGAGCGCTTGCGAGACAGGCAGGCACAAGAAGAACAGCAAGAGCACAGACAGCGCAATGCGAGCGACCGCTCCATGTAAAAAATGGAGCGCGCTGCGCTGGGCGCAAGGGGCACAAGCAGTATCTTTTCGCCTGGGCTGTGGCATAGCTAGATCAATTTACATCTTGTGTCAGCGAACAATTCTACTTTTGACCTATCTGGTCTGCGGAGCGCGTCGGCTTTTCGTCGATGGCGTACCATCTTCTATCTGCGGCCAGCCGTTGCGATAGATTACTCTGTCCATCAACATAATGCGCCGCACGTCGCGGTCGCCGCCGATGCTGCTACTCAATAAGCGATTTTTTGAATCAATCGCGTGGTAAAAAATCCAGTCCCGGCCTGCACCGTCCGTGACGATTGAGTTGTGGCCGGGCGCGATAAAACGTTCGTTGCGTTCGAGGATGACGCTCTTTGGTTTGCCCGTCGCCTGGGCCAGCGTCTCGAAAGGGCCGGTCGCGCTGCGTGAGCGCGCGACCATCACACTGTAATGCGCTTTATCTCCGCAGCAGTTATCGCCGGAATAAAAGAGATAATAGAACCCCTGGCGCTTGACGACCCACGCGCCCTCTATCAGACGTTGATAGTTATCCGGGTTCTCATCCTTGATTGGTCGAACCAAATCGACAGGCTGACTGCCGGGCGCGAAGCTCTGACGATCAGCTGCAAGCTCCTGCACTCTTATCGGCTCGAAACCTGAGCCCCAGTAAAGCAGCCGCTTGCCCGTCGCGGGATCATCAAAGGCCATGGGGTCTATGTTGACGAAGCTCGCGCCGCACTTCAAAGGCTTGCCCGAATCTGTAAAAGGCCCGCGCGGCGAGCGGCTGGTGGCGACCGCCAGACACAGCCCCGTGAGCGTGTTCGGGTCAGCCGAGAAATACATGTAATAGGTATCCTTGTGCTGGCTCACGTGCGGAGCCCAGAGCTTCTGCGTCTGATTGGCCCACACGGGTTTCACAGGCAAAGCGTCGCCCAGATGTTCCCAGCGCGTCAGATCGCGCGAACGCGCGACCTGTATGTTGAGCATCCGTCCATCGATAATCGACTGCGTCGCATAGGCGTAGTACCAGCCGTCGGATGCACGTATGACCGTCGGGTCTGGAAAGTCCGTATCGAAGATGGGATTGGTGTAAAGAGTTGCTTGTCCGTTGCGTGTTCTTCCGCTAAGCTCGCGCGATCTTGATTGGCCCAGCAGTTGAGACTCTTCAGCGGCGACGACGAAGAGCAACCCGGCTAGAAGGAGCGCTGCTATGCGGCGGTCTGGCAACCTCATTGGTTCACAATCCCAGTTGATACTGTGACAGATTCTTATTTCTTCTGCGGGACGACTATTCGGACAGAGTCCCAATCATTTTCCGACGACCCGTAACCGTAAAGCATCACGCGAAAGGCGCGCGGCATATTCCTGATACTCTTTTGCATGCCGACTTCGCCGTTGAGCGCGAAGAAATAGTCATCGCCTTTGCGCGCAATGCTGATCGTCGGCTGCGCGTCTTTTGTTCCGAGCTTGCGGTTGTCCAGCCGCTCGCCCTTGCCGTCGACCACAGACCATGCTTCGAACCTGCCATCGCTGGTCAGCAGCCACTCTATGCGATTGCGCTCCGACCCGTCGAACAGGACTGTGAGAATCGCGTTGCCAGGCGGCGCGTTCGACTGACCCGCCTCTGGGAGAGCTGCTCCCACTTTGGCGATCGTGGCTTCAACGATAAAGCGATCACCGCTGAAGGTCTGTTTGGTGCGCACGCCTGCGCGCGAGCCGCCCATGCCGCGCATGCGAAGCATCCCGCCGCTGACCTCCGCCTTCCCGCCGCCACCTCCCTCGAAGGTAAAGCGTTCCCACTTGTTAGTGTCCAATGCCTGACCGTCAAACTGGTCGTTCCACTCTTCGACGGCCAAGGGAGTTTGAGCGGGCGGCTGTGTGGCGGGCGACGTTGAATGTTGCTGTGCGGGCGTCGAAAGCGCGACGAAAAGGAGGCTGGTCAGAATAAATTTTGCCGCGTGCGGATTCGTCATCATCATAGCTCAAGGAAATCCTCTCAAAAGCGCACGTTCGCGAGACGGCGAATCAATTCCTGACGATCATTTTGCGCCTGTTGCTGTTGATCTTCATTCAATCGCTTAAACGCGGCGAGCGCCTTTTGCGCTTCTGCTGTGCGCTTCAGTCGCATGTAAACTCTGCCGAGCTGATATTGCGCCTCTGGCAAATTCGGATCGGCCGCGACAAGACGCTCAAGCTGTGTGGCGGCATCTGTCAGGCGCTCCATGCGCAGGTAGAGTTTCGCCAGCGAGAGACGCGCCGGAGGAAAACCGGGGTCAAGTTCCAAGGCGCGTGTGAGCAGTCGCTCGGCGCGCGTCAGATCGGGCGCGGTTTGTCTGAGCAGCGCATCGGCGGCCAAGTACTGTGCGGCGGCGAGCCGCTCGTCTGCCGCCACGGCGCGTTCATATAGCGCCAGGGCTTCCGCGTATCGTCCGGTCTCGTCGTAGATCATCCCCAGATAAGCCAGCGCGGGCGCGAACCGGGGATCGAATCCAACGGCCTGTTCAAAAGCCTTCGTCGCCTCGTCATGTTTGCGATTCGTATAGAGCGCCACGCCCA
>DATLMN010000294.1:0-12078 GCA_035537255.1 Pyrinomonadaceae bacterium | reverse complement strand
CGGCGGCTGAAGAGGCCGCGATGATGCGTCGTCTCTACAACGAGATGGTGCTCAAGCAGGCGGACATCAAGGCAGAGAAGCCCGTGCAGATTCAGGGCCTCAGCCGCAGCAAATCAACCACGGCTGCCAACGCCTAAAGCGTGGGCCGTCGCCAAGGGTTGCTTAACTAGCTTGAACCCCGCGAACCATAGTCGAAGGCTCGCGGGGTTCATGTGCGCTTGACCATTGAGGTTTCAGGCGTGTTTAATAGACAGGCGAAGGCGCTCTTCCCGTTTCGGTAAGCGCCTCAGATTTTCAAACCATACAGATAGAAGTTCAGGAGAGATGTAAGGGAATGGCGATAGTAACGGTTAATCAAGGTGAATCAATCGAGAGCGCATTGAGGCGTTTCAAGCGTCGTGTGATGACCGAAGAGATTATCAAAGACGCGAAGAAGCATGCGTTCTTCATGCCGCCGGGGCAAAAGGCCAAGCTCAAATCGGCCCTCGCACGCAAGCGCAATAAGAAGAAGGGCCGACCGCGCGTCACTCGCGACTAGAGTGTGCGACGCGAAAGCGTCAACCCTCTTTTCCGCGCACAAGTGTCATTGTCCTTTCCACCACACAAGTGCATTGAATTGAGCGGCCACTGTAGCCTTCAGGTTCAAGCGCGCCCGACCCATTGATCGCACTGCTCGGTTTGTGTTGAGCAACCTTAGTTGCTTCCGGCGAGAAGGGTCGGGTTCACTTGCGCCCAAGTATCTGGTTATCTCTGATGACTCGTATTCTGCTGACCAATGATGACGGTATCTACTCTGACGGCCTCGTCAAATTAGAAGAGGCGCTCAGGGAAGTGGGCGAAGTCTATACGGTCGCCCCTGCCTCAGAGATGAGCGGAGCATCTCATAGCTTGACGCTCGCGCGCCCTCTTCGCATACGTCGCATAGACGAACGGCACTGGACTGTCGACGGCACTCCAACAGATTGCGTCACGCTCGCCCTGAACAAAATCCTCGGCCCCGAAGAGCTTCCGGACATCTGCGTCTCCGGTATCAATCACGGCGGCAATCTGGGCGACGATGCAACCTATTCCGGGACGGTCGCGGGCGCGCTCGAAGCTACTATTCTGGGTGTGCCCGGACTGGCTTTTAGTCTGGTCGCGCGCGAGAATTTCGATTTTACGGAAGCGGCGCGATTCGCCGTCACAGCCGTGCGCAAGTCCCTGGTCGAAAGATTACCTGAAGGAACGCTGCTTAACATCAACATCCCTCCGGGCGCAATCAAGGGCGTGCGCGTCACGCGGCAGGGCTTGAAGAATGCGCGCCCCGTCATCAGCGAACACATAGACCCGCGCGGCAAGCCGTATTTCTGGATTGGCGAAGAGTATTTCAGCTCTGACCGCGAGGACGGCACGGATTATCACGCCATAGAGCAGGGCTTTGTCTCCGTCACGCCGCTGCGCAGTGATATGACAGACCATCGCGCGCTGACGGCGATTGATACCTGGAACTACATCAGCGCCGCAGAGGTTTTACAGAACAGTTAGAGACTTCCGAAGGTTAAGGTTCTTATTCCTTGATCGTAAATGACGCGCTCAGGTAATCGGCAGTGGACGCGAGCTTCCGCTCTATTGACGATTGATGATTCGGCCGTTTACGATCTTTTTATTTGGAGAAAAGATTTTGAGTTCCGCGCCGCTGCGGCCCAATTCATCTACGGACGCTTACCGTATCCCGCGCGAGCGAATGATTGATCGCCTGCGCAAGCATTACGGCATAGAGGACTCGCGCGTGCTTGAAGCGATGCGCGCCGTGCCTCGCCACTTCTTTGTGCCTGAGGCTTTGCAGGGACGCGCTTACGGCGATCATGCGTTGCCCATCGCCGCCAATCAAACCATTTCGCAGCCCTTTATCGTCGCGCGTATGACCGAGCTGCTTGAGCTGGACGACCGCAGTCGTGTGCTGGAGATAGGAGCGGGCTCTGGCTATCAAACGGCTGTGCTCGCGCGCCTCGCCGCGCAGGTCTACGCCATCGAGCGCATCGCAGAGCTGTCGCGCCAGGCTCAAGCGCGTATCCGAGCACTCGGCATCTACAACGCGACCGTCAAATGTTTCGACGGCACGCTCGGTTGGAGCGCGCATGCTCCTTATGATGGAATACTGGTTGCCGCCGGAGGCCCTGATGTCCCGGAGCCGCTTATGGCGCAGTTGGGCCCAACGGGACGGCTCGTTATTCCTATTGGCGAATCTCGCGAATCGCAAAGGCTCGTCCGCGTCGTCAGAACAGAGAAGGGTTTCAAGCGCGAAGATCATGGCCCATGCGCCTTCGTCCCGCTGATAGGACATTACGGCTGGACACCGGAAAGCAAAAGCTAAAGGACAGATATTAGATGCTGGATGTTAGATGTTGGTAAAAACAACTTACTAGCATCTAACATTTAAAATCTGACATCTGCATTTTATGGATTCACTTTACGACATTTATCAGCAGATCAGGTACTACCTGAATCCCGAGACCATCGCGGCTGCGGGCTACGTCGTTATCCTCTTCGTGGTGTTTGCCGAGACGGGACTGGCGGCGGGCTTTTTCCTTCCCGGTGACTCTCTGCTCTTTGTCGCAGGGCTCTTCGCGGCGGATGGAAAATTCAATCTCTTCGCGCTCCTTATAGGAGTTTTTCTGGCGGCTGTGATCGGCGATGCCGTCGGTTATTTTACGGGTTCGAAGATGGGGCCGCGTCTTTTCAAGCGACAGAAATCTCTGCTCTTTCGTCCCAGCCATTTGCAGAAAGCGCAGGCGTTCTACGAAAAGTATGGCGGAAAGACGATCATCATCGCGCGCTTCGTGCCCATCGTGCGCACCTTCGCCCCGATTGTCGCAGGGGCAGCGCAGATGCCCTATCGCCAGTTCGTCATCTACAACGTCATCGGCGGTTTTCTGTGGGTCTTTACGATGATCCTCGGCGGCTTCTTTCTGGGAAGGGCATTTCCAGCCCTGCGCGAACACATAGAGATCGTCGTGATCGTTATCGTCGCGCTCTCATTGATGCCGCCCGTGATCGAATATCTCAAATCGCGCCGCGAAAAGGCGCGCGCGGCCCAATCCGGCAACGCATAGGTTTGACATGCCGGTGCGCGTCACCTAATATCCATTGTGTTCAATCGACGGGGCGTGGCTCAGCCTGGTAGAGCGCACGGTTCGGGACCGTGAGGTCGGAGGTTCGAATCCTCTCGCCCCGATTATAGTTTTAAAGAAGAGTTACGGCAGTCAAAGTTGGCTGCCGTTTTCCTTTGTGGGATGCAATGTCCGGGAGGATGAATCTTCTCAACTCTCGCAGAGACGAAAGATAAAAATTGACGTGATTTTAAATGTCAATATAATAGCCGCGCCACATGCCGACAAAGCCCTTGACAACTTTTCATGACTGTTAAGAATCCTTTGCCTCGCCTGTCCGGGTCTGTCGGTTTAGCTCGGAGACCTCCATCCCTAAAGTTAAAGGATAGCCAATGCGCGTCAGTCGATATTTACGAAAACTTACATGTGCATCTGCCTTAGCTCTTCTCTCGTCACTCTGTTTGATCTTCGGTGTGGCAACAAAGGGGCACGCGCAAAGTAGCGCCAATGCTAACAACGCCCCCACGCCTGCCGCGACGACGACACCTGTGCAAGCCCCCACAGTTTCGCCGTCGCCTGCGTTGACAACTACTCCGAGCCCTCAGCCGATCAGCGCTCCGGCGCAAACAGCGCCGACCGCTGTGCCGAAGGTTATTGGTATCGACAAGAAGAGAGCAGGGCTCGATGAGCTGATAACTTTGCGCGTGGAGAATTTGCCGGCGCTGGTTCAGCAATCCAAATGTCTCGCGGGCACGCCGGATTGCCAGAAGCAGGAGATCATAATTTTCCTCGACGGCAGACCTGTGACGGGCGAGTACCCTGAAGTAATCTATCCCGAAGACGAGTTGGTGCAGTTTCATCTGAGCCGCTCGGCGGGAAATGAAGATTTGTGGGGAGATCTTTTGGGACAGCCCAAGGGGTTTACCAAACCGATTCAGGTGAGCGTCGGATTGGAGAACGGCTATCCATTGCAGGGCGCTCAGACCCTTGAGTTCATAGTCATTCACAAGTGGGGATTCTGGAGTTGCTTTCTCCTGGTGGCTGCCGTGCTGCTCAGCATCTTGTATCTGGGCCACCGCACGACGCTGTTGCGCACATCAGGCCCGAAAAGAACTGACAATAAGCTGTACCCCTATAGTCTCGGGCGCGTCCAGATGGCTTTCTGGTTCGTGCTGGTCGTAACCTCCTTTTTGTTGATCTGGCTCATCACAGGAGAGTACAGCACAATCTCAAGCTCGGCATTGGTGTTGATTGGAATCGGCGCGGGCACGGCTCTGGGGGCGACTCTGGTTGATAACAGCAAGGCGACGACTATCGCCGGTCAGATCGCCGATTACGAAGCGGAAAAGAGTGTGCTCATCAATCGCATCAACGAGATCAAATCCTATTTCGCCGTGGGCTCCAATAATCCGCCGCCACCACAGCCGACGGGCGCGAGCGATTTGCAGACCGAGCTGGATAGCAAACAGGCCAGGCTTTTCGTCGTCAATGCCATGCTCGCGCAGTTTCAGACGGGGACCGAGATTCCGCCTTCAAAGGGGTTCTTCAACGACATCTTAGTAGACAACGGGGAAGTCACCTTTCATCGCTTGCAGATCGTTGTCTGGACAATCGTGGTGGGGATTATCTTCGTCAACTCTGTTTATGATCGTCTCGCGATGCCGGAGTTTAGCGGAACGCTGCTGGCCCTGATGGGGATCAGCTCCGGGACATATCTTGGTTTCAAAGGCACAGAGAAATAGCTGCGCAGGTTACGCCGTAGCCAGCTTTAGCCAGCCTTGATAAATGGTGCAAGCAGCCTCCGTAAGTTTAGCGGATACCGAGCATCAACAGGGCCGAACGATCAGAGACGAATCTTTCGTCAGTCTCTAACCATTCTCTGTAAGCAGAGAGTTCGTCTTCCGTTACGGGGCGATTGCCAAGCCGTGCGCCGGGTGTGCGCTCGAATGCCCTGTCTGTGAGCGCCATGTGCCGGATGCGCGGGTGCAGCGCGCCCGCCTGGGCCAACGCTGCTTCGGCCGTCTCCGCGTCCGGAAAAAGCTCTTCGTAAGCGAGCAGATGCCAGACTGTTGCTCCTTCTGCCTGATCTTCGACGGCCAGCACGCGCAGCAACCCGAAGCCGCTCTCAAGCTGGAATAGTAGATCGTCGCCCGCCTTGAATGCTTGTGTCACTTAGTCTCCATCGCCCCTTTATTTTACGAAACGAAAAATTATCGTCTAATGATCAGCTTAACATAAAAACGGTAGGCCCTCGCGCGCTCCCTGCCGGACAGACGGCTCGACCTAGTCTGGAAAGATTTTGCCGGGGCGAGTAGTATAAGCTCTCGAACAAAAAGTCAGGCCGGGCGGGATTCTTTGATGAGCCAGTCAGACTCAAACAAAGATTACTATTCGATTCTCGGAGCAGCAGAGGATGCGCCGCGCAGCGAGATTGATCGCCTCTACAAGCGACTCGCCGTCCAGTATCACCCGGATCGCGGCGGCGACGAGGAGGAGATGAAATCGCTGAACGAGGCTTATGGTGTGCTGCGCGACGAACGCCAGCGCGCCGCCTACGATGCGCAAAGACAGCAGCCTGAAGAGTTCTATCAGGAAACGCCGTTCGTTCCCTATTCTTCGCCAGCGGCGCAGGCAGACGCCATCTCCGGCCAGTGTGTGGCGGCGCTGCTGTTTCTCGTCGTCGGATTAGTGCTGCTCTTCGTGGTGCGTTATCAATACGTGCTGTTTCTCTGGCCGCTGGCGCTGCTGGCTGGGATGCTGGTCATCGCCGGTATTATTCATGCGCATTCTGCTTTGAGCATGCTTCGCGAGCGATACGATCTTTCGCATCCTGCGCGCCGTTTCGTGTTGGCGCAGGAGATGGCCTTCTGGTTCATCGTCGTCGTCGGAATCTACGGCGTATATTTTATTCTTCGATATTTGTGAAGAGAGTGAGTAAAGGGATGGCTGGCTTTACCGGACTCGATCTCTTGTTTCTGGAGGTCAACAGCCTTGAAGAGTCTGTGGCATTTTATCAGGAGCAGCTTGGTCTTGAGGCCGTCACAAACATGCCGGAGGCCGACCCGCCAATGGCAACGCTGCGTGCAGGGCGTTTGAAGATTACGCTGGTGCAGCAACTGGAAACCATGCTCAGGCGCGGGCGAGGCGTACACTTCTTCCTCGGCGTCGAAAGCGTCGACGCATATTACGAGCAATTGAGAGGGCGCGGTGTAGAAGTCGCGCCGCCCGTTGATGAAGGTTGGGGCGGACGCTTTATCACCGTGCAAGACCCGGATAAGTACAGGTACTTTTTCGTCACATGGTTTGACAAGGGGGAAACAGAAACAGAGACAAGCGCCGTTAATAATTGACGACAACAAACGGAGGTCGATTGAGATGGACTTGCAGCGCGTGGAAAACCTCTTCAGGCGTTACAAAGGGCAGGCCGTCAGTATCAAGACCTTATCGGGAGGCGTTTACGAGGGAATCGTGTCGGAGATTACCAGCGATTACGTGGCCTTGATTACCAAGAGCAGTGACGAGAGCCGGGATCAGGTCGTTGTCCTGCTGCACAGCATTGAATCCGTGCTGCCCCGCAATCAAACTTGATTGACGAGGGTGGAGGCCTTCGCACAATCTTTACAGACAGCAAGACCGCTATTATTTATAATGAGGAAGCGACGCTCTACCGAGACCACCTGAAGGGGGAATCGAATAAGATGATGACGATCAGGGACGTGATCCGCGACCGCGAGCCATATTTCGTGCGCGATTCGGTGACCGTACTGGAGGCGGCAGAGTACATGGGCCAACGCAAGATCGGAGGGGTCTGCGTGCTCGGCGAAGACAATCGTCTGGTCGGAATCCTGACCGAGCGTGACCTGCTCAATCGCATCGTGTTAATGCGGCGCGATCCGGCGGACATGCCGATCAAAGAGGCTATGAGCGAGTTGCAAGCCGTCATCGAAACCAATGACACGCCGCACGAAGCGCTCGAAAGGATGGAGCGCACGGGCCGCCGGCACTTACCCGTCGTCGAAGGTGATCGCTGGGTCGGAATGCTCTCGATGCGCGACCTTCTGCGCGTAGAGCTGAGCGAGCAGGGCGACGAGCTGAAACTTCTTCACGAGTATATCTCTCAGTGAGACGGAAGCGCAGGCGTCTATCCTTCTAAAGAGTCAAAGCCGAGCCAGCAGATGAAACGCATTCTGTACGTAATTTTCTGCCTACATATTATCCTCGCGCTGGCTTGCGCCAAGCCGCCTACGGGGAGAGGCGCAGGCGAGATCGAACGCTCGCCCGGTGATGCGGCCGTGCAGTTTCGCGTCGAGACGGTCGCCGCAAATCTACAAGTTCCCTGGGCCATAGCCTTCGCGCCTGACGGACGGCTGTTCTTTATGGAGCGACCGGGCCGCGTGCGCGTCATAGAGAATAATCGTCTGCGCGCAGAGCCGCTCGCCAACATCGCGGACGTAGAGCCTTCGGGCGAGAGCGGCCTGATGGACCTCTCGCTCCATCCGCAATTCGCCGCCAATCATCTGCTTTATCTCACCTACGCGTATCGCGGAGCAGGTCAACTGGTGCGCGTCGTCCGCTTTCGCGAGACCGGCGCGGGGCTCACTGATCGCAAAGTGATTATCGAAAACATCCCTGCGGCGCAATATCATGCCGGTTGCCGCGCGCGCTTTGGCCCGGACGGAAAGCTCTATGTGACGACGGGCGATGCGACTGATCGAGAGTTGGCCCAGCGCATGGATTCGCTGGCCGGAAAAACCTTGCGCTTGAACGACGACGGCACAGTCCCTCCGGATAATCCGTTCGTGGGCCAAAAAGATGTGCGACCGGAAATCTGGTCGCTGGGCCATCGCAACGCGCAGGGCATAGACTGGCAGCCCGGCACGAACTTGCAGTTTCAAACAGAGCATGGCCCTTCGGGTTTCGACGGGCCGGGAGGCGGCGACGAGGTCAACATCGTCGAGCGCGGTAAAAATTACGGTTGGCCCACGATTCATCATACGCAGTCGCGCGCCGGTCTTGAGTCGCCGCTGCTGGAATATACTCCCGCTGTTGCGCCCGCGAGCGCGATGTTTTATCACGGCACGGCCTTTCCGCAATTTCGCGGCAACTTCTTCTTCGGGGGCTTGCGCGGGGAGACGATCATCCGCGTGGTCCTCGACGGCCGTCGCGTGGTGAGCCACGAGCGCTTGCTGGAAAAGAAATACGGTCGCATACGCGAGATTGCGGAAGGGCCGGACGGGGCGATCTACTTTTCCACTTCCAATCGTGATGGGCGCGGCACGCCAGCCGACGCGGATGACCGCATCCTAAGGCTCGTGCCCGTCAAATAAAGGTCTGCCTGCACTAAAGCGGTCAAAGCACTCCCTCGCACACGCAAAAATCTAAAGATGACAACGCACAGATTAAGCGCGGCCATTTTGCTCGCGGCAATGCTCGCTCTGCTGGCGGGCTGCACGGGTCGGATCAAAGAGTTGACGCGCGCCGCCGGAGCGGGAGACAGCGCTGCCGTCAAAGCCTTGCTAGACGAGGGCGTTGATCCGAACGCGCAGGACGCTGAAGGCACGACGCCGCTCATACAGGCTGCGTGGAAGGATCATATAGAGGTCGTTCGACTCCTGTTGAGTCGGGGCGCTGATGTCAATTTCAAAAGCAAGGACGGCGGGACGGCCCTCCTGTGGGCGGCGTTCGAGGGGCATACGGAGATCGTCGAGACGCTTCTGGCAAGCAGCGCGAACACGGAAGCGAAAGACAATAACGGCTACACGCCGCTGATGCATACCGTTGTGATGGGCAAGACAGATACGGCTCAGGCCCTGCTCGATCACGGAGCTAATCCTGACGCGAGGAATATGGAAGGGAAGACGGCGCTGATCTTGTCTGCGGAGAACGGACGACCGGAGATCGCACGCGCTCTGATCAAAAAGGGTGCGGACGTAAACGCCAGGGATAACTATGACTCGACGGCCCTGAGGGCGGCGGTTGACGGCGGCAAAACCGATATTGTTCAAATGCTCAGACAGGCGGGCGCGCAGTGAATGGTGATGATCAAAAATAGATCTACGCGAATTAGATGCGAAGCAAGAATAGCTCCTACGGAGCTAGGAACACTAGGGCCTTATGTTCTCGCGTCTCGGCTTAAATTTTCTGCGCGAGGATGGCGGTCTTTGTCCAGCCAATCGGCTCTAAGCGCGGGAAGCGGTATTGCTCGACGATACGAAAATGACGCTGCGTATTCTCTGCGACTTCGCGCGGTGGGTGCGTCTTGAAACGGAATAAGAGTTCCAAGAAACGACTGGCGAGCGATGGATGCACTGGCAGATGAAGCATGTGGCCGCCGGGCATCAGGACGCGCGCCAACTCGCTGAAGCCTTCGGAGAGCGGCACGTATTCGAGCGCCCCGCTGGTCACCACCAGATCAAAAGAGTCGTCGGCAAAGGGGAGCGCGAGCACATTGGCCTGCGTAAACCAGACCTTGTGTGATCGTCTGGCGCGCTCGACGACGGCACGCTCGGCCTTCGCAATCGAAGAAGCAGAGAGATCGACGGCGGTGATCTTCACAGGAACTTTGACCGCACGCAGCAGCGCCAGCGTCAGCAATCCCGTCCCGCAACCGGCATCAAGGACATGCGCGCCGGGCCGCAGCGGCAGCGGATGTGTGCGCAGGTATTGATCGAGCGAACGACCGTAGCCATTGAGCTTGAACGTAATATCGTAAAGACCTGCAATCCGGTCATAAAAAGTACCGGCTTCCGCTTCCGCCGCTTTGGTGATTGTCAGTCCGCTTTGTACCATCTGCTCCTTACGCTTGCCCCTCGTATGATGAATATAACTTTTACTGTGCTATCTATATACAGCATCGCCTGACAGAGTGCGAGAGCCGCTTCTCGCCTACACCTTAGAACTCGGAAGCCAATGGGGGTCGCCTGCCTGAAAAACTGCGCCCCTATTTTATACTAAAAGGCGTAAGCGGCAATGTAATAGTTCTGCTCTCATACGGTTACAAAAAAATCACCCGCCCCCGCCCGGTGGGCCAATGGCCTTCAATTACCAAGCATTTACGTGGCTTTGGCGTGCTTGCGCGAGCCTTCGGATGGCCCACAGAATAAGGAGAATCGCCGCAAGAAATCACCCGCACGGGCGTTCATCCAGCGTCCGGACCTGTTTTTTGCAAAGGAGAGACGAGATATGCGAAAAGCTTTGGCGGCGCTCTCATGCGCCTTCTTGATCCTGTTTATCATGGGCGCAGCCGTGTTGGTCCCGCACGCCCGATCTGAGACCAACGTGTCTCTGGCGGCCAATAGCCAGGAGCCTGAGCGCCAGATTGTGGCCGACGAATGGTTCGACGTGGATGTGCTGGTGGGCGGAGTGCCACTTGAAGAGTATGCTGCGCGAGGCCGCCGTTATGTCGAGGCTCTTGAGGGCGCCGAATACGAGTTGCGTATAAGGAATCCGCTCGGCGTGCGTGTCGCCGTGGCGCTCTCTGTTGACGGGCTCAATACGATTGATGCGCGCCGCACGAGCGCCATGAACGCCAGCAAGTGGGTAATACAGCCTTACGGGACGATTTCGATTCGCGGCTGGCAGATGAGTTCCGCGCGTGCGCGCCGTTTCTACTTTACGAACGAGAGAGAATCTTACGGAGCGAAGCTCGGTCAAACATCGAATCTGGGAGTCATCTCGGCGGTCTTCTTTCGCGAGCGTCAGCCCGTCGTGATCGTGCCGCCGCCGCGCCCCTATCCGCTCGGAAGGGATGACGAGCGAGGCGAGAGCAGGCGTCCTCAGACCGAATCACAAGCCCCGCGCTCGTCGCGCGATAGCGCGGGCAGCGCCGGTGCATCAAAATCCCGTAGCGCCGAAGCTTACCCTGCGCCGGATGACGATTATGCGGCCACAGGCATCGGTCGCAACGTACACAACGACGTGCGCTGGGTCAACATGGACCTTCAGCCTCGCCCTGTCGGCGAAGTGACGATCCGTTATGAATACCGCGCATCGCTCGTCCGCCTGGGCATTCTCCCGCGACCCTATCCGCGCCCGGACACACTGCACCGTCGCGAGTCTTCGACTGGCTTCGAAGATCGCCGCTACAGTCCAGAGCCGGAATGAAAGGATGAAGGATAAAGGCGGAAGGATGAAAGGAGAGCTATTCAGGTTGAGCCATTCAACTTAAATAGCCATGCTTTCATCCCTCATCCCTCCGCCCTCATCCCTTGGTTCTGAGGTCTGCGGTGTAGAGTTGACGATAGGCGCGGTAGTTTGACATGACCTTAAAGATGTAATCCTTCGTCTCTGAAAAACCGACTTCCGAGGCGAAGACGCCTGCGTCCTTTTGCCCTGCGCGTTTGAGCCAGCGCGCGACGTTGTCTTCGCCGCCGTTGTAGGACGCCGCGACGGCTTCGGGTTGATCCGGGAAGAGCCTGTTGAGTTCGGCGAGCACAACGCTGCCAACCAGAATGTTTGTCTCCGGTCGGTAAAGCTCCATGTCCTGCAAGTTATTCAAACCGGCGCGCGGCGCGTATTTCAGCGCCGTGTCGATGGTCAACTGAAGAAGTCCGCGCGCCGCCGCCTGTGACTTGGCGCGCGGGCGAAAGTTACTCTCCTGCCGCATGATCGCCAGGATAAGACGCGGGTCGACTCTTTGCCTCGCTGTCGCGCGCAGAATAGCTTCACGATATTGAACCGGATAGAGGCTTGAGCTTGAGGCTATCTCGGCATTGACGCGGCTCGTTCGCTCCAGTACGACCGGGCGGCGGGCAGCGCTTTTGATACTTAGCAGCCGCCGCGTCGCCAGCCCGCCGTAGAATGAATTGAGGCTGTCTGTAATCGCCAGATAGGCATTGATCGCCTCCTCCGTGCGTCCCGCATGCTCAAGGCTGTAGGCTCTGAGATAAGCAACCTCTGTTAAGTTTGTCTGCACCCCTGGAAGCACACGCATGCTGCTGCGCAGTTGATCTGCGACTTCGATGGCGTGCTGCCAGTCGCCGCCCGCCAC
>DATLMN010000293.1:0-13863 GCA_035537255.1 Pyrinomonadaceae bacterium | reverse complement strand
TTGGCCCAGGCAAGGGAACGACCTGCGCGCCGCTCGCGATTACTTCCTGCACGAGACGAAAGCCTGGGTCGCTGATGCCCGGCGTGCCCGCATCCGAGACCAGCGCCACGTCGCTTCCATCCATGAGCATCGCACTCAGCTCGCGTGCGCGCTCCCGCTCGTTGTGTTCGTGATAGCTAGTGAGCTTTGCCTTGATGCCGTAATGATCCAGCAGTATGCGCGTGCGGCGCGTGTCTTCACAGGCGATCACTTCAACTGCGGCCAGCGCATGAAGCGCGCGCTGCGTGATGTCTTCCAAATTGCCGATGGGTGTTGCCACCAGATAGAGCGTGCCTGCCATACGCTTATTTTCCCATCTGTAGGCGCAAAAAGCGAAAGCTCCACAGAGTTGCGCGTGCAACTCTGTGGAGCTTTCGAACGGTTACGGCAGGCCCGAACCTTCTCTGCGCGTACCGTTCTTAGTTAGGGAAGGTTTCTAATGATATTGCCGATACGGCTTCTCTGACGGCGACGCTGCTCTTCCTCACGACGACGCTGTTCCTCGCGACGACGATAATCGTCATTGCCGTAGTAACCGTCGTTGCCGCGATAGTACGGGTCGTTGTACACGCCGTTGTAGTTGTAGGCGTTACTGATGACGCGCAAGTCCTGACGAATTTGCGCCCAGTCGGAAACGGCGCGCCCGCCCACACGATTGCGCGACATAAACTGGTCTATGCGTGCGCCGATGTCCAGCAGGCGGCGTGCTTCGCCCGCGCTGCGATTGAGGTCGCGCCCGTCGTTGAAGCGATCCCTCAAACGGTCGGCCGCGTTCTCAAAATCTCCGGCAATGTTATTGATGCGGTCTTCGCGGCGTGTGTCGTCGATGCGGCTGCGGTCAAGTGCGCTATCCAAGTGGTCTCTGAAATCATCTGCGCGGTCGCTGACGCGGCGTATGCTGTCGCGCAGTGTGCGATTGTTATAGCCGTAGCGATTATCGCGATTGCGATTCCAGGGATCATAGTTGCCTTGCGCCGAAGCCATGACGGGAAGAAACAGGGCGACGAGAGCTGCTGCGATGATGGTTGGAATAATCCTCAGTCGGTTGGTCATTGTTTTGATCTCCTCACGAAATTCTGTGAGGGTGGCCGAGCTTTCCATGAACCATGTGCGAGGTCTGACGCGCCCGGTCGGCCCTCTTCTTTCTGCCGGGCAGCAATCGCAAGAGGTATGCCGCACACACGCGCAGAAGGAAAAAGTCTTAAAGACACCTTAAAATCTGAAGAAGGGCGTGCTCAATCCGGGAAGGTGTTTGATTTGTAGACGCGCAGGCACATCCTTCAGCCTTCCCAAAACGTGCAGGCCATATCGCATATCGTGAGGAACTCCGGGGGCGGCCCGTGCGCGTTGGCTCTTACTTATCTTTGAGAAATTTATTGACGTGAAGACGAATGCGTTCCTCCGAGAGCGGAGTGCGCTCGCCCGTCTTTTCCAGGATAAACCAGTGGGGCGCGCCATCCTGTGCGCGCAAGAGCAGCAGTTCCTCATCCGATGCGCGACGACCGAAGTGTCGTATGTGCGCGCTGGCCAAACCGCCGCCACGCACGAAACCGTCGCGCGGCATACGCGGCCATCCGGCCTCGACCATCAATTTCCGTACGCCAAGATTAAAATTGAGCAGCTTGCCCACCATCGTCGCATTACCGACAGCGAAACGATGCGCGTCTCTATGCGTGATCTGAATACTGTAACCTTCACGATTGGCTTCGCCTGCACAGGCTTGAAAGGTCGTCAACAGCCATTCGATGCTCACGGAGCGCGCCAGATCATTGGCGCTACGCAACGACAAATACTCTGCCAAGTCCGCGCGTCCGCTCGCCCGCGCGCGTCGCTCCGCTTCGGCCATTGCCAGCATCCATTGTTCGTCAAGTTCGCTCACAAGCCTTTTACTTTTCTCTTTCCAATGATGTTATCATGCTCGCTCGAAAAAGTTCCCCATCCACAACGATTGCAGAAAAGGTGGCTCATGAATCCTACTAGAAAACGAGCTGGATTGAAAAAACTTTGTCTCAGCGTCGTCCTGCTGCTCTCTGTCTACACGGGCGCGACCGTTCCCTTCATGGGCCAACAGGCCGCCGCGCCCGCGCCGCAGACCGCCGCTCAGCCCGACAACGAGTACATGGTGGGCTCGACGCTCTGGACACAAACGTCCGGCGAATGGCAAGCGCTGGCTTATCAAGCCTACAACCTCGCGCGCCTGCTGCTCGATCAGGATTTGAGGACGAAGCGTAGAAGTCGAATGAGGCGCGCCGTCATCGTCGATATTGACGAGACCGTTTTAGATAACAGCCCTTATCAGGCTTCATTGGTGAGGGAACGTAAAAGCTATCCGCAGGACTGGACGGCCTGGATCAACCGCTCTGAGGCGCAGGCCATTCCCGGCGCAATCGAATTTCTCAAATACGCACACAGCAGAGGCGTGCGCGTCTTCTACGTCACCAATCGCCGGTCTGTAGAGAAAGAGGGAACGCGGGTCAATCTGTTGAAGCTCGGATTTCCAGGCGTCACAGACGAGACTTTGATCGTCAGAACGGACGCGGATGCTTCAAGCAAAGAGGAGCGCCGCCAGAGAATCGCGCGCCGCTACCGGATAGTGCTCCTGATCGGAGACAATCTCAACGACTTTGCCGAAGTCCTTGAGAAGAAAACAATCCCTGAACGTATCAGGGCCGTGGATCAATCAAAGGCGCTCTTCGGCGCACGCTTTGTCATGCTGCCCAACCCGATGTACGGCGATTGGGAGAACGCCGTCTACGACTACAATTTCACTCTCCCGGACGCCGAGAAGGCCGCGCGCCGTAGACAACTGCTCAAATCCGTCGGCGAGAAACCGTAACGAAGAGATGAAGGATGAAGGATGAGGGATGAATAAAAGCATTCAAGGCGTTGAAGCATCGCTTTCATCCTTCCGCCTTCCGCCTTCATCCTTAATTTTCATCCCGCATTCTTCAACCCTTATCCTGCATCGCTTGCGCAGTGTAATTTCCTGTGCGCTCTCTGTCCTGCTCGTCCTCGTCTCTGTCAATCAATTAAGCGCGCAAAGGCGACGCCCGCTCGCGCCGCTTACGCCCGCCGCGCAGTCCGGCACACAGACGCGCCCGCGTCTGGTACTTGTGATCGTCGTCGATCAGTTTCGCTACGACTATCTGGAACGCTTCCGCGACCTCTTCGTCGCGAATGGTATCGGCAGACTGTTGCGCGAGGGAGCGTCCTGGGCCAATACCAATTATGATCACGCGCCGACCAAGACCGCGCCCGGTCATGCCACCATCATGACGGGCACATGGCCCTCTGAGCACGGCATCATCGCCAACAATTGGTTTGATCGCGAGACGGGCAAAAAGGTCAAAAGCGTCTCGGACGATGCGACTCTGCTGCTGGGCGGTAAGGAAGGCGAAAAAGGGTCTAGCCCGCGCCGTCTGCTCGCGTCCACATTGGGCGATGAGCTTCGACTCGCAACCAACGACCGCGCGAAAGTCATAGGCATCTCCAGCAAGAGCCGCTCGGCCATCCTTCCCGCCGGCCGTCACGCATCCGCCGCTTACTGGTTCAACACGGATAACGGACGAATGGTTTCCAGCAACTACTATTTCAATCAACTGCCCGCGTGGGTCGAGCGCTTTAACCAGACGCGCATGGCAGACAAGTTTTTCCGTGCGCGCTGGGACAGACTCTTGCCCGAAGCCGAATACACAAGGCGTCTGGGTTCGGACTCGCAGCCCTGGGAGAACATCGCCTCGCCTGATCGCGACACCAATACTTTCCCGCACACGATCACAGGGGGCGCAAGCGAGCCTTCGAAGCCTTTTTATAAAGAGCTTGACTACTCGCCTTTCTCCAACGACCTGTTAGTCTCTTTCGCCGAACAGACAATCGCGAACGAGGGCTTAGGCGCGGACGCAGACACAGACCTTCTCTCCTTGAGCTTTTCCGCGAACGATTATGTGGGACATCGCTTCGGGCCTTACAGTCACGAGGCGTTGGACATCACGTTGCGCGTGGATAGACAGATCGCGCGGCTGCTGGACTACATAGACGGGCGAATCGGTCTGGATAAGACGCTGGTCGTCTTTACAGCCGATCATGGAGTCGCGCCCGTTCCCGAACATGCTGCGCGGATGGGTCTGCCGGGAAGGCGCTTAGAACAGGACGAGGTCTGGAAAATCATCATGGCCTAGATTCGTGCGCGTTATGCGCGCGCAGGAGAAAGAGATGCGACGGGTGATTATATTCAAAAGTTTCAGGACAAGAGCGAGACCAAAGAGGGCTTTATCAATAATAACGTTTATCTGAATTTCGCTGCGCTCAAGCGTGATCGAGTCGACGTGGCGGAGTTCGAGCGCGCTATAGGCGAAGCGGCGATGACTGTGCCCGGCACGGCGCGCTACTTTACTCGCGCGCAGCTCGAAGCGGGAATGATTCCGCCCTCAGACCCCGTAGCACGCCGCGTGCTTCACGGCTTTAACTGGCAGCGAAGCGGCGATGTCATTATCCTCAATCAACCTTACAGCATACTGTTTTCGCTCCCGGACGATGACCCGACAGACCCGCGCAGGAGCACCACACACGAATCGCCATACGCTTACGACACGCATGTTCCGCTGATCATCATGGGGCGTGGCATGAAGGCTGCGCGCTACGCGCAGGAGGCGACGCCCGCAGACATTGCGCCGACGCTTTCGCTGCTGCTCGGACTGCAAGCGCCTAGCAACTCGACGGGCCGCGTCCTCAACGAAGGACTCTCAATAACGAAGACGAAAGCGCAAAGGTAAGAGAAAGCATCCGTTACCAGCGTGTCAGTTACAATAACCGAGTGGGCGGCGAATTTAAGTTCACCACAGAGGCACAGAGGACACGGAGGAAGCACAGAGAAAATCAACCCTCTGTGTTATCTCTGTGCGCTCTGTGTCTCTGTGGTGAATAGCGATCTCCATCACTCTCAATTTCAAATTTGACCCATTACGCGTCCATTTAGAAGCGCTTCCTTTTTTTGAGAGACGCCAACACGTTCCTCGCGCGTTGCGCACGTGCCCTTTGGTCTTGTAAGTTACCCCTGCAAAAAGAAGCGCTCTCCTCCCCGGCCAGTCCAAAAAGAGTCGCTGCTCGTGTTAGTATTTCAAATGTCAATCTTAATAACAGACTAAGTTATCTATGCTTAATATGAAAAGAAGCATCAACATCACCGCGCTCTGCCTGTTTCTGATCTTTCTCACTTGCGCTCCGCAGACGACTTCGGCCCAGCGTCGTCGTGCGGACGATGCTACGCCTGCGGCAGACAATAACGCTGCGAGCAATGAGACGGAGAAGGCCGAGCTGGACGCAGCCATAGCGCTTCCACCCGCCCAGCGTATAGAGAAACTGAAAGTCTTCATCGCCTCTCATCCGCGCTCTTCGCTAAAGACTCGCGCCACCGAATTACTGACGAGCGCTCGCGCCGCGCTTGGTGATGAGCGATTGCAAGCGGGGGATGCGCCGGGCGGCATTAGCCAGTTTCGCACGGCGATTACGGAGAGCCCCGCCAACATGTCTGACAAGTTGTTCGCGGAGGTCGTCTCGCAGATACCTGTTAACCTGTTCGTGCGCGGCCAGCGCGAGGCGTCGCTAGAAGCCGCAAGACTCGTCGAAACGAAAGTCGCCGGAGATGCCAAACGACTGCTCGCCATCGCAGCCTTTTACCTGCGAATCGAAGAGCCGGATGAGGCCGCGCGCATCAGCGAAGAGATCATTAAGGCTCAGCCGGAGATGGCGGAAGCGCATCAGGCGCTCGGCGCTGCGCGTCACGTGGCGCTTCGCCTGGACGATGCGATTAAGGAATACCGTCGCGCGCTTGAACTGAATCCGAAGGCCGGAGGCGTGCGCCGCAGTCTGGCCGATCTGCTGCGCGCCGAAGGTAAAGCGGAAGAAGCGCTCGCGCTTTACCGCGAACAACTGACGGAGAATCCTTCAGACAAGGTCGCGCGCGCAGGCATCGTGCTTTCACTTCTCGATCTCTCGAAGCGTGAAGAGGCCGAGCGCGAGCTTGAGGCTGCGCTCAAGGATGACCCGCGCAATCTGGCGCTGCTGGTCGGGGCTGCCTACTGGTACGCGGCGCACGCAGAGCAGGCTCGTGCGTTGGAGCTTTCAAGGCGCGCGCTGGAAATCGAGCCGCGCTATACGTGGGCACAGATCGCGATGGCGCGATCATTGATCGCCGCACGCCAGCCGCTTGAGGCCGAACGCTCTCTGCGTTTCGCTCGCCAGTACGGTCGCTTTCCGACGCTCGATTACGAGTTCGCGACGGCCTTGGCGGCAGCCGGTCTCTACGACGATGCGGCGGAACAACTGGCGCGCTCCTTTACGATTCGCGATGGACAGATCGAAACGCAGCTCGCCGGACGAACGCGCACGAGCGCCTCAAGCTTTATAGAGCTGCTTGCGCCTGAAAGACGGGCCAGTATCTTTCAGAACGCGACGGCTGACAGTGAAGCCAACGCGCGCATGCTCAAAGGACTGCTCGCGTTCGTCTCCGAGACGGACGGAGCATTACAGGGCGCTGCCTCTATCAAGGAGGCAGAGACGATCAGCGCCGCGAAAGAATTTACGGCGGGCGAAGACCCCATGCGCGCCTATCGTCAGCTTTATGTGGCGACCAGATTGCTGCGCATCGGAGCAGGGTTGCCGACGGCGCTTGAGATGACGGACGCGGCCACGAGCGGCGTTGATGCGGCGCTCGATCAACCCGTCGCCGCAGTCGCGATTCAGGCCGAAGAGCTGCGACCCATCTATGCGCGCGCCGCTGCGACGGGTACTTCGCTCGCGACCTCGCCGACGCCGCGCAACGTGCTTTCAAATATCATGCGCGGGCGCATCGAAGACCTCAAAGGCTGGACGCTCTTTAATCAGGACAAACCGGCGGAAGCGGTCGTGCATTTGCGGCGCGCCGCCAGCGTTATGCCTGAGAATACTCCCTGGTGGCGGACGGCGCAGTGGCATCTGGGCGCGGCGCTGGAAGCAAACGGCAACCGCGATGAAGCGCTCGCCGCTTATATCAAGAGCTACAAGAGCGGCCCGCCGGACGCCGCGCGGCGTGTCGTCATAGAGACGCTTTATCGAAAGATCAACGGCTCGCTCAACGGGCTTGATGAAAGAATCGGGGCGTCGCCTGCGGTCGCGACGATTGCCAGCAACAACACAACGGCTGCGCCTCCAACACCGACCACAAGCGATGTGCCTGCTGCTGCCAACACTCCTGCTGAGACAAAGACAAGCGAAAGCGCGAGCACAAGCACGAACACAAGCGCCGCTGAAACAACTGCGACGGCCGCGCCTACGACGACTGAAACGACTCCGCCCGCGAGCAGCGTCGAAACCGCAACCGCTTCGCCGAGTCCTGCGTCTACCTCTGAGGCCGTACAGACTCCATCGCCCACGCCCACACAGACAACCGAGGTGACACCTACACCGACGCCCGAGGCGACGCAAACTACAACGACGACTCCAACATCTACGCCGACGCCTGAGACAACACCGACGCCAACTACAACGACGACTTCCACGACCGAGGCTGCTTCGACGCCTACGCCATCGACGACCGAGACGCCTAAGCCTTCGCCCGAGCCAACCCCTGAGCCGACAGTTGCGGCTGTGACGGCTGCGCCAAACACAACAACAACAACGACCGCAACAACCCCGGAGGCGACGCCAACAACGACCACGACGACCACGACGAGGATTGAGCCGACCGGCCAACCATCGCCGACGCCTGAGCCCACACCTGCGCCTGCTCCTGAACCGACGCCGACACCGGAACAGACCACCCCTCCTGCCGAGACGCCTTCGCCAACGACGGAACAGCCCGCGCCTCAAACAGCGGAAGCCGCGCGGGATCGCGGCAGTTGTACCATTACGCTGAGCGAGACTTCGCTGACGATGCGCCCGAACGGTTCGGCCATCGTGAGAGTGACGCTGGACGGTTTGACGGGCGCTGCCGATATTCAACCCGTCTCGTCCGATTGGGCGAACATGGCCGTTTTTCCGGAGGCCGTAGAGGGCGGCGCTTTCAAGTACTCGATCACCTCAATTAGTAAGATGACGGGCACTTATGACATCCTCTTCAAATCGCCTTGCGGCTCAAAAACCCTGAGGGTAAAGGTAAAATAAATGGGCTCTGTGGCAATTCGGGGAGGCGCGGGCAGCCAACCGACGGGCCACGGCAGTCATCAAAAACCTGATCGTAAAGGACGCCGTCCGCATACACTTCTCGCTCCGTATCGCTACGTCTCTTAACGGCTGTACGAATGAGGGCCGAAGAAGCAGAATTTGCGCGCGTGGCTCGCGTCTTTTGGCACGCGCCCGTTTTAGTATTCGGATAATTGACGGCGCTTCCTAGTAAGCAACACTTCGACGGACAGGTTTTATGAATAAACTCAGACTACGCTTCTTCACACAGCCGGGGCTCGTTCTTGCGGCGCTTCTCTCTTTATTCATCACCCAATCGAGCGCGCAAACTTCGCCCGCGCAGGGGCCCGGCTCGCGCTATGACGTGACGGCCTATCGCATAGAGGCGCAGCTTTTGCCCTCGGAACATCTACTGCGGGCCGCCGCCGACGTGACCTTTACACCGACGGAAGCCACGCGCTCCGTCATCTTCGAACTGAACGGCTCGCTTAAGGTCGAGGGCATCGAGCGCAACAAAAAGCCTCTGACCAACTTTGTGCAGGATGCCACGGGCGTGGGCCAACTGGGCCCCAGTGTGCGTGTTGATCTGGGCGAAGTCGTTCCGGCGGGCCAGCCCGTCACGCTGCGCTTTCGTTGGAGCGGCGCATTGGAATCGCCAGAAGGCGGGCCGCTTGCGACCAAGCGCCTGGCTTACGTCGGCGAGGACGGCTCTTACCTGATGTATGCGGGTCGTTGGTTTCCTTTCCATGATTACGCAGCGGATCGCGCCACGGCAGACATCACTGTCATCGTCCCCGCAAGCATGCAGGTCGCAGGCTCAAGCGACGAGCCCGTCGTTAAGCAGACGGACGCCAACGGCATGAGCCGCTATCGCTTCGTCAATAGCAAGCCCGCGCTCGTAGGCAACATCGCCGCAGGGCCTTACATTTCCAAGGTTCTGCGCTTCGGCAATTATGAGATACAGTTTTACGCCAAGCCCGGCAGCGAAGGCCGCGTTGATCGTTACGCCGAGACGATGGGGAAGGCGCTTGAGTTTTATACGCAGCAGTACGGCGCGCCAGCCTTCGGCACGCGCTTGGTCGTCGCGCAGACCGATGACGAAGCTCTTGAGGCTTACGCCGCGCCCGGAATGATCTTTCTCGCGACGAGACTTTTTGATCCCTCGCGTCCCGTTCCGGAAGAGCGTCTTCAGCGTGAAGTCGCTTACCAGTGGTGGGGACAAACCGTCGGCCTGAAATCTTTTGATGACGCCTGGATTTCGCAGGGACTTGCGGAGTGGAGCGCGTTCGCGCTGCGCGAAGCGACGCTCACGGGCGGCGCGCTCGATGCGGCGGAGCGCGACGAGCAGGAACGCGCTCTGACCTTTGAGCAAACGGCCTCGATTGCGCGCGCTCCTTCGGCGCTAGACGATCAATCGGCGGCTTATCAGTCCATCGTCCTCTATAAGGGCGCGATGGTCTTTCGTATGCTGCGCGAGGTGATCGGTCGCCAGCAGTTCAATCAACTGCTGCGCTCGTTCCTCGATAAGTATCGCGGCCAGAGCGCCTCGATTGATGATTTCGAGCGACTGACTTCACAGGTCGTGGGCACGAACATGCGTTACTTCTTCGCGCAGTGGGTCGAAGGAACGGGCGTTCCCGAATTCAAATCCGAATACCAGATCATACGCACGCGTGCAGGAAAATTCCGCACACGCGGCACTGTCACGCAGACTTTTGAAAACCTGCGTATGCCAGTCGAGCTGATGCTCAGAAGTGAAGGCGGCGACAATCCTACACAGACCGTGCGTTTCGAGGGCAAGAGCGAGGATTTCGATTTCGAGTCCAACGGCCAGCCGATTGAAGTGGTCGTCGACCCGAACAACAAAATCCTGCAAATGTCGGATGACCTGCGCGTCTCTGTCGTCGCGCGTCGCGGCATAGAGCAACTTCGTGAGGGCCAGTACGCGGAGGCGCAGCAGCAATTGGAAGCCGCGCTCAAGCTTGATCGCTCAAACTCCTGGATCTATTACAATCTGGGCCTGCTCTATTTGGAGCAGCGTAACTACCAGTTGGCGCTGGATAATTTTCAGGCGGCGCTCGACGGCAGCCTGAAGCCTTCCTGGATTGAAGCGTGGGCGCGCATCAAACGCGGCAACGCTCTGGACGCGCGCGGCGACCGCGCACGCGCCGTCAACGAATACAACAGGGCTCTACAGACAGGCATCAACTACGACAACGCGCAGGCCGCCGCCAAGAAATTCCTGGCGACGCCTTACGATCCGAAGAACGCGCAAACACAGATAGCGGGCAGCAATTAAGAGAGAGTGTCGATCAGAAAGAAAGCCCCTGAAGGGGGCGATAGAATGTAGCCCATGACGTAAGTCTTGGGAGCACAGCTAAACAAAAACAAGAGAGCCCTGGAGGGGCGAAAGAAGCTCAGCAAGCAACTGCTCGACGTTGAACTTCTTTCGCCCCTCCGGGGCTCTCCTTTTTTCTCTTGATCTTATCCCCACGGCGCGCACCGTGGGCTACACTCTTACGCCCCTGACGGGGCTTTTCGTTGCCGCGTCACACAGGTGAAGCTGCTCTGGTCAGCTCAAACCGGCGGGACGGCAACGACGGCGATCTTCTTCTCGTCGGCGAGCTTGAGCATCTGCTCGTGATCGAACATCAGGGTCTTGCCTGCCGTGATACACAGACAGGTTGCGCCCGCCTCGATCATGCTTTCAACTGTGGGCACGCCGACCACAGGAACATCAAAGCGCATGTCCTGATCGGGTTTGGCGATCTTGATGACGGTCAGACGACCCTTTGCAAGTTGTCCGGCGCGAATAATGGTTGCGTCCGTGCCCTCCATCGCTTCAATGGCGACGCAGGCTTTTGCGCGAACGACGATGGTCTGGCCCAGATCCAGGCGCGCGATCTCGCGCGCGACTTCGAGGCCGTACTTTATATCGCCCTGCTCGCGTTTGTCCGCCGCGCGGCGCGTCAGCGTGCCGACCTTTGCCAGATGATCTTGAAGAAAAAAGGTGGAATCTATCAGCTCTATGCCTTCGCCTTTAAGCTCAAGGGCGACTGCGCCGATCAGCGCGTCCGTGTTGCGGCGCGGCAGACGCAGCAGCATCTTGAGCATACGCACGTCCGGAATCGCGCCGCTGAAAATCTGTACGTGCTTGACCTGCCCGGCCATGATGGCGCGCTCAACGCCCTCGCGCTTGAAGAAGCGAATCATCTTTCCGAGCTGGCCGATGCCGATCCAGATGACGCGCTCCGCTGCGCGCTCAATCGCCGGGTCTGTCTCCTCGCGAATAGCAGCGACAGACAACTCTACGCCGGCGCGCCGCGCGCCCTCAAGCACAAGGAAAGGAAACCTGCCGTTGCCCGCAATCAGACCGTAACGCATAGAAAGGGATGAGGGATGAGGGCTGAGGGATGAAAGGGGTTGAATAGGTGATTCACTTGAGCAGTGATTCAATCATTCATCCCTCATCCCTCCGCCCTCATCCCTTACTTGACGACTCCGCGTTTGGATGTTTCGATGAAGCGCACGAGTTCTTCGACTTCCCTTGAGTCCTTGATCTCTTCGCGTATCGCAGAGAGCGCCTGCGAAGTGTTGAGACGCGAGGAGAGAAGGAGGTGGAAAGCATGATGAAGGGCGTCGATAGTCGCGCGCGCGTAGCCTCGCCGCTTCATTCCAGTAATGTTCAAGCCGTAGCAGCGCGCGTGATTGCCGACCGAGAGCGCAAAGGGCAGCGCATCCTTGACGACGACGGAATAGCCGCCGACATAAGCTTCGCGTCCCACGCGGCAGAACTGGTGAACGCCCGAGTAAGCGCCGATGTTGGCGCGGTCTTCGACGAGGACGTGACCCGCGAGCGTCGCGCCGTTGGCCATGATGACGCCGTCGCCCAGAATACAATCATGCGCGACGTGCGCCTGCGCCATAATCAGGCAATCGTCGCCAACTTGCGTGAGCATTCCGCCGCCCTCCGTGCCCCGATGAATGGTGACGAATTCGCGTATCACGGAGCGTCTGCCGATGCGCGTCTCGGCGGGCTCGCCTTTGTATTTCAAGTCCTGCGAAGCCAGCCCGATGGAGACGAACGGAAAGATGTGTGTCTCATCACCGATGGTGGTGCGCCCGTCTATGACGCAGTGCGATTCCAGCTTGACGCTTCGGCCCAGCACAACATCGTCGCCGATGGTCGAATAAGGGCCGATGTAGCAGTCATCGCCAAGCCTGGCGCGCTCACTGACAATCGCCGTGGGGTGAATAAACATCAAGTAAAAGGGTAAAAGGCAGAAAGTAAAAATGGAAGATAAAAGGGGCGCTCTCCTTTCTCTCACTTTTACTTTATGCCTTTTTACGTTTGGCCTTTCATTTCGTGCTGTCGCGCTCGGCGATGATGCTCATGATCTCTGCGTCAGCGGCCAGTTGGCCCTCGACTTTCGCTTCGCCGTGCATGCGCTGGACGCGCGAGCCGATGCGAAGCGCCGTGACTTCTAAATAAAGAGTGTCGCCGGGCACGACTGGGCGGCGAAAGCGCGCTTCCTTGATGCCCGTAAAGAGCACGAGCTTTTTGTCGCGATCTGCTATCTCTCGCAGGGCCAGCACCGCTCCGACCTGCGCCAGTGCCTCGACGACGAGGACGCCGGGCATGACTGGCGCGCCGGGAAAATGGCCTTGAAAGAAAGGCTCATTCATCGTCACCTGCTTGATGCCGACGATGCGCTCTTTGGGCACAAGCTCGATGATGCGATCTACGAGCAGGAAGGGATAACGATGCGGCAAGAGTTCCTGGATGGCGCGTGCGTCTAGAACCGTCTCCATAACAGTAGTCGTAAGGGTCGCGAAGTCCGAGGGCTAGGGTGATGGGCGAGGGCCGTCAAGAAAAAGGTGCGACAAATGCAAGATGCGGGGCGCGCGCCTGCTCTCTTTTAAAGAGAGCAAGGTACGTGCGCCTCCGCACCACACAAAACGGCTGATTACTATTTACCGACCGGGCCCCGCTGCTGAGGCCGTTGCGGGATTCTTGCTGTTGTACTCGGCGATAAAGGCGCGAGTCACATCCATTGTATCGGTGGCCGCCAGAAGGGCCGGGCCGATCTTGGCAGCGTCGAGCAGCAAGGTGATACCGCGCGCGCGGGCAAACGCATCGAGCGATTTGCCTATGTCTTCGTAGAGCGGGCCGACGGTCTCCTGAAGCTTCCTGTTATAAGCCGCCTGCGCGTCTTCGCCCTTGCGCTGGAAATCACGCTTGAGACTTTCGAGCTGATCGTTCTTCGTCTGAAGCGTCTTCGGGTCGGCGACGTTGGCCGTGGCCTGAATGTCGGCGGTCAGCTTGTCGATCTGCGACTTGATGCCCTGCAATTCGTTCTTGCGCGGCGTAAATTCCGCGTCCACCCTCTTCATCGCGTTGACCAGACGCCCGATACCCACCTTCTCGTCAGAAAAAGCGTCAGTATTGATAAGAGCGATCTTGCTGTCAGGGATGGGAGCGTTGGAAGCCGCCGGGGCGGGCGTGGCGGCCGCAGCGGCAGTCCTCTGCTGGGCGAACGTGGGAAGAGCGGTGATGGCCGCCAGAAAAGTCGCGACGGCGATCAAACGGTATATTCTCATGACTTTCTTGTAATGCTCCTTAAATAGTTGAAAGGCGGTGCTGGGGCGTCGATCCGTGTAGTACCC
>DATLMN010000292.1:0-5581 GCA_035537255.1 Pyrinomonadaceae bacterium | reverse complement strand
CGCTCTACGGCGACCGTGGGCTGATGGAGGTAGTACAAAGCGAGGTCTTAGAGCTTTCAACCGCCCCGCTCGACGATGCGCTCTTTGAAGTGCCCGGCGATTACACCAAGACCAAATTCAAAACCTACAAGAGACCATTGCTCGAACGACTCTTCTCTCTTTTTCGCAGGGGATAACACCACAGCGCGTCGAAGCGCTTCGACGGGAAAATCCTAATCTTCGGGACACAACGTAACGCAGGAGATAATTTATGAAGAAAGAACTATGCTTTTTAACGGCCGTCATTATTCTTTGCCTGGTTACTAACAACGCTCACGCGCAATCCGAGGACGTGCCGCGCTTTGAAGCGGGCGCACAGTTCACCTCGCTGACCAAGCCTGACTTCGATGGCGGGAGGACAGAGCCCGGATTCGGCGGCAGGTTTACTTACAACGTGACGGATTATTTTGCTCTTGAAGCGGAGGGCAACTTTTTCCCGCACAGTTGCCGGACCTGCACGAGCGGAAATAACGGGCGCATTACAGAAGGACTCTTCGGCGTAAAGGTTGGAAGGCGCTTCAACAAGTTCGGGCTCTTCGCCAAGGGCAGGCCGGGCTTTGTGAGATTCAGCGAGGGGGTCGCGGATTTCATCCCATTGCCTTCGCCGCCGGGGCCTTTTCCCCTCTTCGAGATTCGGCGGCGACCGACGACCAACTTCGCCGTGGATGTCGGCGGCGTTCTGGAGTTTTATCCTTCACGACGGATCGTGACGCGATTTGATGCCGGGGATACGATCATTCGCTACGGGCCGCAAACGTTCAGCACTTTCGCGGTTGACCTCACGACCGGCGCAACCACTACCGATACCTTCACCACGCAAAGCGAAACCAGACACAACTTCCAGTTCAGCGCAGGCATAGGCTTTCGCTTTTAATCGGCAAGGTGGATGAGAGCTTTCAGTACTGACTCACTGTTGACGTTGACGCATTAGTAGCAGTCGTAGTGGGCCGCGCGCCGGCGGCCTCCTGCGCGATCTTGACGCCGACGCTTGCGCCGATGCGTGTCGCGCCCGCTTCGACCATCTTGCGCATGTCGTCCAGTCCTTTGACACCGCCAGAAGCCTTGACGCCCAATTCCGATCCGACCGTCTGGCGCATCAAGGCCACATCGGCCACGGTCGCGCCGCCCTTAGAGAATCCCGTCGAGGTCTTGACGAAATCAGCGCCCGCGCGCTTCGCCGCCAGACATGCCCTGACCTTCTCTTCGTCCGTCAGCAGAGCCGTCTCTATAATCACCTTGCACGTCACATTGACTTCGTGTGCGACCTCTACGACCGCGCGTATGTCGTGCTCGACGGCGCAATCGTCGTTGCTTTTGAGAGCGCCGATATTGATCACCATGTCCACCTCGCGCGCTCCGTCAAAGATGGCGCGACGGGCTTCATAAGCCTTGACATCCGGAAGGGTCGCGCCGAGCGGAAAGCCTATCACTGTGCAGACGAGCACACCCGAGCCGCGCAGGTGACAGGCGGAGGCTCGCACCCAGGTCGGATTGACGCACACCGAAGCGAAATGAAAACGCTCTGCCTCTTCACACAAACGGCGTATGTCATCTTCGGTCGCTTCCGGTTTGAGGAGCGTGTGGTCTATCAGGCTGGCCCAATCGCCTGCGCGCGCCGCATCGCCCAGCAACAGCCCTATGCGCGCAGCGCCCGCATCCACGACCCTGTGCATACGCTCCGGGCAGCGATTAAAGCATTCGGACGTACACCCGCACATCGCCGCCTGATCCTCGCCCTGCCCGTTCAGGCGCGCGACGATCACATCCGTTATCTGCTCGACGAGGCGTTCGAGATCACCGTTCTGTGTATAGGACATGTTCTCCACTCCTACTGGATTAAAGCGTCTTTGACCTCAATTATCTGCTCTCTCCGTGCAAATGGCAAAGTTACGCGAGCACAAGCCGAGCTTGCAACTGGATCAGGAATTGTACTGACGCTCAACGGCTGTGATCTTGGCGACGCGCTTGCGGTGGCGGTCTTCGGTCAGCTCTGTCGAGAGCCACGCCTTGACGATCTCGCGCATCTCGGCGGCGGTGATGGTTTTACTGCCGAGCGCAAGCACGTTGGCGTCGTTGTGCTCGCGAGAGTTTTTGGCGACGGCGACCGAATAGCAGGCGGCGGCGCGCACGCCAGGCACTTTGTTGGCCGTCATACAAGACCCGACGCCCGCGCCGTCGATGATAATGCCGACATCCGCTGCGCCATCCGAGACGGCGCGCGCCACAGCATGGGCAAAGTCTGGATAATCGACGGCCTCTTCGGAGTTCGTCCCGTAATCTCGAACCTGTTGGCCCAATTCTGCGAGCAGACCTTTTAGCTCTTCTTTCATCTGGTAGCCGCCGTGGTCTGCGCCGACGGCCACCATCTTTGTCTTCTTTGAGCCGCGACGGGGTTGGCGTCGCACCAGTTCTATACGACGCTCGCGCACGATGTCTGCGGCCAGCGGCGTCAGTCGCGCGCCTTCAGCGATGCGCAGCCGCGCGCCCTCTTCCAGTCCATGCACGTCAGTCTCTGTAATCACCATCTTGGATGATTCGTCGCGCGTATATTCGGGCACTTCACTTGGGACTGTGGAAGGCTTGGGCGCTGTCTGGATAAAGCGTGTCGGCGGCGCATCGGATGCGGGGGTCGGAGCGGTCGGGGAAACTGTTGGCCCAACACCCGCACTACTCGCGCCCGCAGCCTCATCATCTTCCGCCGGAAGCGCATTGTTGAGTACGTCGCGAACGAGCGCGCGCACGCGATCACGTGTTGATTCTTCGTCTGCCATAATCAAAAGCAGGGATGAGGGCGGAGGGATGAGGGATGAAAGGAATGCTGATTCAAGCTGAATGCTTTCTTTTTCATCCCTCCGCCCTCATCCCTTATCCCTTCGTTGATCCTTTCATTAAACGGTGATCTAGATTGGCGATGCGCCAGCCCGTCTCGAAGACGAGGCGCGAGACGCGCGTCATCTTCTCGAAATCAATCTTCTCGATGGTGTCTGTCGGTTGATGATAGTCCGCGTGGACGCCGTCGAAATAGAAGATGATAGGGATGTCGTGCTTGGCGTAATTCCAGTGATCGGAGCGAAAGTAATAGAGGTCCGGATGATTCGGGTCGTTATACCTGTAATCGATTCGCAGCATCTCGTATTCCGCGTTAGTCTGCTCGCTTAACCTGTGAAGCTCAGGGCTGATGCGGTCTGCGCCGATCAGATAGATCGAGTTGGCGTCCGACAGCTCGCTGTTGCGCGCGTCGGTGTCGCCAGCGGGTCTGGAACGCCCGATCATATCAATATTGAGATTGGCAATGATGCGGTCGAGCGGGACGACCGGCGCGATGTCCGCGTTGTATTCTGAGCCGAGCAAGCCCAGTTCCTCGCCCGTATGAAAGATGACGAGCACGGAGCGCGCAGGTCTTTGCAGAGAGAAGGCGCGCGCGATATTCAGCACGGCAGCCGTGCCTGAGCCGTCATCGTCAGCGCCGGGATAAATCTTGCCGCGTGTGTCCGTCTTCAAATGATCGTAATGAGCGCTGATCGCCAGGTACTCGTTTTTGAGTTTGGGGTCTGTGCCTTCGAGTATGCCGACGACGTTCTGCGAGGCGGTATCTGTTGCTTCGAGTGCGAGCGTCATCTGCGCCGTGCCGTCTATCGGTTTAGCCTCAAGCGTTCCTCCGGCGTTGGTCGTCTTGAACAACTGGTCGAGCGTTGTGCCAAGCGGCGCGAGTAGAGCATCTGCGACGTTGGGCGTCAGCGTCATCATTGGAATCTCTGCTTCCGATTTCGCCGCCAGGCGTACGCGGTCGCGATTCATAATGCGCTCTTTGTAATCTGGCTTTCTCATATCGGCGGCGCGATACGATGCCGGAAGAAACAGGACACCTGCCGCGCCGTGTGCGCGCGCCGCTCCCTCTTCTTCTTCGGCATCTGCGAGCCTGGACGAATCAATCCCCTTCGGCGTGCCCGGCGCGACGACGACGATCTTATTCTTCACATCCAGCCCGCGATAATCGTCATACTTCTGCGCGGCCGAAGAGATGCCGTAGCCGACAAAGACGAGCGAGCCCGTGGCCGTGCCGCTCATCGTCGCGCTGGTAATAAAATCTCCGTACGAATAGCTTGTCTTCTGACCCTTAAATTCGAGAGCGAGCGTCGTCTTTGCCGGGATGGGGTGTGTGGCGACGAGGTTGATGCGCTGCATAAAAGAGCCGTCCGCGCCCGCCGCGCCGCGAAAGCCGTACGAGGCCAGGCGCGAAGCCAGATAGCGCGCGGCAATGTTAATGCCGGGGCTTAAGGTGTAACGCCCGCCCAGCTCGCTTGAGGCTAGAAACTCAAGGTGCATGCGCAGCTCCGTCTGGTTGATGGCGCGCACGGACTCTGCGGGCGGCGTGGCGAGCGTAACGGGGCGCGCCGCTCTGAGTGCGCCAGACCCGAGCACGACGACCAGCAGGAGCGCCAGAGCGCTCCCCTTCCTCGCATTGATTCGATTGTTCATGAAAAGCGTCTTAAGCTTAGTTCGAGCTAAACGGATTTAGAATTTCAGACGAGCGATTCGTCGCGCAGGTCCAGCAATCGCCCGGCGGCGGCCGTCACTTTATTGCGACGCACTGTGAAATCTACGCGGCCAAGATAGATGCCGCTCTTGCCGACCTGAAAGATCACAGTGTCTTTGCCCGAAGGCTGTTTGGCGAGCACGGGCTGCTTCATAAAAGTGTGCGTGTGGCCGCTGGCGATAAAGTCTATGCCGTCTACCTGCGCGACGACCTGCGAATCGCCTATCTCGTCCCCGTCCGGCTTGGGATAATACCCTAAGTGCGAGGCGCAGATGACCATCGCGCATTTCTCCTGCGTGCGCAGCAGGCGTGTCACGCCGCGCGCCATGCGCACAGGGTCAAGGTACTTCAATCCCTTAAAACTCTCAGGCGGATTCAATCCTTCGAGCTTGATCCCGAGGCCGAAGATGCCTACGCGCACGCCGCCCAGCTCGCGCACGACATAGGGCTTGACGCGACTGGCAATCGCAGTGCCCGTGACATCGTAGTTGGCCGAGACGAACTCGAAGTTAGCGGACTTCATCGCTTCGGCCAACGAGTCGATCCCATTATCGAAATCGTGATTGCCGAGCGTCACCACATCATAGCCCACCGCAGACATGGCCTTGTACTCGACCACGCCCTTGTACAGATTGAAATACGGAGTTCCCTGAAAACAGTCGCCCGCGTCAAGCAGCAGCGTGTTAGGGTTCTCCTTGCGTATGCGCTTGACTAAGGTGGCGCGACGCGCAATGCCTCCCTTGCCTGCGTAACGGTCGTTGGCCGGAAGCGGATCGATCTGCGAATGCATATCATTAGTATGCAGGATGGAAATAAGCGTCTCGCCTTCAGCGGGCTCAAGCAGCGGGCGTGTGAGCGCCGCAATGTCACGCACCGGCGAGAAAAGCGAGAAGGCTTTAACGGGAAGCGCCAGACCCATACCGGCGGCCGCCGCAGATGCGCCCAGGAACTTACGTCTGCTGAATTTCATGGCTGTTCGTCCTCCGTCGGTTCCGCAGTTTCCGT
>DATLMN010000291.1:0-7355 GCA_035537255.1 Pyrinomonadaceae bacterium | reverse complement strand
CGTTCTGTTGCTGTGTGATCGCAGGGGTCGCTGGACGTGATTCGGCGTTTGTATTTGAAGGCCTTGGTGAAGGGGCCTGTGCGGGCGGAGTTGCAGTCCTGTTCGCGGCGCTGGTCGGAGCAGGTGGCGGCGTTGAATTTTTGGCTATGGAAGTAATGCGCGTTTCCGTGGCGGCCAGGCTCTCGCGGGCCAGGGCTATCTCTCGTTGCCACTGCTGCCGATCCTGCTCACTGCGTGCCAGCGCCGTGCGCACGCCCGCGGCGTCTTCAAGCAGGGCGGCTGCGTCCGGTCTCTTTGCGCCCTCCTTGTTTATTTCCCTGGCCTGTTCGACGACCAGTTCCAGTAGCAGGCGCAGCTTATCAAGATCATTAATGGCTTCGGGCGGAAGACCCGCGTCGGAAACGTTGATGCCGAAGGTGCGGTAGCGTTCCATGTGGGCGCGAGCGCCGTTGATGGTTTGCCCGGCCAGCGCGAAATACGATCTGATAGAGCTCTCCTTTTGTGCCGAGCGTGCCTGGAAAGTCTCTACCAGCAGAGCATCAGCCTTCGTATAGTTGGCCTCTTCGAGATAGATATTCATCAGCATGATGCGCGCGACATCGCGTATCGCATCATCCGTGGTCGAGGTGATGATCTGATCCAGCTCTGTAGTGGCGGCGACTAGATTGTGAGATGCGGCCAGTGCGCGCGCACGCGCCACGCGCTTCATAGCGGCATCCGCATCCGTAGGGGACTGTGCGCAGATGCCAAGGGCTGTGGCGAAAATAAACCCTAAGCTCAAGAACCATCTGCCGCTCTGTTGATGCACAGCGGCGCAATTTCCATTTCGATAATCCTTCACTATTTATTGCTCCATAAAGGGCGCAAGCGAGCTTGAGGCTCGCTTGCATGAATAACCCTAATTTGATGACCCGCTATTATGGCCTGTTCGGTCATCAGGGGCAAGCCCGGAGGAAGGGCTTTTCCCGCCCGCCCCGCCAGTGGATGCGGGCGTGAGGCTCTTCAAAATCTTTTCGCGGAAGGTGCGCGCGCGTCGTTTTATCTCCTCTTCGTTGAGGGTGAGCAGCTTACGGTCACGCATCAGGACGCGCCCTTCAACGATGACCGTGCTGACATCGTCTGCCTTGGTCGCATAGACCAGATGGGAATAGATATTGTAAAGGGGCGTTTGATTGAGGTCATCCAGATCGACCAGGACGAGGTCTGCGCGTTTTCCCGTTTCGATTGAGCCGATCTCGCGTTCCAGGTGCAGCGCGCGAGCGCCGCGAAGCGTGGCCAGCTCGAAAGCCTCAAGGGCCGTGACGACCTTAGGGTCTCCGCTAAAGACCTTGTGCAGCTTGGCGACCGTGTCCATCTCCTCCCACATGTTGAGATCGTTATTGGAGGCAGCGCCGTCTGTTCCCAATCCAAGATTGAGATCCATTTTGAGCATCTGCGGGACGGGGGCCACACCCGAAGCCAGTTTCATATTCGACTGCGGATTGTGAACAACGCCGACGCCCAGACGCTTGAGCACAGAGAGTTCTTCCGGGCTGGGGAAAACCATGTGAGCAGCGACCGTGCGATTATTGAGAAAGCCTATGCGCGCCAGGTAATCCACTGGCCGAGCGCCTTTGCCCTTCGTGATGTCGTCGACTTCCTTCTGCGTCTCGGAAATATGAATAACAAGCGGCGCGCCCGTCTTGTCCGATAGAGCGCGCCAGGCTTTGAGATGCTCTTCAGAGACGGTGTAAGGAGCGTGCGGCGCGATTGCCGGCGTGATCAGCGCGTTGCCCTTCCAGCGATTGACAAATTTTTCCGCATACAGGAGCGCCTGCTCGAAAGTCTTGTTGTCGGCGACGGGAAAATCTATCACGGTCTCGCCGAGCACGCCGCGCACGCCAGCCCGCTCTGTCTCTTCAGCGATGGCGTCCTCGAAGTAATACATATCGCAGTAGGTCGTCGTGCCTCCGCGAATCATCTCTGCCAGGCCCAATTGCGTTCCGGCGCGGACGAAATCTTCCGTGACGTTTTTGGCTTCCGCCGGAAAGATATATTTCGTCAGCCATTCGTTGAGATCAAGATCGTCCGCCAGCCCGCGAAAGAGCGTCATGGGAATATGCGTGTGGCCGTTGATGAGGCCGGGGATGACGACCTTTCCCGTGGCGTCTATGGTTTCGCGCGCAGTGTAACGCGCTTGAAGCTCGGCGCGCGTGCCGACGGCTACAATCCGCCCACCGCGCACGGCCACAGCGCCGTCCTCTATCACGCGCCGCGCGCCGTCCATCGTGACGAGGCTTCCGCCGCGCACCAGCAGGTCGACCTGCTCCGTCTTCTGGTTCGCGAATGTCGTTAAAGGTGTTGAGAGAGATACCATAAGAATCAGGCTCAAGCTCAGGCTCGGGCGTTTTGACATGTTCAGCATAAAGACCTTTTGAGGATATTTTCTATTTCGGTTTGCCGGGTAAATAGTAAAAGCGCACGACGAGGAGTCCGGCGAGCGCCGCCACACTCAGTAGAATCTCTAGCGCGCTGACGCCGGGCGTGACGATCTTGCGTGCGATGACGAAGATGATAACTTCGACGGCGGCGCTGGTTCGATGGAAAAGAAGCAGCAGGCCAAGCTCGGCCGCGATGGCGACCAACAGAAGATTCTCTATGATCTGTTGCAGGACTTTGTATTCGTCCGAAGGCTGCAACAGTTTTGGGAAATCACGCACGACCGTATCGTACGCACCGATGGCGGCGGCCACGAGCACCAGGAGCGCGAGCACGGAGAGGAAGATGTGAATGGCATTTCCCAGATAGAGATTGAAGATGCGCTCGGCACGCGTCTCTTCTCCGATTCCGCTAGTCTTTTCTTTATCTGAGTTCATCAGTTTGAACTATTTTCTGCGGCTCGCTTCCTTGAGAAACCTGACATCGAAGGCACGCGGTAAAAGGTCTCGCATCATGATGGTCTCCTGCCCGCCGCGCAGATTGGCGAGCACGATGGGCGCGTCGCGCAGGAACTCCCAGATAATTTGCCTGCAAGTCCCGCAGGGCGGCGTCAAATCTTCTGTATCGACGACGATGGCCAGACGCTTGAAACGACGCTCTCCCTCGGAGAGCGCTTTCCAGATGGCGATTCGTTCGGCGCAGACGGTCAGGCCGTAACTGGCGCTTTCGATATTACAGCCGATATAGATTTTGCCGTCCTCTGTCTCGACCGCAGCGCCGACGTGAAAATTCGAGAAGGGAGCGATGGACAAATCACGCGCGCGCGTCGCGGCCTTTATCAACTCATCACTGTTTTGTTCGTTCAAGCCTGTTCTCCACTCATACTCAAAGCGCTCGAAAGGCGCTCGCGAATCTTACCGCTGATCAGGTCTATGCTCACCAGATTGTGCCCGCCTTCGGGAATGATCACGTCCGCGTAACGCTTCGACGGCTCGACGAACTGCATGTGCATAGGTCTCACAGTCTTCAGATACTGCTCGATGACGGAATCAATAGTACGGCCGCGCTCCGCAATGTCGCGGCGCAGGCGGCGTATAAAGCGTATGTCGTCCGGCGTATCGACGAAGACCTTGATGTCCATCTGTTCGAGCAGGCGCGGGTCGACGAAGATCAGTATGCCTTCGATGATGACAATCGGTTTGGGATCGATCAGGACAGTTTCGTTCAGGCGCGTGTGCGTCTTGAAATCATAAAGCGGCAGCTCGACAGAGCCTCCGCCCTTGAGCTTCCTTATATGATGCACGAGCAGGTCGTTGTCGAGCGCGTCCGGATGATCGAAGTTAACGGCCTGGCGATAATCAAGCGGCAGGTCTTTCAGATTGCGGTAGTATGAGTCCTGTTGAATAAATGCGACATCAGACGCATTGACGGATTCGAGAATCCGATTGGCCACGGTCGTCTTGCCAGAGCCTGTGCCGCCGCAAATACCTATAATCATAAAAAGTAGTCAGCAGTCAGTGGTCAGTAATCAGTTTTTGGTTTTCAGCTTTTAGCTGATAACTGACTACTGATTACTGACTGCTAATCTTGGAATCACGCGGCGCAGCAGTTCCTTGAAGGTTTCGTGGACGCGCGCGCCGGTCTCTATGACTTCCTCGTGATTGATCGGTTGATCGAAAACCCCTGCGGCCATATTCGTGATGCAGGAGAGACCCAGCACGTTGATTCCCATCTGGCGTGCGATGATCGCTTCCGGCACTGTGCTCATCCCGACGGCGTCCGCGCCGAGCGTGCGCATCATGCGAATCTCCGCGGGCGTCTCGTAGCTTGGCCCACTCAAGGCGGCATAGATGCCGCGCCGCAGCTCAATGTTCAGCGCGCGTCCTTCTTCGGCGGCGATCTCCTGATAGGCGCGCGAGTAGACTTCAGACATGTCAGGAAAGCGCGACCCGAAGCGCTCGTCGTTACGACCGCGCAGAGGGTTAACGCCCATCAGGTTGAGATGGTCGCTGATAATCATCAAAGAGCCCTGCTCGAAAGAGACGTTGACGCCTCCGGCGGCATTGGTCAGCACGAGGGATTTTATCCCTAGCAGTCCAAGCACGCGGACGGGAAAGACCACCTCCTCTAAAGCGTAGCCCTCGTAATAATGAAAGCGCCCCTGCATGGCGGCGAGCGCGACACCGCCGACACGCCCGAGCACCATCCGGCCCGCGTGCCCTTCGACGGTCGAGCGCGCGAATCCCGGAATCTCGTCGTAGGGAATACCGACCGCGTCCTCAAGATCGTCTGCGAAAGCGCCAAGGCCGCTGCCGAGCACCAGCGCGATGCGCAAATCTTCCGTAAAGCGCGCTCTGATGGTGCGCGCAGCATGTTCCGCGCGCTCATACAAAGTATCCGGGCTCAATTCTTCCATGATGATTCTTTAGAGTAAAGCAGATTCAAATAGGGATGGACAGAGATTGTCAGGATAAAAGCAAAAATCGGCAATCAGATTTGAGATTGCAACTTTCAGCTTTAAAGCTCAGCGTCTTTATCCGAATGTTTATATCCTGTCCATCCTGTCTATCCCTGTTAATTTTCGTCTCTTCCTCTCACTTCTCTTTCATGTAGGGCAGGCCGAGCGCTCGCGGCGCACGCGATTGGCCGATAAAGCCCGCGAGGACGACGATGGTCAAAACATACGGGATGATCTGTATAAACTGGTTCGGGATTTCTTCGCCCGAAGGCAGTTTGACGCCCTGCAACTGAATCGCGACGGCCTCCGTAAAGCCGAACAAAAGACAGGCGAGCATGGTCTGCACTGGCCGCCACTTGCCGAAGATCAAAGCGGCCAGCGCGATAAAGCCTCTGCCCGAAGTCATGTTGCGCGTAAACAATGACGATTGACCGATGGACAGATAAGCTCCGCCGATGGCCGCGAGCGCGCCCGACAAAAGGACTCCTGTATAGCGTATGCCGTTGACGCTGATGCCCGCCGCGTCTGCCGCTTCAGGGTTTTCGCCGACGGCGCGCAGCCTCATTCCGAACGCCGTGCGATAAAGAATGTACCATGTGATGGGAACGAGCGCGAAAGCGATGAAGACGGGCGTCCACGGAATCAAATCGTCTTTGGGAATCTGCGGCGTCGAGCCGGAAGAGGCGAAGAGCGCGCCGCTCATCAACGCCGGCATGCCCAGAAAGAGCATATTGATGGCCGTCCCGCTGACCACCTGATCGGCCTTAAAGCGTATGCACGCGACGGCGTGTATGGCCGCCACAGCGATGCCCGCAATGATGCCCGCGATCAAACCCGTCCAGGGGCTGCCCGTATAATGAGTGATGGCGGCGGCGGTAAACGCGCCCGCCAGCATCAAGCCTTCGAGCGCGATGTTGATGACGCCCGAACGTTCGGAGAAAAGGCCGCCCAGCGCCGCCAGCAACAACGGCGTCGCCAGCCTCACCGTCGAGAAAACAAGAGCCAGTGTGAAAATGTCTCTCATAAACAGTTTTCAGTTTTCAGTTTTTAGTTGTCAGTAATCAATTTTCAGTAAAAGCCGGTTGTCTTTTCTGTAAACTGAAAACTAAAAACTGAAAACTGTTTGCTCCTAAACTTTCGATCTCTTCAGCAGACCGAACCTGCCGAAGGGGCCGCGAAATGCGGCTTCGGCGGCGACAAAGATAATGACGACGGCTTGCAGCACCTGCACCAAATCTTTCGTCACATGATCTGTAAAGGCGTCGACGAAGATGCCGCCGCGAATCAAAACTCCGAAGAGGATGGCAGAGAGCAGCACGCCGACCGGATGATTGCGCCCGAGCAGCGCGACCGCTATCCCTGTGAAACCGTAGCCGGGCGAAAAGCCTTCGTAATAACGGTGGCGAAAGCCCAGCACTTCGTTGATCCCGACCATTCCGGCCAGCGCGCCCGACACGGCCATCGCCAGCACGATCTGCTTACGCACGGAGATGCCGCCGTACTCAGCGGCCTGCGGGTTCGCGCCCGTCGCGCGTATCTCGAAACCCCATTTGGTTCTCCAAAGGAAAATGTAGACCAGCACACATGCCAGCAGCGCTAGCAGAAATGCGATGTTAAGCGGAATGCGTTCGGGAAGTCCGGGAATAAATTTGCCCAGCCGCGCGATGTGCGCGCCCGTGCCGATCTCTGCGGTTTGCAGAATCGGATCGCCGGGCACTTTGTAGTAGTACTGCGTCAGATAGCTGACCAGCGCGGCGGCGATAAAGTTCAGCATGATCGTATTGATCACTTCGTGCGAGCCGAACTTCGCTTTTAGAAAACCCGGAATGCCGCCCCACACTGCGCCCATCAGGATAGCCGCCAGCATCGCGATTGGAAGAAGCAAGACCGCAGGCAGATTGGCCCAAGGGTGTATGGACGGCTCGACGATGACGCCGCCCAGCTTGATGCTTACCCAGGCGGTGGCAAAAGAGGCCACGATAAGCTGTCCCTCAGCACCGATGTTGAGCAGCCCGCAACGGAAAGCGACTGCCACGGCCAGCCCTGTGAAGATCAGAGGCGTCGCATAGAAGAGCGTATAACCGATGCCGTCCGGCCAGGAGAGAGCACTGCCGATCAGCAGCCTGTAAGTGTAGATGGGATTGTCGCCGATCAGGAGTACGAAGATGCCGCCGACGATAAAGGCGGCGAGCACCGCTACGAGCGGGAAGACCAGCTCACGCAGAAGACTCTTCATATTTTGGATTTTAGATTTTGGATTTTAGATTAAGCGGTACGTGTTTTGGAATTTGATCTTTGCCATTCGAAATCTCAAATCTGAAATCCTCAGATTCGAGATTCCAATCGCGCTAATCCAAAATCCAAAATCTAAAATCCAAAATCACTTATGTCCTCCCGTCATCAATAATCCGATCTCTTCGGTCGTCGCTTCCTTTGGATCGACTTCGCCGACGATCTCGCCCTCATGAACAATCAGTAG
>DATLMN010000290.1:0-27101 GCA_035537255.1 Pyrinomonadaceae bacterium | reverse complement strand
ACGACCCACATGGTCATGCCGCGATGCGTCTTCCAGACCAGCCTCAAAAGGGCAGGCACATAGCGCAGCGCCGCGAGACGCGCGCGCCAGGACGGCGACTCGCTTGGTTCTTCTCTTCTCCTTCTACTACTCATAACCAGGTCGCCAACCGGAGCGTCCAGGGAATCTTACACTGCCATTTTAATCTTCGGCGCGCTGGTAAGGCAGAATAGCAGAATAACCCCAATCAGCGCCGTAGAGGATCAACGCATCAGGGAGAGCTTGCGACAGCGCCTTTTTGACTTCAAAGTATTTTTATGTCGAGGCGGAAGCGGTAGTCATAAGCGTCCTGCCACTTCGCTCTGTGTTGAGGCGGTCGCGCACCTCTGCGACGATCTCAAAGGAGCGCAGGCGCGCGGCGTGATCGAACATCTGGGCCGTCACCATCAACTCGTCGGCGTGAGTCGCATCGATAAAGTCCGCCAACCCGCGACGCACAGTCTCAGGCGAGCCGACGACCGAATAATGGAGCGCGTGCTCGACGCCTGCTCTCTCTATTTCAGACCAGCGTCCTTCCATTGTGTCGACAGGCGGCGGCACAGGGCCCGGGTCGCCTCTGCGTAAACTGATGAACTGCTGCTGGACGGACGTGAACAGTCTGCGCGCTTCAGCATCCGTGTCCGCCGCGAACACGTTGAGGCACAGCATCGCGTACGGCTCTGTGAGCGAGTCGGACGGGCGGAACTGGCTTCTATAAACTTTGAGCGCCTGCATCATGTAGTCCGGGGCGAAGTGCGAGGCGAAGGCGAACGGCAGACCGAGCGCGGCGGCGAGCTGTGCGCTGTAGAGGCTTGAGCCCAAAAGCCAGATCGGCACGTTCAGATTAGTTCCGGGCACGGCACGCACACGCTGACCCGGCTGAAGCGGCCCGAAGTAAGATTTCAATTCAACCACGTCTTGCGCGAAGTCTTCCTCGCCTACGTTGAGATTGCGGCGCAGCGCGCGAGCCGTACGCTGATCCGTGCCGGGCGCGCGTCCAAGCCCAAGGTCTATGCGTCCGGGATAAAGCGACTCAAGTGTGCCGAACTGTTCTGCGATGACGAGCGGCGCATGGTTGGGCAGCATCACGCCGCCCGAGCCGACGCGTATGCTTTGAGTGCCGCCCGCGACATAGCCTATGAGCACGGCGGTCGCCGCGCTCGCGATGCCAGTCATGTTGTGGTGCTCTGCCAGCCAGTAGCGTCTATAGCCCAAGGCTTCGGCACGCCTTGCCAGCTCAAGTGTGTTGCCGAAAGATTCGCTGATCGTGCCGCCAGCCTTCACGGGAGCAAGGTCTAGAACCGAGAATGAAATGCCGCCTGTATCTTTCATAGCTACTTACTTACACCGACCTCATTATGATCGATGAATTGAGCAGCGAGCGGATGTCGCATTTGACTGTCCGCTCGCAGGGCTCTTTTGTTTGCCGTGAGGGGATGGCCTACAGCGCCAGAGAGTCTGAACTTTTCACACGCCAGTTCGACCCGTGCGTCTGTGTTGAAAATCTCGCACCCAGCCCGCCACCGTCGAGGTGACATCGCGAGGGCGATCTCTCGCGACATCTTCTTTTCCCTTGCGTGGAACGACCGCTTGAGTGGTGCGCTCGCGCTCAGACCGCTTGATGATTTTGATCGAAGTCTTTTCAGACATCATCTTTTACCAACTCTTTAGGCGCTCGCCGCGCCGACGTGTTTGCCTATGAGGCGCGAGAGCGCTTCCTTTGAGGTCGCGCCCACCACGCGCTCTTCTTCTTTACCGCTGCGAAACAGGATCAGGGTCGGGATGCCCTTGATGCCGTAACGCTGCGAGATGGAAGGGTTCTCGTCCACATTGACTTTGACGACGCGCGCGCGCCCGGCGTATTCCTTGGCCACGGCCTCGACCGACGGCGCGATCATGCGGCAAGGCCCGCACCAGGGGGCCCAGAAATCCACCAGCACCGGCTCGCTCGCGCCGACCACTTCCTGCTCAAAGCTCGCATCGCTCACTTCATTCACATGCTCTCCCATAACGTTATTCCTCCTCTGTGTGATCGTTGATGTTGTTTGATATTTGTACAAATATCTAAATGAAGGCTAAAGAGAATCGCCCTGATGTTTGGAGTGATGGTATCTCTCATGCCGGTTGCATTAAACCCGAGGGCCTTGCCCTACCTGCTCAACTGTGCGACGGCTCTGGAACGGTCACGCGCCTTCGCCCCGTGCGTCCTGACGTTGATGCGCCGCGTCAGCTCCTCAACGTAACTGGCGAGCACTTCGCGCCGCGCCGTAAAGTACTTGAACTTCCCTTCAGTGCGCGCTTCTATGAGTCCGGCATCGGCCAATTCTTTAAGGTGATGCGAGACGGTGGCCTGCGACACCGGGAAACAATCGGAGATCGAGCCGCAACACAGCTCATCGCCCGCCGCAATCGTCTCGAATATCTCGAAGCGTCTGGGGTCTGCCAGGGCCTTCGCTATTCTGTGAAATTGTGCGTCGCTCATCAGTAAGACAGTTATACCATCATCTATATGAGTTGTCAACGAATCTAAGGCGCTCCGAGATGACATGATCATAAGGGAAGTCACATCGCTACCGGCTCAAGAGGCATATAGCTGTTCGATGCTCGGCCTGTGGTCATTTGTCACACTAGGGGACGGCACGCCGTCGGCTTCTGGTTAATTCTGTCACACGTCTATGGGCTCTCTACCGGACATCGGCAAACTTGCTGGATTTTTGCGTCGAGACGAAACCCACTCCGGGCCGGGTTTAAAGCATCATAAGTGGTATGATAATTGATACGATTATCGTCCGGTCTCCGTCGTTCACTGGGTCTGTAGTCTCTGCTTTACGGGTGAAATAATGTTATCTAAGAGAGTAAGCGTAGCCTTCCTGTTGATCTCTGCCGTCACGCTCTTTGCAGCCGTTCATGTGCAGGCGCAAACCCTCGCCTCTGCGAAAATCCTCAGCAGCGACGGCCCCGTGGAGATTCATCGTCGCTCGCAGGTCAAGGGAATCCTGTCGCCTGTCGAGTATCGCGTGAATGACGAGTTGTTCGCAGGGGATGTGATTCAAACTCTGAAAGGCGGGCGACTCGTTCTCGGGCTGGTTGACGGCTCGCAGGCGATCATAGGCGAGCGGACTGTTCTTAAGATTATGGACACGTCCAATTCTCCGCGCACGATCTTTAACGTGCTGCGCGGTAAAACGCGAATCAAGATAGAGAAGGTGGGTGGTCGTCCCAATCCTTATCGTGTTAATACGCCGACGACCGTCATCGCCGTGCGGGGCACGCTGTTCGACGTGCTCGTGACAGAGAAAGAGACGCAGGTCTTTGTCCACGAAGGCGAGGTGGCGGTCAGCAATGTTGCCAGGCCGGAAGTGTTGGTCGTCCTCTCGCCGGGACAAAGGACTCGCGTTCAGCAGTCACAGCCGCCGGAGTCTCCATCACGCTTCGAGCCCGGTCGTAATAATAATGAGTTTGAGCGAGACCGGCGTGACAAGGACGATGAAGCCCGACGTGAGAGAGACACTGGCTGGCATTTCCCTAATAAGACCGGCGAGCCAGACCCTGTTAGAGACGCAGATCATCAGTCGCCTCAGAACTCTAACAGCCCCGTGCGGCAGCCGCCCGCAGACAATTAGCGCCGCGATGTTTCATCGACTGACAAGCCCGTCTCCAAAAGACAGCGCGGCGGCAACAGGAGATACGAGCAATTCCTGTCGAGCAACAGTTAAGGAATAAAAGCGTATCGTTGAAACAAATTCGGTGAAACAAATCTTGATTGCACCAGAGCGGTTGCCTATGGCGGCTGTCAATCTTTATCGGCCGTGGTGCTGTCATGCTTGAGGCCGCAACTCTGTAGAGCATAAATTTCTGTTTGGCTCACATGCTTGATAATCAGACCAAAAAGATCAGGGTGCTTATCGCGGATGACGAAAGGGGCGCGCGACTGGCTCTTGAAGTACCGTTACGGCTCAGCGGTTATGAAGTGGCGGCGGTCGCGAGCGGGCACGAGGCGATTGAGCTTGGCAAACAGCAGCGCTTCGACGTAGTCCTGACAGATGTCTTTATGCCGGATGTTGGCGGCCTGGATGTCATACGTGAGTTTCGCCTGCGCAGTCCTGAGACGAAAGTCATAGCCATGACAGCGCAGGGCTCTCTGGAAATCGCGATGGAAGCTATTTCCGAGGGCGCGGTCGATTTTATCGCGAAGCCCTTTGATCTTGAGCAGGTGATGGCGGTCGTCGAACGCGCGGCCACGCAGTCACATGCTCCCCTGGACGAGCCGGAAGCCGCACTTTCCGGCTCTGGCTTGATCGGTCACAGCCCGCAGATGGTGCGCGTCTATAAGCTGACCGCCTACGCCGCGCGCACAGACACGACCGTTTTAATAGAGGGCGAGTCCGGCACAGGTAAAGAGCTGGTCGCGCGCTCCATTCACAGGTATAGCAAGCGCGCGGCGCGACCCTTTACCGCCATCAATTGCAGCGCGCTCACAGAAACGCTCCTTGAGTCTGAGCTGTTCGGATATGCGAAGGGCAGTTTCACCGGCGCATCTTCTGACCGCGCGGGTCTGTTCGAGAGCACCAACGGCGGAACTATCCTGCTCGATGAATTAGGCACAACGGGACGATCCTTTCAGGCGAGTCTGTTGCGCGTGTTACAGGAGCAGGAAGTACGACGCATAGGCGAGCACGAGGCGCGCAAGGTCGACGTGCGCATCATCGGGGCGACCAACGCGAACCTTGAACAGCTTGTCGAGCAGGGCGAGTTTCGCGCAGACCTCTTTTACAGGCTCAGCGTACTGCGCATTAAACTTCCCCCGCTGCGCGAGCGCGGGCTCGAAGACCTCAAGCTGCTGGTCAGACATTTCCTGAAAAAGTACGGCGCAGGAATGCAGATCAACGCCGAAGCGCTCTCGCTGTTGTCGCGTTACACTTGGCCCGGCAACGTGCGCGAGTTGGAGAATGCCATAGAGCACGCCGTCGCGGTCTGCGCTAACCACCATGTTCGCACGAGCGACCTGCCCGAACATATCGTCGAGCAAGTCCCGCCCGCCACGTCGAATTTAAAGCCAGAGCGCAAGCTCTCTTTGATTGATGACAGGCCCACGCTGGATGAGCTGAGCCGTCGCTATATTCAATTTATCCTGGCCGAGATGGAAGGCAACAAGTCGCGCGCAGCCGAAGCGCTGGGCATCAACCGGCGCACGCTCTATCGATATTTAGAGACAGGCGGCGAACTCTCTGCGACGATAGAGGAGCAGGACGCCCAGGACTCCGTTGGAGAGTCGTTTGAGAATTGAGCCTCAAGTGCGCCGCCTCAGATCACAAGTTACTGCGACCATCCTGATTCTGCTCGTCAGCCTGTCGGCTGCCATCCTTGTCACGTGGTTTGTCCCGTCGCTCTCCGCCGCCTCGCTCAACATGCTTTTCCGTTTTCGCGGAAGTGTTCCTCCACCCGACGACATCGTCATCGTGGCCGTGGACGACGCGAGCCTGCAAAGAGTCGGCAACTGGCCCTGGCCGCGCTCTGTCATGGCCTCCGTGCTCGACCGTATCACTGAGGCGCAACCGCGAGCCGTCGGGCTCGACGTGATTTACGCTGAAGTTTCCGCTCCCTCCGAAGATAAACTTCTCACGGAAGCAATCGCGCGAAATGCTCGCGTAGTCTTACCCGCACAGCTCACCGAAGGTGAAATCGCGCAGCCTGACTCTGTCGGAGTTTCTGCATGGCTGATGCCTCTACAGGAAATCAGAGGCGCGGCGGCTGCGACGGGCCACGCGCACGCCGCGCCGGATGTTGACGGGGTGCTGCGGACAGTTCAACTGAGCAAGGCGGACGCACAGGGAGAGCGCCTATGGGCCTTCGGACTTGAGACGCTAAGAGTAGCGGAGCAGATTTCTCCTGAAGAGATTGAAGAACGAGCCGCAACGCTACGCGTGGGGCGCTATGAGATTCCCATTCACGATGAAGCGGAGCAGAGTTCTCTTCCCAATGTGACGATCATTCGCTCGAATGAAATGCTCATCAATTATCTGGGCCCACCCGGAACATTTCCTTATTACAGCATCACGGATGTCCTGGACGGAAAAGTTCCCGCCGGTACATTTAATAATAAGATCGTGCTGATCGGCGCGGTGGCCCAGACCCTTGGTGACACACGCATCACGCCTTTTATTTCCTATGGCGGGATGGATCGCCAGTCCGGAACAGGGATGCCCGGCGTAGAGGTACACGCTAACGTCATAGAGACGATCAGGCGTGGCGCTTGGTTAAATCCGCGTCCCGACTGGTCAGGGTTTATTGTCACGCTGCTGGTTATTCTGTGTGCCGCTGTGATCATCAGGCTGCTTGACGGCTGGCGTGTGATCGCACTTCTGGGCGCGCTTCTTATGCTTATCGTCGTCGGCAGTCTTTACGTTTTCAATCATTACTTTGTCATCCCGCCGGTGGTGTCGATGCTGACGGGTTTTCTGACGGTCGTGCCGCTGCTCCTGCTCAACAACTCTATTACGGCAAGCCATGACCTAGATCGAAAGCTGGATAGGCTGGCGCGCATCCAGAAAAAGTTTATGTCTCAACGCGCGCCGGAAGATTCCACCAGCACTGCGCTCTCCTTCCTCTGCTCTATCTTAAGAGCGGACACCGTCGCGCTCTTCAAAAAGAGTTCGTCCGGTCGGGCGCTTAAGCTCCGTGGCTTCGCGGGACGAGCGCCACGCGAGAGCTTTACTCTGACAGAGACGAACCCTTCTTCGGCGGCACGCGAAGTCTCATTGCGCTCGCTTCGTGTGCCGTTGGTAGATGAAGCAGAGCCGCTCGGGCTGCTCCTGGTTGAGCGCGTGGCGGGAGAATCATTCTCGGAGAGCGAGATAGAGTTGGCCCAAGAATTCGCCGTCGGCCTTGCCGCAAGCTTACGAGCCGCCGAGCAAAACGCTCAGCTTCAAAAGCCGGCGCTCCCCGTCACCCTCCCGCACAACCTCAATTGGAAGCTGCGCGCGGTCGACGAGATCGCTTCGCACCTGATCGCGCGGATAGGTTTTATGAATCAGGTTTTTACCAGCATGACGGACGGGCTACTTGTCGCGGACATCACGGGGCAGGTGGTCTTCGCCAACCCTGCGGCCCTTCGATTCTGGGACGGTCAACACGAGCGCACAGGCATCGCAGGCAAGAGTCTCACAGAGCTTTTCGTTGAGCGTGGGATTATCGACGCGGAAGGTTTACGCGAAACGATGCGCAACGTCATGCGCGGTCAAAACGTGCTGATGGATATTGAAATCAGGGGTCTTGAGGGGCGCTTTTACACTCTACAGTTTTCAACCGTCACGGCGAGCGATAATTCGGACATGACACTCTCTTCCGAAGACAACGGCTCTCAAACTCCTGTCAGGAAGAGTCCGGGGATCATAGGGCTGATCGTCATCATCACGGACGTGACGAAGCGCCGCGAGCTTGAGCGCATCAGGGCGGAAACTTTGCAGCTCGTTTCGCATGAGCTGCGCACGCCTTTGACCTCGATTCGTGGACTGAGCGAGTTGTTGCTTAAATATCCTGTGCCTGCGGACGCCTCGCCGGAGATTCTAGAGACGATTTATGCGGAAGCCATCAGGATGAATGAGCTGATCAATCGCTATCTGGACGTGACCAGAATTGAAGCGGCCGCGCAGCTTCTGTCGCGCCAGCCCCTCAATGTGAACAAACTGATCAGGGAGTGCGTGCGCGCGCTCAGCAGCCCGGCAGCGGAAAAAGATATTCAAATAGAGCTGAAGCTAGAAGAGCCCTCAGTGATCGTCTTCGCCGACGGGCCGCTTCTGACACAGGCGATCAATAATCTTCTCAGCAACGCCGTCAAGTACAGCCCTAATGATTCTGACGTTGAGATCGGCGCGCTGAAGGATGAAGAGCGCGTGCTGCTCTACGTACGCGATCATGGCTATGGGATTCCGCGCGAGTTTCAAGAACGTGTCTTCGACAAGTTTTATCGCCTTGAGCGTGATGCCGGATCGGAGACGGTCGGCACGGGCCTTGGCCTCCCGCTGGTTAAAGAGATAGTCGAAAGACACGGCGGACACGTCACGTTAGAAAGCGAGCCCGACAAAGGCTCTACCTTTACCATTCACCTGCCGCTTCAAAGAGACTGAGGCGTTCAAGACTAACTTCCTTATGCGCGCAGAGGCTGTAATTTAATTCTCTGCGAATTCTCCGCGTCTTCCCTCTCTGCGGTGAACTGCGGTGATCTGCCCTGAACTGCTTCCCACCTTCCCTTCAATTTAAAAATCATTAAGCCCACTCCATTGCTCATTATTGTCACGCGGCTCACTGCCTCTCACCTCAGCGATGATTAGTTTTGTCACATCCACGGATAACAACGCCTGCGCCGGTCTTTGCTCTAAACAGTGACGCCTCATGAGCTTATTACTTATCGGCCCGCTTGATTCTCTTCCTTGCGCGGCGCGGAACGACGGTTGCCATAGCTTTGATGTGAGAACCGACCCCATGCGCGCCGAAGAGAGTTTGCGCGCAGGCGATCAACAGGTCATCAAAGGAGGCCACCTTGAGCAACGACGAAGTCTCGAATCTATTCAACGTGCGCTCGCACAACCCTTCCTACTTTGCGGTCAGGGACAGCGACGCTTATGAGGGCGAGTTGCTGGACTTCTGCATTCCAGTCAATCTGCACTTCCCACCCCCGGAGCTGCTGGAGATGATTCGCGAGCATCTGGGCGAGATACTCAGATACTATCCGGACTACGCGGAGGTGCATCAGCGTCACATAGGCGAGATGACAGGGCTCGCGCCGGAGACCATCGTGCCGTGCAACGGCTCGACGGAGATCATCACGCTGCTCTGCCAACAGGCGGAAGGCCCGGTCGTCACCTCCGTGCCGACTTTTAGTCGCTGGACAGACCTGCCGCTTGAGCTGCATGTGCCGCTCCATACGATCATGCGCAGGCGTGAGAACGCGTTCAGGCTTGAAGTGGACGAGATCGTCAGACGAGTCCGCGAAACGCGCGCACGTACACTCGTCATCTCTAACCCGAATAATCCTACGGGCGCGTGGCTCACACTCGATGAGATCAAAGCGATGACGCGTGCGCTTTCAGACCTGGACGCCGTGATCGTCGACGAGTCTTTTATAGACTTCTCCGATCTGGAAACCGCAGCCCACTATGCCGCCTCGACGCCAAATCTGGTGGTGGTCAAGAGCATGGGCAAGTCGCTTGGCTGGCACGGCGTGCGGCTTGGATACGCGGCGGCAGAAGCTAGCCGTGCAGAAGCGCTGCGCTCGCGGCTTCCCTTCTGGAACATCAACGGGCTGGCGGCCTATGTGCTCAAAACTGTGACGCGCTTTAAGACGGAGTATCGCGCGAGCTTCGCCAGGGTCGCGGAGGACAGAGTCTACATGACGGAGCAGCTTTCGAAAGTACAGGGCCTGACGGTCTATCCCTCAAGGGCCAACTTTCTTTTCGTAGAGCTACCGGACGGCGTGCGTGGGCGCAACCTGCGTGACCGGCTGCTCAAAGGTTACGGCGTGATGGTGCGCGAGTGCAGCAACAAGATCGGCTCGACAGAACAGTACCTGCGCGTCGCCGTGCAATGTCGTGCGGCGGTCGATGTGCTGGTCGCGGCCATGCATAAGGAACTCTCCGCTATGACGAGCCCTGATACTGCTCTGGCTGCATAGCGAGTTCTTTTTGTCCAGTACGTTTTGACTCGTATTCGTCCGGGTTCGTGCTTCATGTGATGAATGCGGGAAAGAGAGGCAGTATTATCATCGTGTCGTTTACAATCTGTGCCTGCGCATGACCTTTAACGTGGCGGAGGCCTCACGCAGGAAATCTTTATTCACGTCTATCACAGAATCGGCGGCTTTCGCGGAGAGTCCACGATGCGGACATGGCTTCATCGCGTGACCATCAATAATGTGCTGATGCACTTTAGAAAAAATTCCGTGCGACGTGAACGCACGACAGAAGACGGCACATCGCCGGAGCCCGCTCTGCATTACACGACGACTCCTGGCCAGACGCCGTCGCTGGATCGCATCGCATTGGAGAGGGCCATCGCACAACTCGGTCCAGGCTACCGCGCAGTCTTTATTCTGCACGACATAGAAGGATACGAACACGCGGAGGTCGCAAAAATCTGCGGCAACTCCATCGGCAACAGCAAGTCGCAGCTACACAAGGCCAGAAAGAAATTATACGAGCTACTTAAAGGCGCAAACGAAGATTAAGTACGCCTATCAGAACCTTAGAAGCTGTGTGAAAAATCTCTGAGGTCGCTGAAAGCGACCCATTTAATAGCCGGGGGCGCTGCCCCCGGTTCAGTCAATCAAGCAGTGCGCGACCCTGACAGGGTCGTACCACGCCTTACATTAGTGCGACCCCTTCAGGGTCGGGAATCTTTGGTGATGGTGTTCCGGGGGCGATGCCCCCGGCTATTGCGTGTATCCCCTGCGGGGATATGTAAGACTTTTCAATCAGCTTCTTAGCGAATGGAAACGGTCAGCGTATAATTCGTGCTGCTTGCGCCGCCGTTGTAGAGGTGTATCTCGTAATCACGAGTGCTATCCGTATCAATCGTGTAGGCCGTCCGGTCATTCTCGGCAAAAGCGACTTTGCCGTTGCGGGATGAAACGGTCGCGGAAATGGTTTGTCCGGCATTGGCGCGGATAACGTAGCTGCGGTAATTTGCGCCCGCCACGCCGCGATTGACTCCGATTCTTCCGCTCACGGTGGCCGAGCTTGAGCCGCGCTTAAAGCGTATACGCGATTGCGCCGCCAAATCCGCCACGTTCAGTAAAAGTGTCAGCGCCAACGCCAAAGCTATCGAGAACTTTTTAATCATCATCTTCCCCTTAACTTATAACTGCCAGATTCAGACTGCGTATATTTCTTATCTCAGAAGGCGTGTCTCTGTAAACCAGCGCCGCGCACTTAAGTCCGCCTCACGCACCCGCTCATTCAATCAAAACAACTACCGACCGATCTCATCGAGCGCGCGGCCCAATCTATCCAGACCCTCTTTTAAAGTCTCCGTGTCGCCGCCGATGCCGATTCTGAAATGCTGCTCCATCTCGAAGAATCTTCCGGGCACGACTGACGTTTCGTACTTTTCACCGAGCAGCGAGCATAAGTCTTCGACGCTTCCCTGCCGTAAGCGTGGAAACGAAGTCGTGCCGAAGCTGTGCGCCATCCATTCCAGCTCATCGCGCGTGGCGAAAAAGGAGTTGAGCAACCGGCTATTGGTCATCAGGAGTTTGCGCGCGCGCTCGGCTATCTCATCCAGATGTGCAAGCGCGACGAGGCTCAGCCGCTCGGCCGGATGAGCAGGGATGACGCCGAACAGATCGTTAAGCCGCCACATCCTCTCCGCAAGCTCAGGCGTTGCCAGAATCCAGCCGCAACGCAATCCGCTCAGGCCGTAAACCTTCGTCAAACTATTAGTCGTAACAAATTCCTCGCCTAGATGAAAGGCAGAGCGCGGCGCACGCTCGAAGAGCGCTTCCAGATACACCTCGTCGATGAGAATGTGCGCGCCCACGCCGCGCGCTATTTCTCCCAGGCGTTTGAGAGTTTCTTCATCGGTGAGCGCGCCCGTCGGATTATTGAGATTGGTCAGCACGATCAGGCGCGTGCGCGCGCTCACGCTGCGCTCTAATGCTTCGAGATCAAGCTGAAAACCTTCCCCCGCGTTTCGCATAAATCTACTGACGTTTGCGCCCAGATATTGCGCCACAGTGACAAGCAGCTCATACGTCGGATGCTCTATCAGCACTTCGTCGCCGGGCTCAATGATTGCGGCCATCACCAGATGATTCGCCATCGAAGTGCCCGTCGCGGCCACCACACATTCCGGCGCGACATCACACTTCGCCGCGAGCGCCTCCTGTAAAGGCTCATAGCCGTAGAGGCTCGGCCCGCTCAACTCAAGGTCTTCGAGCTTAACGGGAAGCTCTGAGAGCGGATAATTCCTGACGCCGCTCGACGCCAGATTAAAGCGCGCCTGCGAGCGAGTCTTGGCCCAATGCTGATAGGGAGAACTGATCACGCGCTGCTGCGCACGCTCGTCTCTCATCTTTGCCTCCACCAGCGCCAGAAGAAGAAGACTGGAATGCCAGCCGCGACGATCATCAGGCCGATGCTGCTGTTCAAAGGATATTTATAGACGGTGCTGATTACGATCAGCGCGCACGCCAGGACGAACAGTGCAGTCGTGACGGGATGACCCGGAACACGAAAGTAATCGTGTTTTGAATTTACTGCGGCTTCACCGCTCGTTTCAGCCACGGATGCTTTTATGCTCGACGTGCGGCTGATGTCATCCGCACTTTCTAAAGCGCGCGCACGCCGACGGAAGATAAAGAGCGAGGCAGCCGTCAGACCGAACCAGATAAAATCGACGGAGACCACGTAGTTCAGTATCTGCTCGTACCTGCCGGAGAGCGCGATGACGATTGCCAGCAAGCCTTGCAAAGCAATCGCCACGACGGGCACGCGTGTGCGCGGGCTAAGCCTCGCGACGCTCTTAAAGAACAGACCGTCTTCGGCCATCGCGAAATAGACTCGCGGCGCGGTGAGCATGCCCTGACTTAAAAACCCCAGCGTCGAAACGCTGATGCCGACCGCAATCAATGTTGCCCCGCGCTCGCCCAAAGCCAGACGCATCACTGAAGATGCAGGCGTCTGTGTCGCACTCAACCCGTCAGCCCCCATCGCGTAGAGGTACACGAAATTGACGGAGAGATAAAGCAGAATGACACCGCAGACGCCGATGAGGAGTCCGCGTGCCAGATCGCGACGAGGATCGCGCATCTCTCCGGAGACAAAGCTGGACGTTTGCCATCCACCATAAGCAAACATCACGGGCGTCATCGCCGCTCCCATCGCGGTTAAGAGACCGAATGAGACAGGGCGGTCAAGCACCTCCGCGTTTATCGCTGGCGGCGAGGCGACGAAAAAGAGACCGCACACGATCAGCGCCGCAAGGGCCAGAATCTTTAGCACCATTAAGCCATTTTGCACACTGCTCCCGGCTCGCACTCCAAGACAGTTGACGATTGTGAGCCACAGGAGCGCCAGCACCGCGATGGCCCAATCAGGTAAAGGTGCGTGCGTGACTTCAAGAAAGTAACGTGAGAAGGTGATGGCGACCGCAGCCATCCCGCCTGTCTGCGTTACCAGGAGCAAAGCCCAGCCGTAGACGAAAGCGACCGAAGGATGATAAGCCTCGCGCAGGTATGCGTACTGGCCTCCGACATCCGGGCATCTGTTGACAAGCTCCGCGTAGATGTATGCGCCCGCGAGCGCAATGATGCCGCCCGTGAGCCAGGCCCCAAGAATCAGGAAGGGCGTATGAACCTGCCTTGCGACGACATAGGAGTTCATAAAGATGCCAGCGCCTATGATCCCGCCCATCACGATCATCGTCGCATCGAATACGCCCAAGCGCCGCGCAAGCTTCAGTGTCGCTGCGCGGGCGTTTGCCTGCCCTTGATTGCTCTCTATATTTTCCTGGAGACTCAAATGGCTGCTGTTTCTTGTACGAGAATAATTTGAAGCGCGCGGCGATAGATTATCACACACAGATGCATGGTCGGATGATGTGACCGCTTACCTTGAGCGTTGGATGAAAGATGCGGAAATTGCCGCCTGATTCTGTATAACTTGATGAAGAGTGACACGGAACCAGGCGGCATCAGATGAGGTAGACGACCATCAGTTATTTTTTGGACGCTTCAATGTCAGGCGTCCAATAGCGCTCCCAACCGGGTGGGGAAGAATTAATATCCACTTGTTGGCTCACTAAGACCCCGTCATTGCTGATGACCCAGACGCGTGCGCTCTGGTTGTTCTGTCTGGCGGCGGTTATCTCGTAACCTCTCACTTCGTCTTTGAAGGTGGCCTCAGACCAGCCAAACCAGTTCCCGCCGGGCACGGACTGTTCGTTGAACACTATCTTGTAATCGTCGGTGATCCCAAAGATGCACGCGCCGTGGATTTTCTCCCCACGGCGTTCGACTGTCGTCTCGACCGCCGCGATGTTGCGCATCTTCTTGGCACCCAGCCAGTTCGGCCCGCTCCAAGGCCCCCAATCACCGCCCGCCTCCTTCTGACCCATGCCCCAGAGCTGCATCTTTGTGTCGAGCGCCCACAGCGCGCCTTTCCCGTCGCCCTGCGTACAAGCGGTGACTTCGATCCACTCGGCGGGGAGTACAGGGGGCTTCGCGTTGAGGTCATGTGGCGTAAGGGGCCAGTCCGCCAACGACCCCTGCAACCAATTGCCGGAAGGCATAGCCTGATTGAAGGTAATGAGCTTGCCCTCCTCCGTGATGCCCCAGACCCGCGTGCCCTTCCAGGGGCCCTGCCATACCGCAGCTATCTTCTTAAGCCTGATATGGTTTGGGAGGCCGAACCAGTTCGGCCCGCTCCATCTAGACCAGTTGCCCGGCTTGTCTTGCCAGATTGACCAGAGCTGCCGCTTCATGTCCAGTACCCATAACTGCGTTTCCCCCTCGTGGGTCTGCGCGGCGCACAACTCGTAGACTGCCTCCGGATAGCCCCCCTCATGCCAGCTATTCGTCATCCAACCATCCCATCTGCCTCCCGGCGTCATCTGATAGTTGGTATAGAGCCTGCCTTTGTGGTCAACACCCCAGATTTGTGCGCCGTTTTTGCCGATTAGTGGCGAGGCAGTGAGCTTGTTTAAGACAGGCGCATTTTCCCAAGCCATAAACGATCCTCCTTTTCGCACATCGTGCGAAGTCAATAAGACCATGTCGATTGTTTAGCGAGGAGAACTTACGATAAACCGTCAACCAGCTTGAATGTGGGCTTAAGACAGAACCTTAGAATGTCGGGTTGGTGCGAAACTGTGTGCGGGATTCGAGTTGACGCGACCAGAGCGCATCATACGCAGCGACGCGCAGGCGGTCAAGAAAAATTCTCTGGCGGGAGATGAGCGGCGCTGCAAGCCTAGCAACGCCGCTCCAAACGCATCTCTTAAGGATTGTTCGCAGGCATCGCGCCGGGACGGCTCATGCCGCGATTAATAAGTATCTTGACCTCTACGCGGCGATTTTGCGCGCGTCCCTCGACGGTCGTGTTGTCTGCGACGGCTTCCGTTTTACCGTAACCCATCGGCGTGATAAAACGCCTGAGAGGAATTTTATGATTCACCGCCAGATACTGCACCACTGATTCAGCGCGCTGCTGGCTCAACTGGAAATTCTTCGCCATGCTGCCCGTAGAGTCCGTGTGCCCCGTCACCTCTATCACGTATGCCCTGGCGTTGACGACCTTGGAGGCGAGCTGGTCAAGCTGTTGCCGCGCCTCCGCCGACAGCACGGCGCTGTTGACTCTGAAATTAACGATGACAGCATCCTGCACATCGTAATCGTCAAGGGACGAGATGCGCTCGTTGGCCTGAGTGGCTTCGGTTCTGGCCTCTGCGGCAATCGCCGTCAGTTCGTCCATCTGTCCGGAGATTCGCTCCTGATTCTCTTCGACCGGATTGACGCGCGCATCTGTCGTGATCGCAGCCCTCATGTCCGACTCGTTGAACCTGATCTTTTCCGCGACGAGCTGGCCCTGATTATCACCGCGCCCCTCGACCTCTACGATCAAGCCTCGCAAAATATCCGTCACGGCGTATCTCTTGCCGCCGCGAAAAAAGCCTCCGTAGGTCTTTATGCTCGTGCGATCAGTCAGCAGAATCTGGTAATCCACACGACTCCTGTCGCGTACCGTGAAGGTGTCCGCGTCGCGCCGTATGACGACACCTTTGAACTTCATCTTCGCCCCGCTGGGAACTGACCGGATGTTCGCTGTCTGGTCGTTTATCCCCTGCCCGAAGACCAGCGATGTTCCCGCCAACGCAAGCGTCAGGAAAAGGGCCGCCATAAATGATCTCTTGATTTTATTGATGCTCATACACAAAGCTCCATTAAAGTAGACAGAGGATGCGCAAAGAGCATCCCAACTGTGCTTGTAACATTGAGGAGATGTACGCGAACAACTTATCCGGGGCATTTTCAAAATAATAACTGATACCCGAACGAAAATCAAAAAGCGGCTTCCTCTGAGGTAGAATGCGTCATATTATTCTCGCATGAAGGTCAAGGAGGTTCTAAAATTGCTCGAAGAGGATGGATAGTATTTAGCGAGAACGAAGGGTAGTCATCGTCAGTTGAAGCATCCTACGAAGCCCGGAACAGTTACAGTTTCAGGCAAACCGAGCATCGATATGCCTCCGGGAACACTCAACAGCATCTTGAAGCAGGCGGGCTTAAAATAAGCGCGAGGTATGAAGAATATGCGTTACGCCGTGATTATCGAAGAAGGGAAAAATAGTTTTGGAGCGTATGTGCCCGATCTGCCCGGCTGTGTTGCCGTAGGGCAGACGAGAGAGGAAGTATTAAAACTTATCGAAGAAGCGATTGAATTCCATCTGGAAGGTTTGCGCGAAGATGGTCAGCCCATTCCAGAACCCTCTTCGAGCATTGAATATGTTTATGTGTGATACGAGTCACACCCTGCGCGGTTTAACTTCCGGACGCAAAGCCGACGAAGTGCTTCCCAACTCTTTGACATCTCCGCCGCGAGGCGATAACTTCTCTTTACTCACCAAAAAAATTTGATTCCCACGGAGAGGGTTAGAGAGAATTATGGCGAAGAGTGGTCATAAGGGCATCAGCCGCATTGATTGCCCTGAGAGAAAGACTGTCGGTTGGTATGTCCGGGTGAGATTGGGGAACGTCACCAAGTCCAAATTCATCAGCGATAGTATTCATGGCGGCAAGGAAGCGGCGCTGGTAAAGGCCATCGAATGCCGCAATCAATTGGAAGAAGCGCTGGGCAAGCCGCGCACGGATTGGGTCGTCGTCGGCAATAACCCGCGTAACAAGAGCGGCGTGGTGGGGGTGCGCCGCGCGGTCAAGAAATACAAAGGCAAAGACGGCACGATCTACCTCAACGAGGTTTATCAAGTGTCCTGGCACGCCGGACGAGAAAAGAAGGGCCAAACGTGCGTCTCTATCAGAAAGTACGGCGAGCTGGGCGCATTCCGCAGGGCATGTGCGATACGCAGGCAAAAAGAGCAGGAGATGTACGGCAAGGTCGTCGTCAGCAAGTGGGCGGATTCTCTGGGCAAAGTGTGCGCGGCATAACAACTCTTTTGCCTTCCTCATAAAACTTGCGTAGTCTCAACGATTCAGGGCGTAGCTTCCGTGATGTTTTCGGCGACCGTGACGGCCCACCAGGGCCCCGGCGCATCTTCAGCAGCAGCGGCCCAGTACCATGCAGATATATCCGTCCAACTTTGACCGGCATCCGTATAAATTCGCTCACGAACGCGAAGCTTCTCCGTTTGTCTGACAGCCTTAAAGCTTCCCCAGCGCCTGCCGTCCTTGTCTATTTGAAGCGGCGAAGGGTGTACGCTGTAACCGACACCCTCAAAGCAGTCGGACGCAGGATGGAGTTTGCGCGTCGCCTCCGTCACCCAGCGAATAATTATCTCTCGCTCTCCGTCCGTGAAACGAGCGATGAGGCCGGGAAAGTCGCGTGTGAAACGCTGTTCGCGCTCTGATAGAGGAAGAAGGGTGAGCGCTCTGCCCTCGAAGTGTGTAGGCCATCCGGGAAACGCCGCGAGCGTGGTCTCGCCGCCAGCCTGCTTGGACTTTACAGGAAGCAATGGCACAAGCGCGGCCAACAGGCACGCGACTATATAGAAAGCTGTGGAGCGCATATTTTCTCTCTTCCAATAAACTGAATGGTGAAGGTGATGCTGACGGCGATCAACAGAAAAACAACTACGCCAATATAGTCGTGTGCCCAGGCAGGCATCTCTACGATCCCGGCTTCTAGATAAAAGAGCGCCACTGCGCGAAAGATATTTCCGCCGATGACGATCACGAATGCAGTCGTCAGAGCGTATAGAAGTTTAAGAGGTCGCAACTCGTACAGCGATGCGAGAGCACACACCAGGTACAAGCCGACCCAGAGCATGCGCACGCCGCTGCACGGAGCATCAACCCAGACCAGTTGCCCGCCCCAGTTAAGACAAGTCCCCTCCTGAACGACGAGGAAGCCGCCCAGACGCAGCACCAGCGCAGCCACACCGGCCACCAACACCCTAAGCGGGTATCCGCCGAAGAATTGCAGCGACGCAGTCACAGGCAGAGACAGATATAAAAGCCCCAGCAGTCCCGGATGAAACAGTCTGCCCATGCGCATTGAGCTGAGCGTGCAGCCCAGACACGTAAAGGCGATTGCCGCACGAAGCAAGGGCGGAAAGAACGGATAGGAGACGGCGTAGAGAAGCAGAAAGATGACGGGCAGCAGAAGCTCCCTTTTTGTTTCGAGCGCCGAAGCCTTCTTCCATAAAAGGAATGCGACGGCGCTTAAAGCGGCCAGCGCTCCCCATCTGCCGTCGGCAGAGTCCAGGACGCGCGCGCCGTACCACTGCCAGACCGGCCAGAAGGCCAGCAGTTGTAGCGCAAGAATAAAAGCGCGCCTATGTCTGCTCATCTTCGCGCTCCTCTACGCGGCAGCATCTTTTGCCTGTAGAGCATCCACAAAAATATCACCATCACGACAGCCATGAGCATGACCATCTCCGGCTCTGGGATGGTCGGGACTGTTCCGGCGTCGACTGGCTGAAGCCCCGCTTGACGATATTGCTCCTGAGTCTCTAAAACCACAGCCCCGCTGACGGGCGTGACAAGCTGGTACTCTGTGGCCACCTTCATGGCTTTATCAACGCCGTCCTTTTCCCTGGCGGCGATCAATTGACCGACCTCGTCATTGGCCCAGAGTCTGGACAGGTGCGCCGAAGTCTCTTTGACATTCGGTGAATTGGCGGGAGGCTGGGACTTCTCGCTTATCCTCACGAACTCCATGCGTCCTCTTTGTCCGGACAATTGACCGAACAATCTTTCCAGATCAGCTTGCAGCCCATTCATGCGCGGAACGGATTCGATTGAAGCGATGCCGTCCAGCTTCTCCTCTATTCGATCAGAGCCGTTCTCCGTCTGAAGAGCGTAAAGCGTAGAGCCATCGGGGCGGCGCTCAAAGCGTTGGCGCAATTCTTCGAGCGGTTGAAGCAGGATCGGCTGCGCGCCGTGAATCCACACGACGACGCTGCTGTCCGGACGTTCCGATGCAAGCTCCCAGGCTTTGATCAAAGCGGGAACATTATCCGCGCCGCCTTCAAAGCTCGCTCTTTCCAGTTGCCCGCCGATCTCTTGAGGGCTGCCCGATACTGCATGCTGGCTAGCGCCTTCCGCGTAAGCGCCGTTACCGTCGGCAAGGAGTAGTTTCGTTTCCACGTTCGACGGAAGAGTCTTGAGGGCGGCGACGATCGCCTGGGCGTGAGGTCTCATACGCAGCGAAGTATCAACGACCAGGATGATGCGCGCGAGTGAAGGTGTGTTCCTTTCCTTTATAAACTGTCGAGTCAGTTCGCCGTCCTTCTTGAAAGAGTCACGAGTCCAGGCTTCGTTGATCTCGCTTGCTCTGGCGAGGAGCACTAAACCGCTTGGCCCGGATAAATCCTCGTCAAGGAATGTCCCGCGCAGCGCGTAGATGTTCGTCCCTGGCTGCTCCGGTTGCAGCCTGTTATTCCCTGCTGCATCAAGCGGCTTCTTAGACTCTATCCACACGGCATGTGTGACAGCTTCCGCTAAACGGAAGTTTCGTTCCAGCAGGTACGGCAATCGCAACATGCCTCTTGATCTATCTTCCAGCATGAGCGGCGCGGCGATGCCTAAGCGTATCTTCATCTCTCCGCCTTTTGGCGGTACTGGAAAGCATTGCACCAGCACACGGTCGCGTCCCGCTGTCGTGACGAGCACGGGATCACGTCGCTGTCGCACGACCTGTTGGTAAGCTCCCTCTACCTGCGCTCTACCGGCGAAGGCGGCCTCGCGTTCCTCGCCATTGGCCCAGAGCGTCAATCTTGAAACGACGCCTCCCGGCGGCAGTTGTACATGGGCGCGCGCCTCCTGTTGCATTGCAGAGTTGTTTTTGAAAGTGAGCGTCCACTCGACGTAAGAGAGCCCAGCGTCAGCATCCACAGAACCGTCAAGGCGCGAGCCTGCGAGTGTGAGCCCTTTGACTTTGCCAGCGATCACGCGCCCGCCCTGATCCGGGTCGAAATCAAAAGTATCCTGTGGCCGCCAGTGCCCTTTTAATCTCTGCGGTGGAATTCTTGTATTAAAAGTCTCGCCGGTTAAGCGGTAATAAATCTGGCGCGCCTCTTCGGTCGTGACGGGATCTTCGAGCGAAAACAGGTAGCCGATCAGGTCTGTCGCCTCTCCAGTTCGCTCGTAACAGGCGCGCAGCAGGTAATCTCTGTTGCCGACCGCGCGCAGCCACTGAAGCCCGCGCATCCTCTGCTCAGGCGAAGCGGAAGCAGCCATCTTTAAGCCGACGCGCGTCAAGGTTATCGGCAGTTCGACCAGAGCGACGAGTGTCAACGCGAAAGCAAGTCCCGCCGCGAGGCCCGACATCTTTACCGCGAAGACAGGGGAAGCGATGCGCCGTAGTTGTCTGCGCAAGAACAGCCCGGAGATAAGCGCAAAGGCAGGGGCCATCGGCAGCAGCCCCATCCCGGCGTAAAGAAGAGCGATGAAAGCGAGCGGAAGAAGCGGAATGTAGACAATCGTGTAAAAGAGAGAGATACCGACGGCCACTGCGTTTGCCAGCCCAAGCAACGTGCCGCGCTGCGTAGTGCCTTTACGAACGGCCAGCCACACTTGTAAATGAGCGAGCGGCACGAAGACGACCATGACGACGTGCCAGGTCGTCGGAATCGGATCAAAAAATGTTTCGGCGCACATGTGTGTCGTCGTCTCGACGATGATGGAGATGGCTGGCATCACCACTCCACCCAACAGCGTCAGAGCATTGAAGGCGAAACCGCGCCGATGCTTGCTGTCATTCTCCTGCGCTTGCTCTATCATAAATTTTCTCCTTGCATCACATGTAACGTGTCATGCTCATCCCGGTTGCGTTATTCTCTAAGTTCTTTCTAAAAGATTTCGAGCGGTTCAGTTTCAGGCGCGCTTGCCCGGGCATTATGTGTAGACCCGACCGTTAATTCCGCAGGTTTTGTATTCGATGAGGGATGTTTGCCGAACCCTGTGAGCACGCCTTCCAATACCGGCAGCATATTTGGAATTCGCTTGGCGCGAATCACCCAATCCCAGAGGGGCTCGAATTTCTTCCACCCTCCGGCGTAACCGATGTGGCGCAGCGTAGCTACGAAATCCGGTTTCGTTGACGCGCCCCGCAGGATCGAGCCCCAACGATAAAAATCTCTATAAGCGCGCCGGTAACCTTTCTCAAGTCTTTGCGGCGTCATCTGCGCCGGGCGATAGACCGTATGGCGCGTGTCATACAAATCCCAGTCTGCGTGCAGCATACGTCCAGCTTTCTGCATTCTTTCGTAGAGCGCTGTGCCGGGATAGGGCGTCAGGATATGAAACGTCGCCGTCTCTATACCCTGATTGACGGCCCACTCGACCGTGCGGTCGAACACCGTCTCGTCATCTCCGTCCATGCCGAAGACGAAGCTGCCGTTGACCATCACGCCCTGATCGTGCAGGCGACGAATCGCCGCGCCGTAATCCCGGCCAAGGTTCTGCGGCTTACGCTGCTCGCGCAGGTTCTCTGCGCTCAGCGTCTCGAACCCGACGAAGAGACTTCGCAAACCGCACGCGACGGCTTTTTCCAAAAGTCGTGGGCGCAACACGGACTGCACAGTCCCGGCTGCCTGCCAGAGCCTGTTCATTCCACGCATGCCGTCGAAGAGCGCCTCCGCGAATCGCGTGTCACCGAACAGGTGGTCATCAAGGAAGTAAAGATGTCTGCCCGGCAAACGCTCTATCTCTGCCAGAGCCTGATCGACCTTTTGTGTGTAGAACCCGCGCCCGCCCTCGAAGAACGCCTCCTTGTAACAGAAGTCGCAAGAGTGCGGGCAGCCGCGTGAGACCACGATTGAGTTCGGCACAAGGTAGAGGCGACGCTTGATAAGATCGCGACGTATCTTCGGAAGCTGGTCGAGCGTGCGCACCTTTGAACGATAAATTTTTGCAGGTCGTCCCGCCCGGTAATCATCAAGGAACGCAGGCCAGGTGTCTTCACCGGGCCCTAGAAAGATCGTGTCGGCGTGCGCCGCTGCCTCTTCTGGAAGTGACGTGACGTGCAAGCCGCCGAGCACAACATAAGAGCCACGGCGACGGTAATGATCTGCGAGCTGATAAGCGCGGCGCGCGCTCGTGATGTAAACCTGAATGACCACCAGCTCAGGCAGATCGTCCGTCTTGAGCGTCTCGACGTGCTCGTCCTGAAGCGTTACTTCCGTATCATCATCCAGGTATCCGGCGAGCGTGGCTAAACCCAGGGGCGGGAAGAGCGAGTACTTGACGGGCCTGAAGAAAGGGCTCTTGGCTTCGGTCAGCGCGGGTAGAATCATCTTCACATTCATCAGCTCAATAACGCTCCATTCCGGCCACATCAGCCCCGGGCAAAAAGCCAAAGAGACCGCTACCTTCAAATCGTCAAGTGCTTTGTATCATAAAGCCAACTCACATTTCAAGACCTAATTAATCGTCCGGCACATTTAATTATTCTCCCGCCAGATTTATTTGAGGATGATCTCGACCTCCTCGCGTAAACGGGAGGGCAGCAGATTTCTCTTGATTCTCACCTCGCGAACAGGGGAAGCGACATCCAACAGGCTGGCGATGTTGCCGGAGAAGAACTCCTGCGACGGCCCTTCCCCATTACCTTGCTCCTTCTTTCGTCGCTCTTCCCAGTAAGCTTTGACGCGCGGAGCGTCAAGTTTCCGCATGAGCGAATCAAAAGCCTGCTCTCTGCGGTCGAAGCGAATCACCGTCAGATCGTGAAACGGTAAAGAGGAATTTGAATCAACGGAGCGCGAAGCATTGCTGCCTTCGAGCATCGCTTGCAGCAGCTCAGGACTGTTTGCCAGAACCAGGTCGGGCCCTCTGAGCGCGTAGCACAGCGTCCAGCCGAGCATGGGCAGCGTCAGCAGCCTGCACTGCTGCTGCGCGCCGCAAGGACCGTCCGACCAATTCAAGCCTGCGCCAGACCCCGTAATCATCAAACGGCTTGCGGCAAGACCACTGATGGCGCTCTCGAACGCCTGCCGGTTGAAAGCGCCGTGTGATTGTAAAGTCAAGACTGCGCCTCTTCTGAACTCTACGAAGAGCGGGCCGGTAGAGCCCTGCGGGCTGGCGACCGTCGCCGCATAAGCAGGTCGCGCGGCTTCGATAGATGCTCGCAAGCCTTCGACAAAATTTCGCTCCGTTTCTCGTCTCAAACGAGCGTGGGCCAACTCAGTTTCGTCTTCGACCTTCGCATCAATCGGATCGTCAATCAAAGAATCAAAGCTTGGGTCCAGAGAATAATAGCCGCCGTATCCGGACCCTTCGCCTTCGTTGGCAGGATAAAAGTCCGAGTCGTCATACGATTGCCACTTCCAGCCAGGCCCTGCGGCTTTTCCCTCATCCGTCAGGCGATCCATAAAAGTGTCTCGCACTAGAGAGGCCGCGACGCCCGCTTCGTCCAGCGCGCGCAGCTTGAAGAAGGGCGCGTCGTCCGGGACGAATGCTGAGATTCTTTGCGCCGCCGCTGAGGGGATGAAAGAACTGCTGTTCGCCGTCTGATCTGTCAACAGAAAATTTCTATGCTCTATCCATTTGCCTTCCTGTAACTCAAGGTCTAGCACGCAGGCGCGTATGTTTTTCAACTGCTCTACATTGCGCATGATCCAGTAATGCTTGAAATACCAGTCGTCGTTGAGCTTCGATTGGTTCATCCAGACGGTCAGGAAGTGCGGCGTCACTTCGGCGCTCAGGGTTTTGAATGACGTGTCGTCGGAGAGGCGGTCGTTCTTCGCGCGCCCGCTGATATTCGCCAGCGTGCGCAGAAGTAATAGCTCGCTCGTCGCCACCACGAGCCGACCGCGCACAGATGCGAAGGCAAACTTTTGTTGCCGCCGCCCACGATCAGCCTCAACTTCGCGGCTGTAGTAGACTGTCCCGCCCGGCAGCTCTGTCTCTTCGAACTGATCCATGTTCTGAAAAAACTTTGTCGCCGCAAGCTTGTCTTCGCCAACCGGCGCGATAAAGACCATCTCCAAACGCCCTATGTCGTAGACGGCCAGCGCAGCCCTGTTCTCCGCCGCTTGGCCCAGGGCCAGAGCGTCCAGCGGAAAGCCCAGCGCGTTATTGAACTCCTCCCAGCGCTCGATCAATTTCAATGCGAGGTGGCGACTTTGAAACTGCTGGAAATTCGTGCTCGCGAGGTATCGTTCTTTGAGCTTTGATTCGTCCCAACGCTTAATGAGCGCAGGCAGGTCGCTGAACTGCGCATAAAGGAGCGCGCCGCGCGGAAGGTCTGCGGCCAGAGGGTACGCGCCAGTGGACTTTTTTTGCGCTCTGGCGTAAGCGAACAACAACGCACAAGCCAGAAGCGCAAGTGTTGCGAGCTTTAAAAGGTGTCGCCGCCAGAATCTACGGCCAACCTTGCGTGCAAACATATCCTTAACCTTTCATCAAATGGCGCGAGCCGTGTCTACGACCCGCTGCTCATCTCTCTTCAATAAATCTCTTTCGCTGGTCATCCCAGACAAGCTCACGCGTGCGTGTGCCCAGGAGGCGCAGTCGCGTGGCGTCTCTTGTCCTCCACTGCTTTCTCGCAGCATGCCAAGCGCCGTCCGTCTCCAGCCAGTAGGTATAAGCGGCCGGAGAGCCGGAATACTTAATGACTTCTTCCTGCGTTTCGAGCCGCAGTCTTGCCCTCTCTCCGTTTGATTCCGGAAGAAAGATTAAGCGCGTCGTGTCGCGTTGTTTGACATCGCTCCAATCCGCTTCCGCGTAGCCTTCGACAGGCTTGATGCTTTCCTCCGTAAACTCCGCGACCTGCACCAGCGCGCCGTCCATCAACTTTAGTAGACGAGCATTGCGCGCATAGCGCGTGGCATCGCCCGTGCTCTCGCGCAAGATGATTTCGTGCGTGCCGCGCTTGAGTGTCTCAGGCATTTCGAGCCAGCCCTGATAAGGGTAGTCCTCAAAACGCAGCCAAGCGCCGAGCGCGCCCACGAGCCGCCAACCGCACTCCTCTTTTTTGAGAATCAAAGCGACGGGATTTTCGCGCCTGATAAAAGTGAGCCAGGCTTCGTCGCCGCTGTGGTCATCAAGATTGACGTACTTCAACTCGGCGCGCTCGGCCCTTTCCGGATAGTCACGATCCCTTTCATAGTCGTAGTAGGTGGTCGTCAAGCCCGGATGCAAAAACAATCTGCGGAAGACCTCCCGCCTGACCGACACGTCTTCATCTTTAAGCGCGGCCAGAATCTCTTCGGGCGAAGAGAAGCTATCAGCCGCGCCGCACCCCTGTTGGCCCAAAGGCTCTTGGCGCGTTGCGGTTTGAAGACGTGAGCGCAGAAGGCCCGCAAGGAAGCTCACTATCAAAAACAGCACAAGGCCAATGCCGAAGCCGATCACAAATGCCGTCAGGCGCGATTTCCAGTGACGCATAAGACCCTTCCTATTGAGAGCTACTAACAAAACTTGACTGCCAGGAAAGCCAAAGCAGATTCAAACAGGATGGACAGGATAAGCAGGATAAAAAAGGAAGAAAGCATTAAGCTTTGCAAGCTGATATTTAAAATCTCCGATTCACTTTGCCGAAGCTTTGCTTTTATCCTGATCATCTCTGTCCATCCCTGTTAATTTCTTTCTCTGACGCTTCGGAACTCCGGTTGACCCTTATCAGGTTCTCTTAACGCTGCGCGATAAGATTCTGATCGACGCTGTACGCGGAGGCTGAGCGGCGCGAATTCTCTTGACGGCGCGAGAGCAACTTTCGTATGCGCGCCTCTGACGATTGCCGCTCAGCCGTCGCGGAAAGTAGATTCATCCTCGCCGTCTCGAATTCGACAGCGCGGTCGAGGTCTCCCGTCTGTTCTGCCGCCAACGACAGCAGGCCCAGTAATTCCCTGCGCGACCCAAGCTCGCGCTCCACGGCACGCTCTCTCAGAGTTTTGTAGCGCGCGCCGCCTCTGCCTATGCTCTCCTGCACAGCAACCTGCGTCTCCTGCTCTGCGTCGCCGGTGTCGTCGGCGTCTTCACTTCGCTCCGTGCCTTCATCACCTTTCAAGGTCTGGTCAAGCTCATAGGCAAGCAGCGCCGCGCGCGGCTGTCCCTTCAAGGCATAAAAGCGAATGATCTGACGCAGCGGACTTTCTTCAGCGAATCCGACGGCCTCGACGACCGTTTCGTTCTTGCCCTCCATGAGCGTGCGGACAAAGCCCGCGAGTTCATCACCGCTCTGCCTTCTGCTTTCGAGGAGCGCGCCAAAGAAATTTAAATATGGATTCGGGTTCGTCGCCTCCAACGTCTTGATGAGTTTGACGGACTCGTCCGCGCGCCCGGGCACTGACGACGAGAGCGCCGCGAGCATCTCATCATCACCCGCGTTGAGTGTGCGCACGCGCTCCGTCAGCATGGCCCAGAGTTCGTGCCTCGCGCCGATGATCTCAGGCGCGAGCCAGACTGCCTGCCACCGAGCGCGACGCGTGGCCGTTCTGTCACCAATGATCTGTGCGAGCTGAATGACAGCCTCTTCGTAATTCTTCATTTCAGCCAGCAGTCGCGCCAGTTCTATCCGATTGGTTTCGTCTTCAGGCGAGGCCGCGAGTAATTGACGGCGATAATTGATTGCCGCGTCGAACTGCGCAAAGGCCGAGGCCGTTTCCGCTGCGAGCCGCAAAGCCTCTTCGCGGTCGAGCGTGTTTTCCATCTCCGCTCCATCCTGCCTGGCACGATCCGCCGCGTAAACTTTGATGTTGGCCCACGAAGCCACTTCAGCCGCCGCCGTTTCTCTCGTCTCCGCGTCAGCGAGCGCGACCATCGTCTGCAACAGTTTGAGCCCGAGCGCCGCGTCACCTTTGTCGAAGGCCAACTGTGCGAGGCCGACAAAGGCATGCGCCTTGTAATGCTCAAGCGCAAGCTCTCTCGTATAAGCTGTTTCGAGCAGTTGATCGGCTTGCGAGGCGCGCCCCTC
>DATLMN010000289.1:0-15143 GCA_035537255.1 Pyrinomonadaceae bacterium | reverse complement strand
TGCTTTGCGCGTTGGCATCGCTCACTCGTGGGCCAATCATGCAGAAAAGCAGCGACAGGACACAGCAAGCGGATTTTGCTACAGCGTATCTCAACTTTCCCTCCTCCTTGCGAACTGAAAAAGTTTTCGTCTACGTAAACGGCTTTGATTAGATCATGGCCACGCACAATCCAGTACGTTAAGACAGGCTACTCCGGCGGCCCTGGCGTTCTAAAACAATTGACCTTGGGGGAGAGCTTCAATAGTATGTCGCACCAGAGGCTCGGCGCGCAACCGCCTCGTTCATGCACCGTTCGTTTATTCGCGGGGAATTTTCCGAAGCAAGCCGCAGAGCAGCGCGCCTGCCCGACACTACTTTTGATTGGAGAAAAACTCTTTTGTCTACATCCGCCATGCACGCAGCATCCGAGTTTAATAATCAGAACCTCGAACCGCTCTTTTTGGCAGAGCAGATACAGAACCGCATCGCGGAGATGGGCGCGGAGATCGCGCGCGATTACGCGGGCCGCAATCCCCTTTTGATAGTCGTCCTCAAGGGCGCTGTCGTTTTCGCCAGCGACCTGCTGCGCAACATAGACCTGCGTTTAGGGATAGAGTTTATGGCCATCTCCAGCTACGGCTCTGCGATGCGTACCTCCGGCGAAGTACGCATCGTCAAGGATTTGGATGTGCCAATCGAGGGGCGCGACATACTTGTCGTAGAGGACATCGTCGATACCGGACTCACCCTTACCTACCTGCTCGATAATCTTCGCGCGCGCGGCGCAAAGAGTGTGAAGCTCGTCGCGCTGCTGGATAAATTCGAGCGGCGCGAGCGCGATGTCGAGATCAACTATCTGGGCTTTAAGATTCCCGACGCGTTCGTCGTCGGCTACGGCCTTGATTTCGCCGAGCGCTATCGCAATCTGCCCTACATCGCCGTCCTCAAAGACCCTGAAGCGATGTGAGAAAGCGACAGGCGATAACTGATGAGTTGACGGCCGATGATCTCTGACGAGATGGTTTTGAAACGTTTCGTCCAGACGTACGCGCTCTAGGCTCAGTTTTGCTACTAACGATCAAAGGGAGGTTTAATCATGGCTACGCCCAAGCCAGGCACGCTTTCATCTTCACGCCGACAAACTCCAACCTCAGAAGGCGCTCTGCGCTGCCGCCAAAAATTCCTGCGCCACTTTCCCGGAGGATTCCACGACGAGACGTATCTGGACTGGGAGCGCGATTATAAGTGGGAGGCACACGAGCGTTGGGAGGAGGCGCTCGGGCAAGCAGAGTTCCGTCGCTTGCTGCGCGCGAAAGAGTTCGCCGAGATCGCCGCGCGTGCCGTGCGCGTAGAGCAGCGCACGCGACACAGCATGATCGTCTCGTTCGAGAAGATGGCGCTGCGCGATGCCGTCAAATCCGAGGAGGGCGCGCGCGGCTTCAGCGAAGGCTTGTACGACTTTCTTTACGGCGCAGGGGATATGCGACGCAGGTTCGAGCGCTGGGTGGAGGTTGTCTCCGCGCTGCCGCGCAAACAGACGCGCGTTTTGACCTGGCCGCTCGTCACAGTCTTCGGCTTTATCGGCCGCCCCGAAGAACATATTTTTCTCAAACCCAACGTCACGCGCATCGCTGCCCGCGCGTACGAGTTCGACTTTCAGTATCAATCGCGTCCGAACTGGGAGACCTACGACAGCCTGCAACAGTTCGCGGCGACCATCCGCGCAGACCTGCGCGATCTGAAGCCACGCGACATGATAGACATCCAATCCTTTGTCTGGGTGCAGGGCTCTGACGAATATCCTTGAGGATGAGCAGGTTGTTCTAAAGCTCAAATGACGCGCACGACGACGAGCGTCATGTCGTCGTGTTGTTTAGCTCCGGCGGCGAAATCGTCTGCGGCGCTCATCAGATAAGCGATCATCTCTGCGGCGCACAGGTGAGAGCAGGCGCTGACGGCTTCGATCAATTGGTCTTCGCCCCACTCTTCTTCCTGAGCGTTCATCGCCTCGCTGATGCCGTCCGTAAAACCGACCAGCACATCGCCCGGCTCTAAGGTCACGATGGCCTGGCTGTACTGGAAATCACGCAGCAGCCCGACGACGACCCCGCCAGCTTCGTCAAGCCGTATCACTTCCCTTCCGCTTTCACGCTCGCGAAAGATCATCGGCGGATTGTGTCCAGCGTTGACGTACGTCAGCCTGCGCGTAGACGGCTCGTACTGGGCGTAGAAGAAGGTCGCGTAACGATTCTCAGCCGAAGCATCGTAGACCAGCCGATTGACGTTGCTCATCAAGGGAGCCAGATCGTTTGTGCCCTGCATCGCCTGACCGCGCAAAGACGCCTGTAGGCTTGCCATCAAAAGCGCCGCCGAGATGCCCTTACCGGAGACATCGCCGACGGCGATTCCCAGCTTGTCATCCGGCAGCAGAAGGAAATCGTAATAGTCTCCGCCGACCCCCAGCGCCGGACGACACGCGCCGCTGTAATCCAGGCCCGCGACCGCCGGGAACTCCTGCGGGAAAAGCCGCTCCTGCACTTCGCGCGCGATCTCGACTTCGCGGTTGAGCCGTTCGCGCTGCGCGATCTCAGAGGCGATGGCTGCCGTCAACTGACTGTTCTCAAGCGCGAGTCCCGTCTGTGTCGCGACCGATTGCAGCAGCCTGAGGTCTGTGCTCGAATAAGGCTCTTCGGACTGCTTTGGGCCAAGGCTGATAAAGCCAGGCAGTTTCTCTTTGACGGAGAGCGGCAGCAGCAGTTGCGTCTCAAGGCGTGCGAGCATCGCGCGCTCAGTGTCCATGCCAGGCGTTTTGTAGACCCAGGATTCGGAATCATCCGAATAGACCAGAACTGGCTCGCCCACGCGGCGAAGCTGATGAACCGTCTGGCTCTTTTCCGCAAAGGAGACTGAGGGCGGGACATCGTAACCTAATGCATGAGCCGGACGATACGTCCCGTTGTCTCGCAGAAGCAGCGCGATTCTGGGCACGTGCAGCGATTCGGAGATACGCTGCGCGACGGTTTCCAGCAGCGGCTCTGTCTCGATCATCGTGCGCACCTTATCGCTCAGATCGCTCAGGATCAATTCGGCATTGTAAGCCTCGCGGAAAAAGCGGCGGTCGACCCACTTGCTTAGGCGCTGCGCAATGCCGCCGAGCAGCGTTATCAGCGTGACGCCCAGCGAGATGGCTATGATCTTTTGCGGGCGGTTGGTCGCGGCGCTCGCCACCTGAAAGGCCGCGACGAAGATAATGACGGCTGTGCCCACTATTTGAATAATGCGCACGCTGCTGCGCGCCAGCGCGTACTGCACGCCCTGCCGTACGACGACGCGCACGTCCATCGCGCGCTGCACGACGATGACATAGGCCAGTGTGAGCGGGAAAAGAAAGAGCAGTAGCAGGACGGGAATGGTGATCCATGACGGCGCGCCCTGTAGCGTCCCGGTGCCGCGCATACGCCCTATGACGACGACTATCAGCAATGGCGTCAGGCTTATCGCTGTCCCGAATAACATCAGCCTGAGTCGTCTGCGCGCATCCGGCGAAGTGTTTGGGTCCCACGCTTTCATACTCAGCGCGATAAAAAAGCCTGAGATGCCGAGCATAACAAAGGTAAAGAGGATGCCCTGATAACGCAGTATCACGCGCGCGTACGGAGCGACCGCAGCGATATTCTCCAACCCGCCGACTTCAAGCACGATGTTGGCGACGAGAATCAAGAGGAGCGGAACGATGATTATCCACTTGAACCAGGGCCAGCGCCTGTCGTACTTCAAACGCTCCGGAAAGTAGATGCCAAACAGCAGCATCCACAAAGGCCAGGCGGAGATGCTCGCCATGTGATAAACGACCATCGCATCGCGCATCCACAAAGGCCAGTGGCCCATGCCTATGCTTCTCAATTGCGCAAAGCTGATCATCAGCCCGAGCAGCAGCCATGCGAGCGGGTCGCGCGGGCGAATCAGCGCCACCCAGAAGCCCAGGAGCAAACAGAAGACGGGCATGACGACGAAGGCCAGCGTGTAGGGCAGCCACTCGCTGATGGTCTCCCGCGTCGTCCGGGAAGCGGCCCAGCGAACGGTAAATCTCTTCTCTTGAGTCTGACTAGTGGCGTCATTGGCGCGGCTGATGTCTACGGTTAAAGAGTCGCCGGGGCGCGCCGCTGCCGCCAGTTGATCGAAGACCGCAGAGCCCTTCAGAGGGCGACCGTCGAGGGCCAGCACACGATCTCCCGTGCGCAGGCCGGCCTCTTCTGCTTCGGGGCGCACGCGCGTGATGGTCGGCTCAACGCCCTCCATCGCGAAGGGCTCGCGCACCTGCTCGTTCGGATAAAAGTCCTCGCGAATGGCGTCTATGGTATATCTGGTTTGATAAGTGACCGCGACGATGAAGAGCGCCAGCAGCAGCAGGTAATGAACGTAACGATTTTTCATGAGGGCTCGTAAAGCTTTAACCGAACCGGGCCTTTTGTTCTTCAGCTCAACCGCTCCATTACATACGCATTCACGCCAGCGTTAGTTTCCGTTTGTAGGCCGCGCTTCGTCGGACATAAAACTCTGAAGATGCTTCGAGTAAACCTTGGCCCAGGCGAAAGCGGCATTAATTATCCTTCGCCAACGCTTTCAAAAAGCTCTCACCGGCGACGAGGTTGAGACCGAAGTTATCAGCAATCGTCTGGCCTATGTCGGAGAGCGAGCGGCGTATCCCCAGATCGACGCCTGCGCACGCACGCTTGCCGTAAACGATGAGAGGCGAGTATTCGCGCGTGTGATCCGTGCCGGGAAAGGTCGGATCGTTGCCGTGATCGGCGGCGAGGATAAAAAGATCGCCATCATTCATAGCAGTTTCAATCTCCGGCAGGCGCGCGTCGAAATGCTCAAGCGCGCGAGCGTAGCCCTCCACGTCTCGTCGATGGCCGTACAGCATATCGAAGTCTACGAGGTTGGAGAAGATCAGCCCGCGCGTCTCGCTCCGCAGCGCGCGAACAGTCTGATCGATTGATTGATCGTTATTCTTGGCCGTCAAATCCTCTGTCACTCCCACGGCATCATAGATCGAAGCGACTTTGCCTATGCACACGACATCCAGCCCCTTGTCCGAGAGCGCGACCAGGAGATTCTCGCGCGGTGGCGGCACGGCGTAATCATGACGATTCTCCGTGCGGCGAAATGCGCCGGGCGCTCCCGTAAAGGGACGCGCGATGACGCGGCCCACTTCATCAGGCCCGCGCAGTATTCGTCGCGCCGTCTCGCAAATTTCGTAGAGCCTCGGCAAGGGCAAGACCTCTTCGTGCGCGGCGATCTGAAAGACTGAGTCGGCAGAGGTGTAAACGATGGGCTTGCCTGTCCGCACATGCTCTGCGCCAAGCTCTTTGATAATCTCAGTGCCGGAGGCCGGAACATTGCCGAGGATGCCGGGCACACCCGTCTCGCTGATAAAGCGCTCGATGATCTCCGGCGGAAAGCCTTCTGGGTAGGTTGGAAAAGCGCGCTCAAGAATAATCCCGGCCATCTCCCAGTGACCCGTCGTCGTGTCCTTGCCATTCGAGCGCAACGCGCAGCGCCCATAAGAGCCGCGCGGATTCTCGACCGCAGGCACGCCTGCCAGAGGGCGAATATTTCCCAGCCCGTAGCTTTGCAGATTCGGCAATCTTACCTCTCTGGATTCCAGAATATGGCCCAGCGTATCCGAGCCCGCGTCGCCCCACTCGGCCGCATCCGGCATCTCGCCAATGCCCGCGCTATCCAGGACAATCAGCGTGATCCGATCAAAAGCATTCTTATTCAGACTCATAAAACCCGTCGAGACCTCGTCAGATAAAGATAGAAGAGCGCACCCCAGACCTTGCGCGACCAACATAGATACTTCAAGCGGTGCGCCTATCTTAACACGCCCCGTGTAAGGACGCTTCATGCGCGCCAATCGTTAATAGTCTCTATGGCACTTGAAAAGGTATATAATTTCGCAGCCTGAGTGAATTACTGAGTAACTTCAAAAGCGCGCAGGGATTATGTTTACTAAAAGTCGTGTTATCACACGCCCTTTATGGAGTCTATTATTTAGTTAGGCCGCTATTGAATAGGTACTGTTGAAAGTCATGAAAAGGTTTACTAACTTTCTATCATGGTATAGGGCATCAATTGCGACAGTATGTGGCTTGGGCGCTGTTTATTTGTCGGATTACTTCTCTTCAAGATTTAGACAAGGAATCTCTTTATTCCTTGTCTTGGTATTAATAGTCATCGTCTTTAGAGTGTTAGAAGGTACTTTGGAGTGGGCGGTAAATACATTTCCCGATGTTAGAAGGCTCATATTCGGTAGAGATTTTATTGAAGGATGGTGGTTCAACGTCGTATTGGATAAAGATCCTTCTGTTATTCTATTTGGAGCGCTAATACATATAGAATACAACGATAACCAGTTTAAGATGAGCGGAGACGGGTTTACAGCGGTCGGAGTTAAAAGAGCCACAATGCACTCTCTCTCCTCAGTCTATTCTGATTCCTGTTTGAGATATTCATATGAATTGATGGCTCTCTCTTCAGAAACAACTAGACTTGTCGGATATGGAGAGAATCAATTTGATCGAGGCGATTCAGTCCCACACAGCTATTCAGGCTACTTTTTTGATGGGTTCAACAATTTAGTGCGTGTAGAGGGTGAACGGATTACTGATAGACAAATAACAAATCAGTTTCATCAATTGGAGAAAAGAGTTGAGGCTGTAAAAACCCACATTCAGAAGTACCAAAAGCGAGGCTATACTGTAGTAGGTTCTCATATGGCCTAATGTAAAGGGGCGCGGCCTAGCAACTCATTCAACCGGAGTGATGATTGAATGGCTTTCATCATTCTTTGCTCTGATAGTGTTTGAATGCTTCATGCAGCGCCCGGTTAATCTGGGTGTTAGGCGGCGAGTTCGTTGTTAGTAAAAACTGAATTTTGAAGATATGAGTCATGCAGCGAAAAGTTTGTTTGTCTTTGGGATTTACCTGTGCGGATTAGGTTTGATTCTGCTGCTCGTCCCGAATCTGTTGTTGCAGGTTTTCGGAGTGCCGCCGACACACGAAGTTTGGATAAGGATCAATGGAATGTTTGTGCTTTGTCTGAGCTTCTTTTACGTTCAGGCGGCGCGAAATGAATTGACGATCTTTATCCGTTGGACGGTTTGGGCGCGCATCGCGGTTATTTTTTACTTTGCCGCTTTTGTGCTGTTGGTTTCAGCTCCGAAAGCGTTGCTCCTTTTTGGTCTGATTGATTTGTTGTCGGCGATTTGGACATGGCTTGCTTTGAAAAAGGGTGAAGCCCGTTTATGAGAAGGCTCTTCGTATCAATCATTCTATTGTTCCTTCCTTTGGTGACTACAGAGGCGTCGCGGAAAACTCAAAGAAGAATCGTGCCTAAGCAATTAACCGAACTATTTTTCGCAGAGCTTTGTTCTGCCGGATGTTCCGTGGAAGAAAAGGCGCGTTGGAAGGAAAATTTCCGGTGGGAGCTTCACGACCTGAACACGGACTCAAGGCCGGAATATTTTCTCTACATTGACCACGCGGATTGGTGCGGGGCCGGAGGAAGTAATTGCACTTACTGGGTCTATCAAAAAACATCTGGCGGGTATAAGCTGCTCCTTGATGCTCCCAGGGCGAGGCCACTTAACAGGATCCCTAACGGCTATCGTGACGTGTCCAGCGATTTCAGAACAGGAGCCTCATCATCCAGACCGGGAAAGTTTGAATACAACAGGAAGACCTTTAAGTTCGACGGGCGGAAATACAGAGAACATTCCGACAGGGTAGTATACAAAAACGGTTGAGTAGAAAAACCCGCCACTTAACAACCAATTCAACCCTGGCCCGCGATAGTATTCCCTTCATGCCTGTCCTTTGCCATAATCTTGTGTGCTGTTCGCGCGGGGCGTGTGAATCGCAGCGTTGTGTGTCGCAGACTAAGGCTACGTTTGCAGGGAGACCAGAATGACGAAGCGTACTGTTGAAACATCGCTGCGACTGTGGGCCAGAATTGCCGGCGTCTTATACTTGCTCACCATCATCATGGGCGTATTCGCCGAACTCTTCGTACGCGGCGCACTTGTCGTGCGCGATGACGCCGCAGCGACAGCGACCAATATCATGGCGCAAGAGCCTTTGTATCGCTTCGGCCTGGCAGCCGATCTCGTCATGCTTGTGTGCTATATCGTTGTGACACTGCTCTTCTATGACTTGTTCAAGCCGGTGGGCCGCAGCCTCTCTCTGCTCGCCGCGTTCTTTAGCCTGGTGGGGATAGCCGTGTTGGCCGTCAACTCCCTCAATCACCTGGCCCCTTTGATCTTCCTTGGAGGCGCACACTACTTGGGCGCATTCGATGTGAATCAGTTGCAAGCCCTTGCGCTGGTGTCCCTCAGAATGCATGCGCGTGGCTACACCATCAGCGGAGTGTTTTTCGGGATTTACATGTTTTTGCTCGGATACCTAATTTTCAAGTCGGGCTTTCTACCCAGAATACTCGGCGTGTTGATGGCGGTCGGGGGCTTGAGCAATCTGCTCAATAGCTTCGCGGTCTTTCTTTTCCCAACGCTCATGGCTCGTCTCCCGGACATTGTGCTGCTCGCGGGCATTGCGGAACTGGCGCTTAGCCTGTGGCTGGTGGCGATGGGCGTAAACGTTTCAAAGTGGAAAGAGCAAGCAAGCGCCAGGCAAATCAGCGGAGCATAGAGGAGTCCCGGGATGCCGCAGTTTCAATCTTTTGATTTGGGAAAATTCCAGGAAGAGGTTCTTGAAAAACTGGTCTTCATACAGGGAGTCCATGACTATGAGCCTAAAATCCATGAGATCACCGGCACAATGAAGGAGCTTGGCGATAACGGTTCATGGTACGGTAAGTTCATGGGATGGTTTCTGCCAAAAGTTGAAAGCAATGTGCGAAATAGTCCCAAGCGTGACCGTGCAAGGAAATTGATCGGAGATGAGAAGATCAAAGGCATACTCTGCTCACATCTGGATGGAATTGAGAATGACGCAGAGAGCATAGCGAGGATTGTGACGCGTGTCTTAGTGCCCGAAGCGCTTGCCGAAGCCATCTCTATACCTTTAGACCCCGTAGTGTTTGCTCTATGCGCATACGAGATTAAAAGCATCGGTGTTAAAGGCTACTGCACGATCTGAGAACTCAAACAAAGAAGCAAAAGGCCGCCGAGCAGGAGCGTTAAAAGTTGCGCCTGCGCGGCAGCCAACACTTACCTTTATTGCTTCGCGAGCAGTTCAGCTTTTGGGTGCGTAGTATCCATCGCGGGCGCGGATTTGTGCGCCGCCCTGCACGCCCTTGATCTCTATACGAATGGCGCGAAAGCGGCCGTCGCGTGTTTTGTTGGTCGGGTAATACCCTAAGCTGTACTGCGTGCCGATCTCTGCGGCGACGCGTGCGAATGCCGCGCGCGCATCGCGCAGGTTCGTCGCGGGAAAAGTCTTGCCGCCGGAGGCGCGCGCCAACTCGTTCATCTCCTGCCGGGCCAAGGTGTATAAGTCGCGGCTGATCTGCATACGCTCGAATGGGCCCATGCCGCAAAAGTCAGAGAAATGCCCGGCGTCAACGCGCGGCGCAAATATTCTGCGGTAGCGTTCCAGTTGGGTGCGTGACAGCCGAACCGTGCCGATGCTCTGGCAATCTCCCATCATCCTATCTTCGACGAAATCCTCCGTGTTGACCTGTATAAAATAGCAGGCCAGGCCCGCGCGCCGGAGCTTTGCGCTGACCTCTGCGTATTCACTGTTGCTGGAAGAATCGACGCCGTCAGTGAGTGCGACGACCGCGCGACGACCACGCACTTCATCACTCGGCGGCTCGCGAAAAACTTCAGAGACGATGCGTTCCAGCGAATCATAAAAGGGCGTGCCGTTGCTTGAGCCAATATCGCCTATCGCCTCGCGCAGCGCCTTGCGGTTGGAAGTAAGCTGGGCCATGACATCGACGGTGGCGAGGCCAGCGCGGTCATACTGCGAAGTATTGTAAGAGATGATGGCGACGCGGTCGCCAGCGCGCAGGGAATCTATAAAGGCGTTGGCCGCGCCGCGAATCAAAGCGACATCGGCGCGCGTAGAGCCGGATGTGTCCAGCAGGAGCGCGACCTCAAACGGCGCGTCCGCCGTCCCGAAGTTGGCGATCTGCTGCGGGCGTCCGTCCTCGTAAAGTAGAAAGTTGTCCGCACGCAGTCCTGCGATGGGACGCCCCGAAGTGTCCATCACGACTGCGGGTACGGAAACCAGTTGAGTCTCGACGCGCACGACATCGCCTTCGTCAACCTCTTCGCCGGACGCCGCAGTGCTCGGCGCTGGCGCGGGCGTAGGTGCAGGCGCACTTGTACTCGTCCCGGGCGTCGGTCGCTTCGTCGTCGTGCTATCGCTTCCTACTCTGCGTGGTCGCTGTTGCTGTTGCGCGTTGCTCGTCGCGGCAGGCGAGAGCGACTGCTGGCGAGCGCCGGCGACGATCAGGGGAACGGCGAGCGCTGCTAGAGCGAGTAGAAGAAGGTCACGAATCAGGTTTTGCTTATTTGTATTTGCCAGTCTCTTTGGCATGGCCTTAAACTAACGGCTAAAGAATCCGGACGCCTAAATATAACTGGAAACGGCCCGGCAGCGAAAGGAGCTAGGACGCTTATGTCAGTCATCGGCAGGCTAGACGATCAGGTTGACGCACTCATCATCAGCCCCATCAAAAAACGCGGCGCTCGACAGACCGAAGAGGAGGCCACACCGCCGCATCAACCGACAAAGACCACGGATCAAGCCCGCCCGGTTGCTTCCGTAAAGAGCCAGGCGGCTGATGGCCACAAGCATTCGGAGCGAGAGAGTTCCGCCCTCGATGAATTGCCCGTCTGGCTGCTCTAAAAAGATCATGGCACTTCGGCTTGACAGTCGCGCGCGGCATCTCTTAGGATGACGCTTCGCTTCCAATTAAAGGCGGCTATTTAAGTGGGAAGCAACGATGTTTGAAACGGACGTGTCAAACCCGGAGCAGGAAGCGCACAACCAAGGCCAAGCACGCCTGTCCGCTCCTGTGGTTCCCAAAAGGCATCAGCCCGAAGCTCTAAGAAGAAGCCTCGGCAGCGCGAACAAGAGCAGGCACTCCAGGCACGTACGTCAATGGTAGACGGCTTCCCTTACAAGGAAGAGGTTGGGGGTTCGAGTCCCTCCGTGCCTACCACAGCAATTGATACGTCGGATTTGAAAATTTAAAGTTTACCCGGAGTCGTAGTTCAGTTGGTTAGAACGCCGGCCTGTCACGTCGGAGGTCGCGGGTTCGAGTCCCGTCGGCTCCGCCAACTTAGAAAGCGCGCCTGTATCGTTTAGGGCGCGCTTTTCTACTTTTACCGCACGTTTGCAGCCATTCTCGAAGGGTAGAACATTTGGCCCTGTGCACCTGACTGAAGCTATTTCGCCCTCTCTACTCCCTTGAGTCCCGTCAAAAATCCCGCACGGGATTTTCGGCTATTCTAAAGCCGGACTGGCTGCTCTAAAATTACTGCTCCCGGTCGCGGCTCTTTGAGGTAGCACCTCTACCCTTTTGCAGTTTTGCCAATTCACTGACTTTCATCTGGTGCATTATCCTCAAGCCGCGCCAATGCGACATCCAGTTGCTCCGCACATTTTTTAAGCGCGAGGCAGCCTCCATTCCCGCTCCATTTTGAAATAGCGCGTTTGACTGCTTCCCGGGCCTTTCTCTCCTGAATCATTTCCGCAAAGCGCATCACAACGAACTCGTCCAGCACCGACTCTGAAATCATGACGCCGCTGGCTTTGACATCGGGGTCACTTTCATCCTTACTATTCGGCTCCTTCCCTGTGACGCCTGTATACCAGACCGATTGATCCCAGCCGTCCTTGCCGTCCGCCAACCAGAGATGCAGATTCTCTCCGTCGTGCCAGATATAATTATCTCCTCGCATGTACGACATACTTGAATTTCTCCAGTTTTGTGCCTTCAGGATAATACCCTTAGAGCACCAAGTAAGCTTGCACTATATGGTCACCTATCTTGCCGTTTCATTAAGCAAAATTCCATCTTGCAATGTTACGCAATATGCGTAAATATATACGCAATATGCGTAAGAAGCGTCCCATTGATGCCCTTTTCCCGAAGGCCCGGAGGGATATTCTTGCCGCTACTTATGGGCAGCCTGAGCAATGGTGGTACTTGAGCGAACTGGCTCAACAATTGAACACTACGCCTTCTAGCTTACAACGGGAGCTTCAATCTCTAGTCTCAAGTGGCATCCTACGTCAGCGAAAAGACGGCAGACGTACGTACTTTCAAGCAGAGTCCGCGTCGCCGATCTTCGGCGAACTCCAAGGCATAATCAGTAAGACACTAGGCATTGAGGAGGCGCTCAAAGACGTACTTGCGAAATTTGGCGACCACCTCGCTTGCGCCTTCTTGTATGGATCGGTGGCGCGTCAGCAGGAGCATACTCTGAGTGATGTCGATTTGATGGTCATCGGGTCGATTGGTCTCTCGGAGCTTTCGCCGCTTCTGCGTATGCTAGAGAAGAAGTTTGGGCGGGAGATTAACGTCACCTGCTACTCGCCTAAGGAGTTTCAGAAAAAGGTGAAAGCTGAGACCCATTTCCTTACGAATGTGCTCCGAGGTGAGAAAACTTTCTTGAAGGGGGATGAGCGTGAGTTGGAAAACCTTGCTGGCAAGTCTGACCGTGCAGCCGCATAAGACCAGTAAGAAGGAGATAGAGAGTTTGCGCCAACTCGTCGCACGTGACCTTACGGACGCGGCGATTGAAGGACTCTCTGCCGACCGCTGTTTCGCGACCGCTTACAACGCTGTGCTGCAACTGTCGAAGATGGTAATCGCCTGTGCCGGTTACAGGGTGACGCTCGGTGCGGGCCATCACCAGAAGAGCTTTGATGTCGTAAAAGTAGCTATGGGGAAGCCGGTCGAGCCTTTAGCCGACTACTTCGAGACGTGCCGCCGCAAGCGTAATCACATAGACTACGATGCCTCGGAAGTCGTTACGGAAACCGAAGCGGAGGAACTCCTTAAGAAGGCAGAAGAATTTCAACAAATGATTGAAGAATGGATTACAAAGCACCATCCCGCCTTCAGGGCACAAAGGGATTTATAAAGCTTCCGGCTGGACTACTGACATTACTTACACAACATCTTTAAGCTCAAGATTATTTATCCCATCCGTCAGAGTCTCTAAAACCTGAACATCCAATGTGAACCTCTTTATTACCTCTTTTTAAGGGTACTACCTCTTATCCGCCACAGTGCCCCGGCCAACTTTCTAAAGCTTCTATTTTCCCTCTTTTTGAGCTGGTGCAGCGCATGTCGCACCATGTCCTGATTTACGCCTGGCTTGCCTTAAAGCATGTGAGCTGAGAGAGTCAACCTAGCCGAATTGAGTGGTAAAATACAACCAGATTAACGCCAACTCCATGCAGCATCTCAGGGGGCACACAGAATAATGTCTGAGCGTATTCAGAAGAAAGACTTCGTCCGCCGTCTCACAGTCCGCATGAAGACAAACGAGGCAGTGTCCGCCATGTGGCTGGATGCTGTGCTGGACACATTGTATGAAAGCTTCAAAGAGGGACAGAGCGTGACGTTCACCGGCTTCGGCAATTTTTACGTGCGCCCGGAGCGCGAGCGTTGGGTCTTCAAATTCAACCCTTCACAAAGGCTGCGCGCGCTCTTCGGCTGGTCGTCAACATACAAAAGATGACCTCCGAGGACGCATGCGGTAAGCAGTTGGGGACGCATGCTCCTTCAAGGGATTAATACTTCGATGCCCCAATCAACACTGCACAACTTGAGCGTCCGTGAAATTCGCCAGCTGGCTGGCGAGCGGTTCTTTGCGAGAGGACAGAAGTACTTTGACGAAGGGCGTGTGCACGGGCTGACGGAGTATCGCGGACAGGTTGTGGCTAAGGTCGCCGGGACGGAAGATTATCGCATCAAGCTGTGGGCTGAGCGAGGTCGCCTGGCCTACTCGTGCAGTTGTCCAGTCGGGGACGACGGAGAGTTTTGCAAACACTGTGTGGCCGTCGCCCTGGCTTGGATTGAGGAGTCAGGAGGAAAAGGCAAAAAGAAATCTACTAGGAAGTCTGCGGCAACGATGGAGGACGTGCGTGCCTTTCTTGAGGGGCAGGACAAGGAAAGACTCATCGAGATGCTGATAAACGAAACATTGGAGAGTGACAGCCTGCGCGAACGCCTGTTTCTTGAGACCGCGCGGATGAACTCTGAGCGAATTGATCTCGCCACGTATCGCCGCGCGATCAAGAACGCTACGGGTGCTAACGATTACGTTGATTATTATTCGGCTGGTGCCTACGCGCGTGGCGTTCACCGCGTGATCGAGTCCGTCGCGGCACTACTTGATGAAGGCCATGCCGCTGAGGTTATAGAACTCACCGAGTACGCGCTTTCTCAAATTGAGAAATCAGTAGGATACATTGACGACTCTGACGGCCACATGGGCGGCTGTATACATGAGTTACAGAAACTGCATCATCGCGCTTGCTTGGAAGAGAAACCTGACGTAGTAGCATTAGCGCGGCGGCTGTTCGAGTGGGAGATGCGAAGCGAGTGGGAGTTTTTCGGTGGCGCGGTGGTCACCTATGCGGACGTACTCGGTGAGACTGGATTGGCCGAGTACCGCCGTCTGGCCGAAGTGGAGTGGTCGAAAGTTCCCGCGCTCGGCCCGGGCGAAGATGATTCCGAAAGCTACGGCAGGCGTTTTCGCATCACGAGCCTCATGGAAGCCCTCGCACGTCAATCCGGCGACGTAGAGGCACTGGTCGAGGTCAAACGTCGCAATCTGTCTCATCCTTACGCCTATCTTCAGATTGCCGAGATTTACCGTGAAGCGGGCAGATCAGACTATGCTCTCAACTGGGCGGAACAAGGATGGAAGTCATTCTCAACGAAGAGGGATTGGCGGCTGGGCGAGTTTCTGGCTGGCGAGTATCACCGCCGGGGCCGCCACGAGGAAGCGTTGCGACTCGCTTGGGAGCAGTTCACGGAATCCCCACGTCTCGAAAATTATCAGAAGCTACAAGCCCATGCGCGCAAAGCCGGGCGCTCCTCTTGGCCGCAGTGGAGGGAGCGTGCGCTCGCCCACATACGAGAGTCAATTGCGGGACGGAAGAAGCA
>DATLMN010000288.1:0-8828 GCA_035537255.1 Pyrinomonadaceae bacterium | reverse complement strand
GTCTGTTCGGAGATTTCGCGCAGAGAGATACCGCGCGCCTCGCGGGCGAGCCGCAACTGTTCTCCAAAAGATGCTGCCATCACCAACCTGCGTCCACCCTCAGGGAGTTGTTGGGGGCGAGTAGTCTCATGGCGCTCTCGTACTTGTAGGAAGCTTTCAACGCTAGTTCGTTTGAGCCGCTCCAAACCCTTACGGGCTCGCCTTTTACACAGCGGCCTTAGTGCCTTTGGCGCGAACTATAACTTTTGCTGGTAAACGTTGTCAAACTTTTGTCGCGCAAAAGGATGCGCGTCTCTTGATTCTTGCAGCGCACAGGACTACGATGGGGACATCGGACAAAGCGGAATACTCGTTTTTAACTTCTACTATATGAAAAGTGAGGATTGAAGCTCATGCCTCTCGAAGCATTGGGAATGGTTGAGACCAAGGGATTCGTCGGAGCAGTCGAAGCGGCGGACGCGATGGTCAAGGCCGCTAACGTACAGCTTTTAGGCAAGGAATATATCGGCGCAGGTTATGTGACGATCTTCGTGCGCGGCGATGTCGGCGCGGTCAAGGCCGCCACGGACGCCGGAGCCGCTGCCGCACGCCGCGTCGGCGAACTGATCAGCGTCCATGTCATCCCGCGCCCGCACGGCGAAGTCGAGCGCGTGCTGCCCACCAACGGGCGAACGGGCTATAGCCCGGACGAGCGCGCCATCGGCGCTGGCGACCGTGGACAACTGAGCGAAGGCGATCAGGGACGCTCGCTTCCCGCCGGAGCGCGCGAGAACAATAAAGAACGGGCGAAGTAAGTTAGCAGTTTTTAGTTTTCAGTTTTCAGTAAGAGCATTTCGTTTTGGCTGAAAACTGATTACTGAAAACTGAAAACTGCTTGGAGGTACATCGTGTCGGTTGATAAAGACCTGGTGTCCGTGCAGCAGGCGCGTGATCTTATAGAAGCGGCGCATCGCGCGCAGGTGGAGCTATCCAGATTCGACCAGGCGCGGATTGATCGCATCTGCGAAGCGATGGCAAGGGCTGCGCTCAAAGAGTCCGCCCGCTTGGGCGCGATGGCCGTCGAAGAGACTGGGATGGGCATCCCCGACGACAAGCGCGAGAAGAATCGCTTCGCGTCCGAGGATGTCTGGAACTACTTTCGCAACCTGCGCACGGTCGGCGTCGTCTCCGAATCAAAGGATGTCGTGGAGATCGCCAGCCCGCGCGGAGTGGTCTGTGGCATCATCCCTTCGACCAATCCGACCTCGACGGCTATCTTCAAATGCCTGATCGCCGTCAAATCACGCAACGCCATAGTGCTTTCGCCTCATCCGTCCGCCGCGCGCTGTATCAATGAAGCCGTCAAAGTCGTGCGTGATGCAGCGATGAAAGAGGGCTTGCCTGCGGACGCCATCGGTTGCATGACGACCGCGACCATAGAGGGCACTGAAGCCTTGATGAAGCACAAGCAGACCGCCGTCATCTTAGCGACGGGAGGAATCGGTCTGGTGCGCGCCGCTTACTCTTCCGGCAAGCCGGCGTTCGGCGTCGGCCCGGGCAATGTTCCTGTCTTCATCGAGCGAACGGCCAACGTGCCAAAGGCCGTGCAGGATATTTTGACGGGCAAGTGCTTTGACAACGGAACAATCTGCGCTTCGGAGCAGGCAGTGGTCTGCGACGCTCCCATTGAGCGTGAAGTGCGTGAGCAGTTCAAAGCGCAGGGCGGCCATTTCCTGAGCCCTTCGGAGGCAGACCAACTGGCAAAAGTCGTCGCCACTCCGCAGCGTTCGCTGAATCCGCAGATCGTCGGCAAATCCGTCGAGACGATAGCAAAACTGGCTGGCATAAACGTTCCAAAGGGCACGCGCTGCCTGATGGCGGATGTCGGCGGCGTCGGGCGCGAGTATCCGCTCTCTATGGAAAAGCTGTCGCCGATCTTAGCTTTCTATGTCGAGGACGGAGTGGAGCGCGGCGCTGCGCGTTGTTTTGAAGTCTTAAGCTACGGCGGTATGGGCCACACCGCTGGGATTCACACGCGCTCGCGCGAAGCAGCCATTCGTTACGGTAACGAGATGCCAGCCTCGCGCGTCACAGTTAATACGCCGACGACGCACGGCGCAATCGGATTTTCGACGGCGCTTCCGCCCTCTATGACTTTGGGATGCGGCTCCTGGGGCGGCAACGTGACTTCGGATAATGTCTCGCCGCTACACCTGATGGACATCAAGCGCGTCGCCTTTGAGACACGCGCGGTCAAGAGCGTGCGGCCCGCAGTCGAAGTCGCCGCCGCCAGCAGAGAAACAGAGGCGGCGCAGCCCGTCTTCGCCAACGCCGGGCGCGAAGGTGCGGGCGCGACGACACCTTCGACGACTACGTCCGCTCCCGCGACGGCGCGCAGCATCGGTCGAGAAGAGATCGCCGCCATCGTAGACCGTTTCCTAGCGGGCCGCCGTCCAGATCAAACATCGAGCGAGCATCCAGCGCTTCATGCTTCTGAATCGCCTGCGCAATATCAACCCGTGATAGATACGGAAGCGGGCACGATGTACGACAAGTCTAACGCCGCGCCGCAAGCTTCAGCCGCGCCTCAGGCAGCGGACACACGTAACGGCGGCGGCGGTAATGGAGCAACGGCAGTTTCCAACACGCCGCCTGCGCCACAGCCCAGTCCGAGCGCGCCTGCGCCATCAAACGGCGGCGCGGCGCAGTCGGCAGCCAGTAACGGCCGCAAAGCTGTGGATTTCGTCAGCGAGGACGACGTGCGCCGCGCCATCCAGAAAGGCGAGAAGATTTACATCAACGCCAAGACGATCATCACGCCCGCTGCGCGCGACATGGGCGAGCCCACAGAGGTCTTCGCGAAAGGGTGAGAAACAGTGTTCAGTTTTCAGTCGTCAGTTTTCAGCAAACACAACTTGCTTTTACTGATAACTGAAAACTGATGACTGAAAACTTTTTTATGTTTCTAGGCAAAGTCGTCGGCACTGTCTGGTCTACGAAGAAGACGCCCGATCTGGAGGGCGTCCGTTTTTTGATCGTACATCCGTATGATCTGGATAAAGAGCCGACCAAAAATATCGTCGTCGTCGCTGATCGTCTGGGCGCAGGCCCTGGCGAGATCGTGATGGTCGCTTACGGCAAAGCTGCGCGCACGGCCATCGGCAATCAGGAGATGTCAATCGAAGCGGCTGTCGTCGGCATCGTTGATCGAATGGATTTGCACGACACGGAATCCGAAGAGATGCGCCGCGCCGCACGCGAGCTGCGAGCGCAGGAAAACGGCAAACCGTGACCATTTTAGATTTCGGATTTTGGATTGGCGAGCGACGCAGGTTGAAAGACCGGACTCCAAAGTTCAAGATAGGATAAGCGTTAATCTAAAATCCAAAATCTAAAATCCAAAATTGAGTGATGGCAAACGAAGAGTTGATTTACAGGATTACGCGGGCCGTGTACGGGCGACTAGGGGCCGGGGTGGGCGAGCAGACCGTCGAGCAGTTGGTGACGGATGTTTATCGCGCGATTGAGCCCGTGCTGGAAAAGGACGGGCTCAATAGTTCGTCTACCGCTGGCACTGAAAACTCTCGCGCGATGAATGTGCGCGAGCGTGAAGCCCAGCGGGAAGGCTCGCAGTTGCGTCTGGTCATCTCCGTGTTCGGAGTCGATCATCCGGGCATCGTCGCCGCCGTCTCGCAGATTCTGGCCGAAGCCGAATGCAGCATCATAGATATTGACCAAACGGTCGTGCAGGGCAAGTTCGCGATGGTCATCATAGGCGATATGTCGCGCGCACGTGAGTCTGCCGCCGCGCTCAAAGAACTTTTACGCCAAGAGGGCGAGCGATTGGGTGTACACATCTACGCTCAACGCGAAGACCTCTTTAACGCCATGCATCGAATATGAAAATAGTGGTGAGTGATATAAGTGACGAGTGACAAGATAAAAACTTGTTCCTTTGCTCGCCACTTATCACTCGTTACCGATCACTGTTCTTATGGAGCCTGAAATAGCACGCCGGTGTAAAGCATGTGGCGCATCCGTGCGCAGTCGCGCGGGTTACTGCCCGCAATGCGGCGCGTCTTTAAATCCGGAGCAGTCCAATCCTGTCTCTGCGCTCGCCGCCACAGTAGAGGCGCAACCTGAACCGCCTGAGCTGGCGATGGAGACTGCGGCCAACGCCCCCGGCATCTTGACTACTGAAGCCGCAATGGCTGCCACGTCTCCCTCCCTCGCTGCGACTTCTGAAGAGAACGCTCCCGCCACTCTCGCGATGGATGAGAATCACGCGGAGGGGGAAGACGGCGCGACGGAAAGCAATCTTGCGACGCAGAGCAATCTCGCGACGGACAGCAGTCTCGCGGCGGATGGTGCTGCTGCTACTGCCGCTGCTGCGCCGACGCGCAGGCATCGCGTCAAGGTTGCGGCGAGGGACGCCGTCGAGGGGAAAATTGCTCCCCGTGTAGAGAAGCTTCGTCATGCTTCGACAGTGATGCTGGACGAAGCGGCGGATGATCCGGGGCTTCGTTTCGTGCTGGTCGCCGCCGTGCTGATCATTTTCTCTCTAATCCTGCTCCTGCTCAGCCAGATTCTCGGATAACAAAATCACGGGCCGCGTTCTCGAACTCGTAGTTGCGTCGGCGGGCGCGCGACACGCTTCTCTAAAAAGTTTTTATGGAATATACACAGGCGGAAATCTTGCAGACCGTGCGGATGACGGAGATGGAGCATCTGGACGTGCGCACGGTCACGCTGGGCCTCTCTCTGCGCGATTGCGCGAGCGATTCTCTTGAGAGAACGGCGGAGCGTGTGCGCGAGAAGATCGAGCGCGTGGCGGCCAAATTGGTTTCGACCGTCAACGAGATCGGCGACGAAGTCGGCTTGCGTATCGCCAACAAAAGAATCTCTATCACGCCAGCCTCTTTGATCGCAGAGCATGGCCGTGGACGCGAAGACCTGATGCTTCTGGCGCGTGCGATAGACGAGGCCGCAGGAAATGTCGGCGTGGATTTCATCGGCGGCTATTCGGCGCTGGTTCATAAAGGATGGACGGATTCGGAGAGCGCGTTTCTGGATTCTATTCCTGAAGCCTTAGCGACGACGAAGCGTCTGTGCTCGTCGCTCAACGTCGCGACGACGCGCGCAGGGATCAATATGGATGCCGTCGAGCGCACGGGCCACCTGATTAAAGAGATGGCCGAGCGCACGCGCGAGAGTGCTGGATTGGCCTGCGCCAAGTTCGTCTGCTTCGCCAACGCCGTCGAGGACAATCCCTTTATGGCGGGCGCGTTTCACGGCGTAGGCGAACCCGAAGCGGTCATCAACGTCGGGGTCTCAGGGCCGGGCGTCGTCAATCATGCCGTGCGACACGCGCCAAAGGATTTGCCTTTGCACGAGCTGGCGGAGATCATCAAAAAACTGTCCTTCAAGCTCTCTCGTGCGGGCGAGTTGATCGGGCGCGAAGCGGCGCGCCGTCTGGGTATTCCCTTTGGCATCATCGATCTCTCGCTCGCGCCGACGCCAGTCCCGGGCGACAGCGTCGCAGGGATAATCGAAGGCATGGGGTTTGAAAGAGCCGGAGCGCACGGCACGACGGCGGCGCTCGCGCTCCTGACGGATGCTGTGAAGAAGGGCGGGGCGATGGCTTCCGGGTCGGTCGGCGGCATGAGCGGCGCGTTTATTCCCGTCTCCGAAGACGCGAATATGATCGAAGCGGCGCGCGTGGGCGCTCTCTCGCTCGAAAAATTGGAAGCCTGGACGAGCGTCTGCTCGGTCGGCATAGACATGGTCGCAGTGCCGGGCTCAACCTCTGCCGAGACGATTAGTGCGATCATTGCAGACGAGATGGCCGTCGGCGTGATGAACAACAAGACTACGGCCGTGCGCATCATCCCAGTGCCCGGCCGCGAGGTCGGCGAGATGGTCGAGTTCGGCGGACTGCTGGGCAGCGCGCCCATCATGGCCGTCAACAAATTTTCCTGCGCCGATTTTATACGGCGCGGCGGGCGCATCCCCGCGCCCATTCACTCTTTGCGTAATTAGACAAAATACTGCTAACCAAAATTTGAGAGGATCAGCATGGAAGCACTCGGCATGGTGGAATGTATGGGATTGGTGGCGATGATCGAAGCGGCGGACGCGATGGTCAAGGCCGCCAACGTCACACTCGTCGGTTATGAAAAGATCGACGCCGGATTAGTGACGGCGATTGTGCGCGGAGAGGTGGGCGCAGTCCGTAGCGCCGTCGATGCCGGAGCGGCGGCGGCCTCGCGCGTCGGAACTGTCGTCGCTACGCACGTCATCCCGCGCCCGCACGAAGAGGTCGATCAGGGACTTCCTGTGCTGAAGACCGGCGAGACTACGCGCAAGAAAATCAGCGGCTCGGTCAGAGGTAAAAAGTAGCGCGCCGTGCGCGAGCAGCGTGGCGAAGCAAAGCAGTGTGACAAAGCAAAAGAGGAACGATGAAGGCCGCAAGGCTCATTCATCGTTCCTCTTCCTTTTGAAATTCAGGAGCGGGTTTAAGGTTGCGCGCCGATGTTCATGGCCGAGACCACCGGAAGCGGGTGATTGATCTTCTGCGTGCGCGGCGACGGCGTATAGCCTTCGGGCAAATCACCGTTATCCTCGCGCAGGTATTGCCACTGCGAAGGCTTGAGCGTGGCGATCAGCTCTTTGCGGTTCTTCGTCACTAAGGGCTTGCCCATATAAATCTTGCCCATGCGGTGCAGGTTCTTCTCAGAGATCGCGCCGGAGAACATCATCAGCGGGTAAGTGAAGTTGGGCCCGTTGAGCTTGCGCAGCTTGTAGAGCCACATCCCTATTGAACCGACGCGCCAGGCGGTCGGCCCCCACCAGCTATACTGTCCCGGACGCAGGTTCATCTTCCAGCACTTCATCATCAACTGCCATTGCAGCGGCGTGAGTTGCTTTGTTTCCGTGACGCCCTTCTTCTTCTCCATACGAGTGTCGTGCAGCGGCGTAAAGATCGAAGGGATCAGAAAAGCGAAGAGCTTGCGGCGTTCCATCTCGTAGATCAGATCGAGTGTGGCTTCGACATCCTCATCCGTCTCGCCGGGATTGCCGACGATCAGGGTCATCGCCGGAAACCAGTTGTTTTCGTTCAGGACGCGCAAGCCTTCGAGGACGACGCTGGACCAATCTTCGATCTGGAAGGGCACGCCCTTGCTGGCCATAATCTGTTTCGCCATCCGCACAGAGCCAGTCTCAAGGCCGATCAGCGGCGCGAGCGCCTTCTTCTCCGGATGACTGCTCAGGTAAGGGAAGTGAATCGGGCTCTTGGGCAGCAACAATTCGGAGAGCTTCTTAATCAACAGCGGATCGACCACGGCCGGAGCAATCGTCGAATGACTAAGCACGTGCTGCTCCACGCCCGGCGTGTTGACGATCTCGCCGTAGAGGTCTAGCAGCGCTTCGCGGTTGGGGAAATAGAACGGAGTATCTGTATGCACCTGTCCCCAGATAAACATGTCTTCGGTGGCGAGCGAAATCTGCTTGTTGCCATAACGGACGTTGGCGCGCACGGCCTCCATGATCTTGTCCTTCGGAAGGTCTATCTGCGGATTGAGGTCCGGCACGCAGAACTGGCAGCGACGACCGCAGCCCGTCGTCATCTCGACCACGCCAAAGGTCGTGCGTGTGTCGGGAAACAAGATGTCTTCGCGATTGACTGGATGCTTGACTTCGATCTGCTGCGCGATCTCCTCGCCCTCAATCGCCTTGCGAAACAGCTCCATCACGTCCTGTGACTCTGCGCGCCCTTCGACGACGCAATCGACGCTCAACTCCTCGAAGAGTCCAGTCTGTGTGATCTGCCAGCCGCCGGAGCCGCCGACGATGACCTTAAAATTGTCGCGATAGGGACTCGCTTTGATGCGCGCGAACAGTTCTCTGGAGTAATGCGAATTGATAGGCATTCTGGAAGAACCGAAGATTGAAGTGTAAACGCCTGCGGCGAAGGTCACGCCCAGAGGGTTATGCGTCGAGACGGCGACGATACGCGTGCGCGGGCCGACGAATTTATCCAGATCGTGAGGAAAGCAGGCGACGATGTCTTCGGGCTTGTACTGGCGCAGCAGAGATTTCTCGACCAGGCGAACTCCTGCGGGCATATAGCGCGCCGAGCCGTCCTCGTTATATTCGACCTCGCGCCACTTCGGATATTTTCTGTTGAGGATGCCTTCCATCCAGATCGGGAGCGACGCCATCGCCATCTGTATAAAGTAACCGGCGTGGTCGATGGTTTCCGTCAGCGGCGCTGTGAGGACGATCAGCCGTCCTCCGTCCGCAGGCGGCGTGCTCAACCCTGCGGTGGACAGCACCTCGCCGTCGTGCGCCAGCGCCGCGTTCATGTGGCCGTTCCCGTTGCCTTTACCGTTCAATTTTCCAGAGATCATCAAATACCTCGCAGATTAATACCGCTTCAGGGGCGGGAGTTCAGATCAAAAATTGGATCATTTGTGCGCGCCGCGCGAGGGCTCGCCGTTGACAGGCAGTCAAAGTGCGCTTAGGTGGTGTAACGGAGGGCATCTTTGGCTACCGCTTCTGGCCCGATAAGCAGACCAACAAGTCCGGCAAGTTAAATCTTTTTAGTAGCTTAAGTCAAGCCGGGAAGGCCTTTGAAAACCCTTCCGCCGCGAGCCGAAGCCTTCAGGCGCGTGGCCTAAAGAGGCGCGCCACGGTTATACTCAACACGGCTTTGAGCGAAAAGCTCCGGGGGCACTGCCGCGTGATCACAACCGTTTGTCTGGATAGCAAGTCCAAAAAGTTCCAGGACAATTTTCCGGCCGAAGATATAAGCAAGCTCTGCCTTGGCAAGGAGAACGTCGTCTGGG
>DATLMN010000287.1:0-25761 GCA_035537255.1 Pyrinomonadaceae bacterium | reverse complement strand
GTACTGCGGATGATTGAACACGTTGAAGAAGTCGGCGCGCAGCTGAATCTTCTTGCTGCCTTCCCCGAAGCGGAAGTTCTTGAAGATGGAGAAGTCCACGTTGTTGATGCCGGGCATCTGCAACGTGTTGCGTGCCGAGTTAGAGATCGCGCCGTTACCGGCCTGTATGTACTGCGCGCTTGGATTGTCAGCGACGTAGCCGACCACCGCACCCGCCGTATTACGCAGAGCCGTGACTGTGCTGAAAGTGCCTTCGACACCGCTCGGGTTGATGATCGCGCGGTCAGGCGCAGCATCGCCGTTACGGTTAGCGTCAGCACCGCTCAGCACAGTCGCCTTCTCGCCCGATTCCAGTGTCCACGTCCCGCTCATCTGGAATCCGCCGAGCATTGTGCGGACGAACTTGTTCGAATGGTTGCGGAAGAAAGGCAGCTCGTAGATGCCTGAGAACACGAAGCGATGCCTTCTATCCAGAGCCGAATCGGCCTTCTCAATCGTCAGGTCCTGGAACTCCTGAACACGACGCGGAGAAAGCACGGTCGAGAAGACCTCGGCCGTGGTGTCGTCGATCAGGTGACTCCAGGTGTAAGCCGCCGTCATCTGGAAGCCGTCGGCGAAACGACGAATCAATTGCGCTGACGCGCCGTGATAGGTCGAGTTGCCGTTCGACAGGAAGCCGATCACGTTGACTGTGCCGAATCCGGCATTCGCAAACGCCGGAACAAAGTTTGGACGGGTGTCGATTTGAGCCAGCGTGAGCGGCAGAGCATCAAGCTGTGCCTGCGTCGGGGTCGACAGGAAGGTCGGCAGACCCGACAGGCCAAGCGTCGGAGCAACTCTACCAATACGGTTGATGCGATTCTGAGTCAGCAGGTGAATACCACGCGTTCCCAGGTAACGCACTTCAACAGACCAATCCTGCATGAACTGGCGCTGCATGCTCAAGGTCCAGGTCAGCGAGTAAGGGACTTGCTGATCCGGAATAAAGGCCGCCGTATTCGCACGCGCTACTGCGGGAGTGAAAACCGCAGGCGGCGGAACCGGAAGACCACCACTGGCCAGGAAGTTCGGCGTATAAGCCTCAAGATCGGGCACGTCGAGCGTGGTGTTGGCCTGCGGCGGCAGGGCCAACTGGTACAGGTTATCGAAGATGTAGTCGTAACCCATCGAGAAGCCTGCACGAATCGAACTCTGTCCGTTGCTGCCAAACACACGGCCTAACAGACCTTCCGTGAAGTTCGGCGAATAGGCTATACCGAATCTCGGCCCGAAGTTCGTCATCTGCTCCTTGGGCTCCTTGAATTCGATCAGCCCGGGAACGGAAGCAAGCGCATTCACTGCCTGAAGGTTAGCGCCCTTGGGTACTTCCTGATAGGAGTGGTTGATACCCAGATTCAAGGTCACATTCGGACGAATGCGCCAGTCATCCTGGATGAACGTATAGAGGACTTTCTGATCGCCGTAGTAGGGCGCTGTGCCCACCGTGCGCTCACCCAATACGTCCGGGCTCAGGTCGTAGAGAAAATACTGTAGCGCGCTGTAGTTGTAATCGCCGCGCTCGCGCTGGACGAAGGACTGCGGCGAGATGACCTTACGGAAATCGCCGCCGAACTTCAGAGAGTGATTGCCCCACAGGTACGTGACGTTATCAACTAACTGGTAGTTGTTCTCGATACCTGTCTGCGGAGCATTCGGGTTCGGGCCGATGTTAAGTCCGATGTCGGCCAGATCGATGTTCGGGAATACGCCGCCAAGACCCGGATATTCCTGCGGGCCGACGGGCGTGTTGCCTTCAGAGCGACGAAACGCCAGACGAAACTCGTTCGAGAGGTTCGACGTGAAGGTGTGGAAGTTCGAGTAGGAGAACAGGCGCTGCTTGCCAGGAATTCCGACAAAGAACACGGGCAGATTAGCCGTGATGTCTATGGTCTGGAAGTTGGTCATGTTGAAGCGCCAGCGATGCGTGGTCTTTGTGCTCTGGTTATAGTCTATGTTCGTGACCACGTTGTTCTGCTTCAGGAAGTTCGGCGCAGGGAATGTGATGCCGCCGATGGGCACTTGAAGAAGTACGCCCGGGCACTCGCCGCCGATGATATTGTTGGCAGCATCAGCCGTGGTCGGACGCACAGAGCAGACATCGATGGTGCCCTGCGCCACCGGCGCAACCGGCGTGTAGAGATTAAAGACGCTGCGGTTGACGCCTGAGACGCCCGTCGCTCCGCCCGAAGGCAGCGCGTTGAGAATCGCAAAACCTGCCGCCGTCGGCGCTGAAAGATTACCAGCCGCTGCCGCAGCGCCCTGCTGCAATCTCTCGTAAGCGGCGTAGAAGAAGAGACGATCCGTGCCACGGAAGAATGAGCCTGGGCCATCACCGAAGTGCGGAAGGGGCAGCGGGCCGCCAGCGTTGAATCCGCCACGGAAGAAGTCCGACCGAGGCATAAAGAGGTCGCCGTCCGCCGGATCGCGCGTCACGCCCGCAACCTTTTGCAGGTTATCCAAAGCGTTCAGATAACGATTGCGGAAGAAGCCGTAGAACGAGCCGTGATAGTCATTCGTTCCGGACTTCGTAATCGTGATGAACTGTCCGCCGTTGGAGCGTCCGAATTCCGCTGAGAACTGATTAGCGACCAGCGAAAATTCAGCGACGTTCTCAGGCGAGACATAAGTCTGCGGGCCAGTCACCGACTTGTCGTTGTTGTCGATGCCATCGAGCATGAAGTTGTTGTTGCGTGGACGCTGTCCACCAACCGATCCGCCCGTGCCCACGCCGACGCCGCCCGTGCTGGTGACGTTCGGAGCGATCAGGGCTAGATTGTTGACGCCGCCGCCGAACGCGCCGCCGACGTTGGTCTGCGCGAGTTCGACCACTTGGCGTTCGTTGAAGCTCTTTGAGAGCTGCGTCGTCGTAGTTTCCACCAACTCAGCACCACCGGCAGAGACGTTGACGGTCTCTGTGATCTGCCCTGTCTGTAGCTGTGCGGGAATGTCTGAGGTCTTGCCCAATTCCACACGAACTTCTGAGAGGACCAGGCGGTTAAAATTGACGGCTTCGACGACGATCTGATAATCGCCGGGAAGCACGTCGCGGAACTCGTACTCACCATCTGAGGTGGTCGTAGTTTCTCTCCTCTAGTTAAGCTTATCACTGGAGATAGTGACTTTGGCGCCGGGGACGACCGCCCCGTTCGGGTCAGTAACGATACCGCGTACAGCACCCGTGGTCTGCTGTGCGCTGGCCGTCAGGGCGCAGGCCATGGCGACCATTAACAGGCAAGCTAGTTTGGCGATTGCGCCAAGCTTTATTGCCGGGAATCTACATCTCTTTCTCATTTGTACAACTCCTCTTTTGGTCAGAAGTGGTTAACGTTAAGCGACTAAATTTTTCTTGATACCGGATTGATCTCCGCGCATCTGATTCAACTTGGCTCATGCGCGCGGGCGCAGCCGCTTAAGTCCATCTTGAGGGCGCGAGTTTTATCTTTAAGCTTTCTCGCGTTTTTCTCGCGCGGCGTGATGTTCCAAAAGCTGAACATCGAAAAAGCGCGCCGCGTATTTCACTCTCTGGAATGCGCAACCACCGTGCCGCCACGTCCGTCATCGCGACAACCACACAGGCGACGTGAGTTTTTCCACACAGTCGGAGTACAGGAAAGGAGTAGAATGTTGCAGAATTTGGATATTGAGCCGTTGAGGGCTTGAGGTATCTGGATAACTGTAAAAGCTTTGCTCAGAGAGTCGGTAAATAATGTTCCGATCTTTGAACACGCTGCTTCGCGCCGCTCTACGAGTTATCGGAGGCTGCCGGGCGTCGCAGACCGCACGGGCCAGGGATGTAATCAAAGCGAATCCGTAACCTAGACAACCCGGCTGCACATGGCTATTATAACGCCCGCTGCGATTGATATTTATGGACAGGTCTTACCAGTCCCGCACTGAAGCGCACGTGTGGAAGATCAGTCGAACAAAACTTGCCTTTGAGCGCTTCGGCCACTGAAGTCGGACGCTTAAAGCGCTATGGTTCGGTCAATCTAGAAGCTTAAAAATTTTTTGAGCGCGCTCGCGTACTCGGATTCTCTTGAATAAGATGAAGCGCCCACACGCCGCAGCTATCAGCCGCGAAAGGCGCAGGCGGCCAGAACTTTTGAAGTGGCGGAAATTCTAAACAGACAAAACCGGAGAGCTATATGAAACGTTGCCCAATGTGCGACCGCACTTATGATGATTCACAGTCCTTTTGTGTCAACGACGGAGCGACGCTCACGAGCGATCAGTCGCAGGCCGCTTACGACCCGTTGAAGACGATTGTCTCCACGCCCCCACCGCAGCCGCAGAGCGCGCCGCTGCCGCCGCCGCCAGCCTACGGCTCTGGCGATTTGCCGGGCGGTCAATCACCTTCCGCCTGGCAGCAATCGCCCCCGCCGCAGGCCAATGCGGGCTGGGCACCACCGCCCGCCCCGCAACCTATGGGCGCGCCTCCGCAGAACATTCCTAATTATCTGGTTCCGGCGATCATCTCGACCATCTGCTGCTGTCTGCCAGCCGGAATCGTCTCGATCATTTTTGCGACACAGGTCAACAGCAAGCTCAAGGTAGGCGATATACAGGGCGCGATGGATGCATCATCAAAAGCCAAGATGTGGTTCATCATCGCCATCGTCGCAGGCGTGATCGTCAACGCCATCGTCATGATCCTTCAGATCGCTGCGAGATAACACGGCTGTCCCACCTAAAGGGGCTAAGGCTTTTCCGATCAAAGTTGGCCCAACCGTCTGCTTTGCAGATGGATGAGCCTGAAGCGGCGTGCGCTTCTCTTATCTACCATGTCTATTTTCAGTTGAATGTAAGGGACAATACAGCTCACCACAGAGACACAGAGGACACGGAGGCTACACAGAGAGATGAACATCGCTCAAGCCTCTGTGCTTCCTCCGTGCTCTCTGTGCCTCTGTGGTGAATACTTCTCGCCATACACTCGATTGAAAACTGCTCTAATTCAAGTCGTCTATCTGCAAACCGATTGGCTGCGCGCCCGCACCCTTCACACCGTCAATGACGCGCGCCACTGCGCCGTAAGAGATCGAGCGCGGGGCTTTGATAAAGACGGTCTTGACTGTGCGCTCGTCCTCCGGCAAATCCATCGGATTCACCACATCATTCCTGTAGGTGTGTTCCGCTTTGCGTTTCTGAAAGAGCGCGGAGAGCGCCAAGCTCAGCTTGCTCGTATCATTGACAGAGCCCATATCCTCGTCGAGTTTATTCAGCCTGAGACGCAGATCATTATCTATCGTCACGACCAGAGTCAGCGGGTTGGGTTCGACAATCGTATCCGGAGGCGGTTCGGGAATCATCGCCTTAAAGCGGTGAGGTTTCTGCGGCGTGACCACCATAAAGATAATCAGCAGCACAAGCAGCACATCAATCAACGGCGTGACGTTGATGTAGGGCACGCTCCTTTGCTCTTGTCTCAAGTCTGGCTTTGACATAACCTGCTGGACTCCTCTCCTTTTATGCTCACACAAACCCGGCAAGGACGGCGCACGGGGCTGTCATCCTGAAAAAGTTTTTAGCTCTTCATCGAAGACGAACAAACCTTTAGACACCGTGCCACGCCGAATGTTCCTGTCGCGCACGAGGTGTCTTGACGAGAAAATTATCCCGGCCGAACCGGGAGTCATCTCGGGTCGTACATACAACGAGTCATAGCAATTTGCTTTTCGTCAAGTTAATATAAAAGCGTCAGGCTCAGAGGAAATGCGCTCGCGCCCTTGGCTTCGGTTTAAGGGGCTGTGGTCTTGACCTATCGGGGAGGGGTATTCAGGGACAATGGCAGAGCATCAATGTAAAGAGTGTGGGGCAGCGCTTTTGCCACGGCAGCGTTTCTGTAGGCTTTGCGGTGCGCCCGTCGCCGGGCCAAATTCCGAAGACGTGCCGACGAAAGTATTCCGGCCCGAGCCCGAAGCAGCAGACGAGGCTTCGCTGTTGACCTCGCCGCTTGGCGTAACGCCTGTAACCGATAAGGTCTCTCAACAACCGACCGCTTACGCACCAACGCCGCAGCCGAGACCTGTCGTTCCTCTGTCTGAACTTCAACCCGCCAAATCCGCTTGGACGCGTTATCTTCCTTGGCTGCTGATCGGCCTGGTCGGCGTGTCTCTGCTTGGAGGATTACTACTGTCGGGCCTGATCCGTCGCAAGGTGATCATCGAAAAAAGCAGCCCAGCAGCACCCACTGCTCCGCCTCCCGTCAAAGTGATCGTCAATCATCCTGAGCGTCCCGCCGCTGGCTTAATGAGCGAAGAGGGCGCTGTCATCAAGGATGACCAGACGATCATTACTCAGAGCTATCCGCTCGGCGCGAATGCCACAGTCTCTCTCTCGAACGTCACAGGCCACATCAGCATAGAAGGGTGGGACGAGGCACAAGCCGAAGTAAAAGTTATCAAGGACGGCGGATCGGCTGAGGATCGTCAGGCCGTGCAGGTCAGACTGGCGAGCACGAAGGAGTTGCTCTCGCTCGAAACTTCACCGACACGCAGCAGCCCCGTCGAAGTTCATTACGAGATCAGGCTGCCACGTCGCGTGCGGCAGATCGAGATCAAATCGGCGGACTCGGAGGTCAAGCTCGCCAAGCTCACGGGCGAAATCAACATCAGTGTGCAGGGCTCTTCGATAGAGATGGAGGATGTCAGCGGCCCGCTGCATACCAAGATCGTCAAGGGCGACACGCAGGCTGCTTTGAGCGGCGCGCCCACAGGCCCGCTGGAATTCTCAAGCGTCAGCGGCGACATAGAGCTGCGTTTAGACGGCGACGTTAACGCGGACATCACAGCCGAGACGATTGACGGCGAGATAGACGCGGACGACGATCTGAAACTGAAAGTCGAGAAACGACCGATGGGCCAGGCTATCATGGGCCGCATCGGCACGGGCGGCGTGAGCATTCGCATCAAGACCATCAACGGCGATATAAAGATCAAAAAGTAATGAAGGCACAAACTCCTTTGCAGGCGGTGGAGCTTCTGGACGAAGCCTTTAATCGTCGTGACCTGGAAGCGATTCTGGATTTTTACGAAGAGGGAGCGTCGATGGTCGCAGAACCCGGAAGGATTGTGACCGGAAAGCTTGAGCTGCGCCGCGCGTATGAATGGATTCTCGCCAACATAGAGGGAACAGCCACGCAGGAGAAAACGCACGTCATCCAGACCGGAGACCTTGCGCTCTTTACCTCACGTTGGAATTTCAAAGGCACAGTGCTCGACGGAACTTCGGTGTCCAGAGAATCCTTCGCTTCGGTCATCCTGCGTAAGCAAGCCGACGGCGGATGGCGAATCGTCGTGGACAATTCCTGGGGGCCTGCGGTGTTGGGATAAAGACAGTAAGGCTTTAACAAAACCGAACTGTCAGCAGTCTCAAGGTGGACTCAAACAGGGATGGACAGGATAAACAGGATATTAAAAATCAGGATGGCAACGTTGAGTTATAAATCTCAAATTTGAAATCTCAAAATCACTTTGCTGAGCTTTGCTTTTATCATGACAATCTCTGTCCATCCCTGTTAATTTCTTCCCTCGCTCTGTTTCTACAAATTCGTTTCTGCTTCGACGGGAAATATTTCGTAATCCAGCTCAAGAAATTTTACGCCGAAGAGCCACATCTCGTGGCGCGCAAGCACGCAGACGTTATTCGTCGTGATGTCAACGTCAAAAGGAGCGTCAACTTTGCCTGCGGCCCAGACAGTGATCGTCTCGTTGATCGGCAGGCGCACAGGCAGGAGACGATTGGCGAAGTACACGCCCTGATCACCTCCCGCGTGCGCGCTCGCGAGTGTCGAGAGAATGACGCCGCGCAGGGCCTGCTGCTCTTCTCCCAGACAGCTCATGTGAAGAATGCTTGAGACGTTCCCGCACGGATACGGAAAAGCGATGTTCATGTAAGTATTGCCGCCGCAGGTATGCGTAGCGTAGGCCGCGACATACATCGCACTCTTCGTCCCCTCATAAGTCCTGACCCACGCGCGCACACCCTCTCGCCCATCAATTGCATCATCAATTGGGTGGATACTTGTCTCTATACGATCTTCTCTGCGCTCTGCGTCGACGGGCAGTCGCATCTGACCGACAAGCCCGCCGAGAGCTTGAGCGATACGGCCTCCCATACGAAAGCCACGCCGCCAGCGCGGTCTGACCAGCAAGCCATATTTGTCCGTCTGTTCATAAAATGAGCGGACATCCGCGTGGATTAAATCCGGATCGAAGTCCGCGCGACGGTACAGGTTCAAATCATCGACCAGCCCGTGCGGCTGCGTCTTGCTGCTTGAGATTGCGTCGATCTGCTGAAAATAGTTTGGGCCAACAAACCTGCTGCCGGACAGTTTGCTAAACGGAAGCCCAGGCTGAGCGCTTCGCGCTTCGGGCCGGACGAAGCACCAGGCGATCAGCCCGCATAAGGAGAAGCCCAGCGCATTGGCGACGCCGTGAAACATCGCCATCTGCGGAATATTGATCAGCAGTCGACGCGCGACGATGCTATAAGCATAGAAGCAGGCGAGAATCATCGCGAACACGGACGAGGTGGAGGATATTAAAAGCATCAGCCGTGCCTCGCCTCGTCCATGTAATCTCGGCACAACACGCGTGATGACCAGCGCCGCCAGCAACAACAGTCCCGTCGCGATGACAATCGCGCCCGCGAGCGCCAGCCACGGCGAAAACGTAATGCCTGCGGCCACCAGCGGCGTCCCCGTAATCACTGCGATTGCGCTGATTCTTAACAGCCGCTTCGCTCCGCTTTCCGTATCTTCGAGCATGCGGCCCGCGAGTCCCACAAGGAGCGGCGCGGCAAACCCCGCGTAATGAAAATGAATCGCCGTGAGCAGGACTATGGTGTCGCCGAAGCCGAGCGGCTGCAAGCCGTATCTGGATAAGACGAACCAGACGCCTCCGACAGACAGGTAAATCAGTCCCGCATCAATCGCGACCTCTTCCGAGCGAGCCCATCCCCTCGGTAGAAAGCGAACTATCCCGAATATGGAGACGAACATTGTGACGATCAGCCAGGCAGAGGCCAGCAGCGCCGCCGCCAATCCCTGCTCGAAGAGATACGAGCAGAGGGCTAGCGCCGCGCCGAAGGGCTGAGCGAGCAGCGCCAGACGATAAAACAACGCGTGTCTTCCGTTGCGATCAGGAGTCGCGACCAGCGACAAACCCAGAGGTACAATAACGAGCACGCCGAGCAGAAAAATCGCTCTGATGATTCGCAGATCAAAAGGCTCGCTGGCATTACTGAGCAGCAGCCATGCGAGCCAGACCAGAGCGCCCGTGATCGCGCTCCCCTGTGCCAACGCAGGCCCAAGCCCTCTCGTCAAAGTTGGCCCATCATGTTTGGTTCGCTGCTCTCGCATAAATCAAGCGCTTCGTTCGATTAACAAAAGTCACGCAGGCACCAGCGCGCTCCGTATCAATGTAAAGTAGTAGATCAGTTGGAAATTGAGTGTGATGTAACGTGCAACTCACCACAGAGGCACAGAGAGCACAGAGGAATCACAGAGGTTTGAATGCTATTGACTCTCTTTGCTCCCTCCGTGTCCTCTGTGTCTCTGTGGTGAGTCTCAATGCGCCGCACACTCTATTATCAAACCAACTCACTATCCAATGTATCTCATGCTACGACGCGTCGGCCAGCTTATTGTATGATCGCTCTATTCAACCGTGGAGCGAGAAAATTTTATGAGCAGACGCGCCATACTTATATTTGCGTTAATCCTTCTGATGTTGACATTGAACGTCGCGCCCGTCGCTTCGTTCAACCGACAGGAACGGTTCTACGCTGCCGCTGGCGCTTCGCGTGAGCCTGTGCGCGCGAAGCATGGCATGGTGGCGACGACCAACAGTGTCGCCACAGAGATCGGAGTCGAGGTGTTGAAGCGCGGAGGCAATGCCGTCGATGCGACGATTGCCGTGGCGTTCGCGATGGCAGCGGTCTTTCCCGTGGACGGGAATCTGGGCGGCGGCGGATTTATGTTGATACGCCTGCGAGATGGTCATACGACCGCGATTGACTACCGCGAGACCGCACCGGCTGCTGCCACGCGCGATATGTATCTGGACGCCAAAGGAGATTTGATTCGCGGCGAAGGCTCAAGCGTCCAGGGCTATCGCGCCGCCGGAGTGCCGGGCACTGTCGCAGGGATGGAGCTGGCCTTAAAGAAATACGGTTCTGGCAAACTCTCCTGGGCGCAGTTGATCGAACCAGCGCGCAGGCTCGCGGCTCTTGGCTTTCCAGTCAGTCACCTGCTTGAGCGATCTCTTCGCACCAACACGAAACTCTCTCAATACGCGGAGAGCCGACGCATCTTTCAGAAAGATGGAAAGTTTTATGCTGAGGGAGAGCGGCTGCGCCAGCCAGAGCTGGCCGCCACCTTCGCGCGTATGCAGCGACGTGGCCCACGCGAATTTTACGAGGGTAGAACGGCGCGAATGATCGCAGACGATATGAAGCGCCACAACGGTCTGATCACGCTCGAAGACCTGCGCCGCTACAGAGCAAAGGAGCGCACGCCGCTTCGCGGAACGTATCGCGGCTTTGAAGTAATCTCGATGCCGCCTCCGTCTTCGGGCGGAACGGTGCTGATCGAGATGCTCAACATGCTCGAAGGCAACGACGTGCGGCGCATGGGCTGGAACTCTTCACAGAATTTGCATCTCTTGACAGAGGTCATGCGGCGCGCCTTCGCAGATCGCGCGGAGTACATGGGCGATACGGATTTCGTCAGTGTTCCCGTCCTTCGCTTGATAGACAAAAGCTACGCGGCGCGTCTCGCTGGTTCGATAAACATGGAGCGCGCTTCGAAGAGCGCAGAGATACGCGGCGGGATCACTGCCACGGATGAGCCTTCGGAAACGACTCATTTTACGATCATTGATCGCGCGGGCAACGCGGTTGCCAACACTTATACACTGAACGACGATTACGGCTCGGGCGTGACGGCTGCGGGGACGGGCGTGCTGCTCAATAACGAGATGGACGATTTCACATCCAAGGTCGGCGTGCCCAACGAGTTCGGCCTGATTCAGAGCGAGCGCAACGGGATTGCTCCGCATAAGCGCCCGCTCTCCGCTATGACGCCGACCTTCGTGCTGCGCAAAGATAAATCATTATGGTTTGCCCTGGGCTCGCCCGGCGGGCCGCGCATCATCAGCGCCGTGTTTCAGGTCATAGTCAATATCATAGACTTTGAGATGAATCTTCAGCAGGCGATAGACGCGCCGCGTATTCATCACCAGTGGCTGCCGGACGAGATTTACTTCGAGCCTTACGGGCTCTCCGCCGATACGGCGCGGGCGCTTGAGCAGCGCGGCCATCGTCTGACGCAACGGCCCGCATACAGAGGGCCGACCGAGCAGGCTTTTATGGGGGACGTGCAGGGCGTGATGATCGAAGAAAGGAGCGGCGTGCGGCTCGGCGCAACAGACGCGCGTCGCAGCGACGGCCCTGCGGCTGGTTATTAAAAAGAGCCCTCATCATTGAAAGCGCGCCGAACTTTTCAATCTTCACTTAACATGACTAGACAAAATTTTTGTTGACACGAACGGCAAACAGTCTTATCGTTTCCTACACTGCGCGTTAAGGCGGTTGATGAAAGTTATGCTTTTAGATAGACATCTCACATTCAATAAACACCTGCGGTCACGGTAACGTGGCCGATCCCTCCTGGTTTACCTGAAACGTCTTTACCAGAAAGCGTTCAAGTATTTACTCATTGAGTCTTAGACTCGATGATGATTCGGCCTGTGTGAACAGTGCCTTAGAAAGTCCGTGCGTGCCGACGAGCAGCGAGCCCATGACGGGCCGCTGCCGCGACGCGCGCAGTAAATGATTTATGAGTTTCAATGATTTTATCGACGAGGCTTTTTGCAATCCGGTCGATTACATCTCTTACTATGTGAGCCGGAAGCTGGCCGAGTTGTATCCTGAAAAATTCGTCATCGAAAGCACATCGGGCTCTTTCGAGCCCTGGGCCTTCGTGCGCGCCGATCAGTGTTCGGTCGTACGCGAATCCGCTATCCACGCACAGTGGACGACGGACTGGCACGGGCCGGATAAAAAGCTCTGGCAGGCGGCGGAGAATGGCTGGTTCAACATTCTCTGGAACAACGAGCTGCTGGATGTCCTGCTGATGACCTACACGGATGGCGGGTGCAAGACGCGTCACTACTGGATCGTGGCCGACACGCGCGAGATTGCCGAAGGCTTCTTCCGCGCCGTGTGCAAGTGGAATTCTGAGGTGCGCGGCGAGATCATGATTTACGACGGAGGCTACTGGAACAAGAGCGAAGAGCTTTATCAGGAGATCAAGGGCGCGACCTTTGAGAATCTGATTCTGAAGGACGCGCTCAAGCAGGAAATAAGCGATGACATCACTCAATTTTTCGGCGCGCGCGAAGTCTATGAGAAATACGGCATTCCTTGGAAGAGAGGCATCCTTTTTATAGGCCCGCCGGGAAATGGCAAAACGCACACGGTCAAAGCGCTGATCAATGCCTCGAGCAAGCCTTGCCTGTACGTCAAGAGCTTCAAGTCGCAGTACGACACAGATCAGGACAACATGCGCGATGTCTTCATACAGGCGCGCCAGAGCATTCCCTGCATCGTCGTGCTCGAAGACCTGGATTCGATGATCGACGCCAACAACCGCTCGTTCTTCCTTAACGAGCTGGATGGATTCGCGTCCAACACGGGCGTGGTCGTCATCGCCACGACCAACCACCCGGAGCGCCTTGACACGGCGATTCTGGACAGGCCAAGCCGTTTCGACCGCAAGTACTATTTCGAGCTGCCCGCACAGGCGGAACGACGCAGCTATATACGCGCGTGGAACGATGCTCTACAGACGGATATGCGGCTGAGCGAGCCGGTGATAGACGAAACCGTTGAGCGCACCGAAGGGTTTTCCTTCGCTTATCTGAAAGAGCTTTTCCTCTCTTCGATGATGCAATGGATCGCGCACCCCTCGTCCGGCAGCATGGACGGGTTCGTGCTCGCACGCACAAAGGTTTTGCGGGAACAGATGACCAATGCGAAGCAGGAGACCGAAGAGACGAAGAGCCTTGCCGCTCAACAGGGCTGATAAATGTGAGATTTGAGCAAGCCGCGTACGGTGGTTCACCACAGAGGCACAGAGGACACAGAGGAAGCACGGAGGTTTGAAACTCACTCAAGCCTCCGTGCTCTCTGTGTCTCTGTGGTGAGATGTCGCCGCCTCCCGCAAAACTCAATTTCAAATAAAACCGTTGCCGGAGAAAATAATACCTTGACACAGCGATATATTTATCAATAATATATCGCTATGCCATATAAGAACTCTCAGATGTTCGACCGCGAGTTAAAGAAGGGTAGCGCCGAGCTGTTGATTCTCTCGCTCGTCGAGACACGGCCACGGCACGGGTACGAGATCAGTAAGCTGATCGAGGCGCGCTCCGACGGCCTTTTAAAGTTCAATGTCGCCTCGCTCTACCCGCTGCTCTATCGGCTTGAGAAGCGTGGATGGATTCAGGGGCGCTGGGTGGAGAAGGCCGGGCAGCGGCGGCGTCGCTATTACAAGCTGACCCCTGAAGGCAAAAAGGTCTTGGCGGCGCAGCGCAGTGGCTGGCGCGATTTTGTCGAGGCGATCAGCCGCATCACTGGAATCGAAAATGCCTGAATGGAAGAGCTTGATCAGAGAAAGGCTGGCGCGCCTGCGACTTGAGCCTGTGCGCGAGGCAGAGATCGTAGAGGAGCTGTCGCAGCACCTTGATGATCGCTACGAGGAGTTGCTGGCCCAAGGCGTAGCTGCGCGCGAAGCCCACGCGTCAGTTTTTCAGGAATTGAACGACAGCGAATTGCTGGCCCGCGAATTGAGCCGCGTCGAGCGCGAGGCTGCGCGCCCGCCGGTAGTTTTAGGAGCAGGGAGTGGAGGAAACATGATCGTCGATCTCTGGCATGACATACGTTACGGCCTGCGTGCGCTCAGAAAGAATCCTGGCTTTGCTGCCATCGCCGTACTGACTCTGGCGCTTGGCATCGGTGCTAATACGGCGATCTTCAGCGTCGTCAATGCTATTTTGCTGCGTCCTCTTCCCTTCAAAGACCCTGATCGTCTGGTCATCCTGGGCCATGCTTATCCGAAGCTGGATTTGATCGCGCCTGTCTCGCCGCCCGGATTCGTTAACTATCGTGACCGTGGAAATGTTTTTGAGAGCGCGGCTGTTTCCACCGGCGGCAGCGTCAACATGACTGGACAGGGCGAGCCGGAGCGTATTCAGGGCCGACAGGTCAGCGCGGCATTTTTTTCGACTCTTGGAGTTGCGCCCATCATCGGCAGAGACTTTACGCCGGAAGAGGATCAACCCGGTAAAGAGTTCGTCGCGATTTTGAGTTACGGATTGTGGCAGCGCAGCTTCGGCGGAGACCAAAATGTCCTTGGCAGAACGATCACGCTCGACGGGCGCGCCTATAGCATAGTCGGCGTCATGCCCGCGAGCTTCAATTTGTATGAAGGCGACGAGTTGTGGACTCCTCTGGGAATGCCTGCCGAATATTATGGGCCAAGCCGCCTTCAGTCGGAGTTTCTGGTGATGATCGCCAGATTAAAGCCTGGCGTTAATCTGCAACAGGCGCAGGTCGCCATGAACACCGTCGCCACACAGCTTATCAAAGACAATCCGGGGACATTCGCCATCGACGGCAGTTGGGGCGTGAGCGTCAAGCTGCTCTACGAAGATTATGTCGCCGATATTCGTCCCGCGTTGCTTGTACTGTTGGGCGCGGTCGGCTTTGTGCTCTTGATCGCCTGCGCCAATGTCGCCAACCTGCTGCTCGCGCGCTCCAATGCGCGGCGTAAAGAGATTGCTATTCGGACTGCGCTGGGTGCGGGTCGCTGGCGTCTGGTTCGACAACTTCTCACGGAGAGCGTGCTGCTCTCGCTGATGGGCGGCGGCCTTGGACTCCTGATTGCCATCTGGGGCGTTGATCTACTGGTCAAGCTCAACCAGCACAACATCCCGCGCGCGCGCGAGGTCAACGTAGACGCGCGCATACTGATCTTCACCTTCGGTCTCTCGCTGCTGACGGGCATACTCTTCGGACTTGTGCCCGCCATCCAAGCTTCTAAGACGGAGTTGACGGAAGTGCTCAAAGAGGGCGGCAGGACTTCAGGCGGAGCGCACCGCGCGCGCTTTCGTAACGCGTTGGTCGTCTCAGAGATCGCGCTCGCGCTCGTCCTCCTTATCGGCGCAGGGTTGATGGTCAAGAGCTTTGCGCGTCTTGTGCAGGTCGATCCGGGCTTTCAGACCAAGAACATTATGACGATGCAGGTCTCGCTTCCTTATGTCCCGAACAGAAAACCGCAGGAGATCACCGCCTTTTACAAGCAGGTGGTGGAGAGGGTCAGGAATCTGCCGGGGGCTGAATCGGTGGGCACTGTTTCCATCTTACCCTTGAGCGGCGGAGTGAACAGCGGCTTCTTTGCGATTGAGGGACGCGATGTCCCTGAAGGCGAGCAGCAGCCGCACGGCGACCGTCGCGTAGTCAACACAGACTATTTTCAGACCATCGGCATTCCGCTGTTAAAGGGGCGTTACTTCAGCGAGCAGGATGGGCCTGAAGCGCCGAACGTCGTCATCATCGACGACACGCTGGCAAGCAAATACTGGCCTGGTGAAGAGCCCGTCGGCAAAAGAATCACTTACAACCGTGATCCGAAGGGCGAGCGAATCTGGCGCGAGGTCGTCGGCGTCGTCGGCGCAATCAAACACAGGGCGCTGGACGCCGATTACAAAGGCACAATGTACGCCCCGCATAATCAGGTCTCTTACAGCAGCATGTTTCTGGTGGTGCGCTCGGCCTCCGATCCTGCGGCGATGACCTCTGCTGTGCGCGGCGCTGTGCAATCCGTAGACAAAGATGTGCCCATCTATCGAATCAACACAATGGAAAAACTGATCAGCGAATCGGTCGCGTCAAAGCGCTTTTCCATGCTCTTGCTTGGAATCTTCGCGGCGGTCGCGCTGATACTGGCCGCCATCGGTCTCTACGGCGTGATGTCTTACGGAGTGAGCCAGCGCACGCATGAGATAGGCATACGCATGGCTCTGGGAGCGCAGGCCCGCGACGTGCTACGGATGGTCGTTCGTCAGGGAATGTTGCTGGCAGTGATCGGAATGGGTGCGGGCTTGATAGGAGCATTTGCCCTGACACGCGTTATGCAGAGACTCTTGTTCAGCGTGAGCGCCACAGACCCTCTGACCTTTATCATCGTGCCGCTCGTGCTGGCCGCCATAGCCATGCTCGCCTGCTATATTCCGGCGCGCCGCGCGACCCGTGTCGATCCGATGGTCGCCCTGCGTTACGAATAAAGAGAGGTCAGTACCGCCTGCGGTGGCGGGCGGGTGATGTTACGACAACGACCTGCCCGCTACCGCAGGCGGTACTGACTTGACGCTTCACTCAAACTCATCTAAAGCACGCGTTCTTCTATCGGCGCGTTGTATTTCTGTACTTCGTCCAGAGCTTCTATGAGCTGCTCGATCTCTTCTTCGTTGTTGAAGAAGTGTGTGGCGATGCGTATGCCCTGCGGTTTTTCTGTGACGGCGATGCCGCGATGCGCCAGGTGTGCGACGAGGCGCTTTGGCCTTGATGCCTGTAAGAGCGTTTCACCCGAACGCATACGCTCGTCCTGCAAGGGCGACAGCACTCTCCATCCGGACTCCGTCAGGCGCTCTGTCAAATACCGGTTGAGCGCGAGGACGCGCTGCTCTATGTGCGTGAGCCCGATCTCCGACATGTAGTCCAGGCTTGCGCCGAGAGCGAAGATGCCTGCGAAATGCGGGCAGCCCAACTCTGCTCGCGCGGCCATCTCAGGACGGATGACGAAAGATTTGTTATCCATCCCGAAGGGATTCTCCACGCTCATCCAGCCGATCAGGCGCGGGCGCGTCTCTGCCAGCAGCTCGCGGCTCATGTAGACGAAACCAGAGCCGTAGCCCGCGAGCATCCACTTGTGTCCGGACGCGCACAAAGCGTCGATTCGCATACGCCGCACGTCGATCTGAAATGCTCCTGCGGACTGGCTCGCATTGACGACCAGCTTGGCATCGCCCTTCGCCCCTCCAAGCTCTTCCAGGTCTGCGCGAAAGCCGTTCGAGTACTGCACATGGCTGATCGAGATGATGCCTGTGCGTTCATTAACGGCACGCCGGACATCTTCTGTGTTAAGAACGCCGTCGGTCGTGTTGATTAGATGAACCGGCGCTTTGCGATGCATCCAGGGAATAGTCGAGACGGGAAATTCCAGATCGCAGGAAACAACCTCGCCGCGCCCGGCCAATGCGTCGACGATCAGGTTCATGCCCGACGAAGTGTTGGTGGTAAAGCCTATCTCTTCCGGCTCGGCGTTGATAAAAGCAGCGACGCGGCGTCTGATCTCCTCTCGACGCGCGAGCCATTCATCCCAGTATGCATCGCCTTCTTCCATCATCTCGCGATAAAAGCGCGCCGCCGCGTCCGCCACAGAGCGCGCGATGGGCCCACCCCCGGCTGTGTTCAGATAAACGACCCTCTCTGTTACCGGAAAGTCGCTACGGATACGCTCCCAATCAATCATCATCTCTTAAGGTCAAGAAGACCGTCTTTATCTTTGTGGCTTACACCTTCGGGTTACAGACCCAGGCTGAGAACGCTCAAGCTAAGCGCGCTGAAAGCTCCGACGCTCTTGTTGAGTGATGCCGGAGCACGCCCCTCTGCGATGACCGCTAAAAGATTTCGCTCGATGGTCTCGCAGATGGCTTCAAGCGGCAGGTCGTTGTCGTCCTCGCCGAAAGGGTTTTCGATCTCGACGCCGATCTCCTCAATGCCGAAGAGTATGTAAGCAATGAGGAGCATGTCCAGAATGGTGTACCAACCGTACGTGCCGATCAGAGCGAAGGGCAGCGTCAGGCAGTAGAGGATCAGAGCCCGCCTGAGATGCACGACGTAGGCGAACGGCAGAGGCGTTTTCTGGATTCTCTCGCAAGCGCCCAAATAATCGATCAGCAACTGCACATTGTTATCTATTGAGATGACCATATAGTCGCTCGCCTGCCCTGACTTTCGCGCTCTGGCGAGAAGGTTGCTGATGCGCAGTGCGACGGCTGAAGGGACGTGCTGCGCCGCGAGCGTCGCGGCCACCTGCTCTTTTGGCAAACGCTCCGCGATGGGCCCAAGCCCTCGTGTGCCGCGCAACGCGTGCATGGCCGCAAAGGGAAACGTGATTGTCCAAAGAATAGTCTCTTCAAGCAACGCGGGCTGGTCGCGCAGGAAAGCCGTCGCCGCTCTAGACAGGTTGCGCGTCTCGTTGACGATGCCGCCCCACATACGACGGCCTTCCCAAAAACGCTCGTACGAAGCGTTAGTGCGAAAGACCAGTAACAGCCCGAGGGCGACGCCGATCAGCGTATGAACAGTCGAAGGCACATGCACCGGATACACAAAGCGGTGAAAGACATACACGGCCACAGACCACGCGAAGAAAAAGAGGACGCGCCAGAATATCTGGCGGACGACCGAACCTTTGATGTCGAAAAAATGTTCCCGCCAACTGTGCGGATCGTATTCAATCATAAAATTTACCGGATAAGGGCTATGCTTTTGGAAGCCCGATTAATGGTTTCGCCTTTAACTTTGATTTCGTTTCCCGCGGAACTTCGAACCAGAGAGTGCAGAGCGGCGGCAAGACGATTGCCGCCGAATATGGTTGATTATGCCAGGGCAGCGCCTCAGCAGTGATGCGCTCGATCTGGCCTACACCAACGCCTCCGTATTCTTCATTGTCCGTATTCAGAATCATCTTGTACTCGCCCTTCACAGGCAAGCCCAGGCGGTATCCGTCTCTGACGACGGGAGCGAAGTTACAGACGCAGATCAAACGGCGTCCACTCGCAGGCGCGTTACGCATAAAGGCGAGCGTGTTTCCCTGCGCGTCACCGACTTCTATCCACTCGAAACCGGCGGGGTCACTGTCTGCTTCCCACAACGCGGGCTCTTCCCTGTAGAGATGGTTAATGCTGCGCAGCAACTCCTTCACGCCCTGATGAAAGGGGTGCTCAAGCAGATGCCAATCCAGGCTGCGCTCTTCGTTCCACTCTCGCCACTGGCCGAACTCTCCGCCCATAAAGAGCAGTTTCTTACCCGGATGGGCCCACATGTAGCCGTAAAGGGCGCGCAGGTTGGCGAATTTTTGCGCGCGATCACCGGGCATCTTATTTATCAGCGCGCCCTTCATGTGGACGACTTCGTCATGCGAGAAGGGCAGAATAAAATTTTCGCTCCAGGCGTAAACCAGCCCGAAGGTCAAAAGGTTGTGATTGTACTGGCGATAGATGGGGTCTTTGGCAAAATACTGTAAAGTATCGTGCATCCATCCCATGTTCCATTTGAAGTCGAAACCTAAGCCGCCCGAAGCGACAGGGCGCGACACCAGTGGCCAGGATGTCGATTCCTCCGCCACCATCATAAAGCCCGGATGACGCGCGTGCATGGTTTCGTTGATCTCACGCAACAGAGAGAGCGCTTCCAAGTTTTCTCTCCCGCCGAACTGGTTGGGAATCCACTGCCCCTCTTCCCGGCTATAGTCCAGATAGATCATTGAAGCAACAGCATCAACGCGCAGCCCGTCGATATGAAACTCCTCTGCCCAGTAGAGCGCGTTCGAGAGCAGAAAGTTTCGCACCTCGTTGCGACCGTAGTTAAAGATGTACGTGCCCCAGTCCGGGTGCTCGCCCTTGCGCGGATCAAGATGTTCGTACAGCGCCGTGCCATCGAAACGGCCCAGGGCGAAAGCGTCCTTGGGAAAATGCGCGGGCACCCAGTCCATGATGACGCCGATTCCCTTCCCGTGCAGGTAATCGACCAGGAAACGAAAATCGTCAGGGTCGCCGTAACGCGCCGACGGCGCATAATAGTTACTGACCTGATAACCCCAAGAGCCGCCAAAGGGATGCTCTTTGAGCGGCAGAAATTCGACGTGCGTAAAGCCCATCTCTAAAACGTAATCGGCCAGAGCCTCTGCCATCTCTCGATATTTGAGCGGGCGATCATCTTCTTCCGCGACGTGCCGCCAGGAGCCGTGATGCACTTCGTAGATCGAAAGCGGCTGTCTATAATGCTGCGCCTTGGTGCGCCGCTTGATCCATGCCGCATCGCGAAAACGATATTTCGACTGGTGAACTACGGCGGAAGTGACCGGAGGAATCTCCGTATAAAACGCATAGGGGTCTGTCTTGAGAAACGGCAGGCCGCGCGGTGGGCGAATCTCGTACTTGTAGAGCGCGCCTTCCCTTAAGTCCGGGATAAATAGTTCCCAGATGCCTGAGACCCCTAGCCTTCGCATCTGATGCAGGCGTCCGTCCCAGTCATTAAAATTACCGACGACGCTGACGCCAGCCGCGTGCGGAGCCCACACGGCGAAAGAGACTCCGCTCACATTGCCCAGACGACGAACGTGAGCGCCCAGCTTTTCGTAGATACGCTCGTGGCGTCCCTCGTTAAAGAGATGCTCGTCCAGGTCTGTCAGCGTCGGAAGATATGCGTAGGAATCACACTGCGTAAAAACCTGATCGTTCGCATACGTGACCTTGAGCTTGTAGGGGAATACTTCTTTTCTGTCTGCGACCAGAAGCTCGAAGAGACCAGAGGAGTGAGACTTGACCATCAATCGCGGGCGCTCTTTGCCGATAAGAAGCTCAACGCGCTCGGCGTCCGGTCTGTAGGCACGCACGATGAAGCCTTCCGGGCACGGATGAATCCCCAGAATAGAATGCGGGTCAGGGTGCTTGAAGCTTAACAGCCGGTTCAATTCGTGCGGCGGAGCGGTCGGATAAGCGATCTCTTCGGGCGCAGACCGTTGCGGCGACGCAGCCTTGTTATGGCTTTTCGTCACACGTTGCTTTGCGCCGCCGGGGGTTCTCGCGCCTGATTCTTTTTTGCTCATTTGACAACGGCCTCTGCGCTTGAGACGCCGGGGAGCGTGACTGACGTATTGAATCCGGCGCGCTCAAGCAGTCCAGGCGCAAGCCCCAAGACTCCTGCCAGCTCGCGCAGCTCTGCGGACGCGGGCGCTCCCTTTCTCAGAGCCTCGTAAACTGCTTCCTGCGCCCGTTCCAGATCGGCTTCGAGATTGAGTTTGCGCGCCAGCCCCACCAGCATCAGCGCCGCCTGAAAGTTTTCCGCCGAAGGGTTATCCAGAGCGTAGCGCACGCTTCGCTTAATCATCGCCTCGACCACTTCGCGCACGGACGTGCGGTCGATACGCAGTCCGCGCCGTGCCACCTCGTTCGCGATCTCAAGAGCCTTGATGTAAGCACTCTTGTCATTGCTCTCTCCCTGACGGCGCAGCTCTTCTTCAAAGCGGCGACCGATGGTGAACTCCGCTGCGGCGCGCAATTCCCTCGGCAGCTTGAACCCTGCGGCCTGCAACATCTCTATATTGCGGCCGTTCGCTTTAAAGAGCAGCTCATACTCTTCCGAGAAACTCTCGACCATCTGTCCGAACAACAATTCTGAGATGCGCTCGCGCCCTGTGGGCAGCAGGTGTTCAAGGCCGTACTCTTCCGGCCCGAACTCAAGCAGCGCGAGACGCAGTATCATCGGTAAAGACGCGGCGCGAAACTGTGACCAGAGACGTTCAGTCGATTGCCTGAACGCTTCGTCGCCTGGATAGGTTTTGAGCGCGCAGTAAAAATCGACATCGCCAAAGTGCATGGCACAGAGCGCATATTCGTAACGCTTGAGAGTCGCACGCGATTCCAACTCCAGATGCTCTGTGGCGAGAGTGAGCCGGCCGTGCTCCTGTTTCTGAAATTCACTGCGACGAAAATTGTACGAGGCCGCCACGCCCTCCGACACGCTTTCGTCCACGAGGCCCGTCATCGCCAGATGCGCGGCGACACGCGCGGGCGAAACTCTGGCCGTTTCGACAAAGCGACGAAAGATGTCTGCGCCCGTGCCGAACTCCGGGAGATTGCTCCGTGCCTGCGAGAGAATTTCAAGAAAGCGATCTTTGACCGAGGGCAATCCCAGCTCGTCCTGTAAATCCATCACACGACCGGCGTACCGCAAGACCTGTTGTGTTTCGATTCCTGAGATGTCTGCAAAGAACCAGCCGCAGCTTGTGTACATCAGCATGCTATTGCGCTGCATCTCCAAAAAAGTGAGGGCGCGAGTCTGTTCCGCTGCCGTCAAATCTCTTCCGGCGTGACGACGCAAAAACTCCGCGCGCGAAGCACCTTGATCGACGATCAGCTCAATATAATCGTCACGCGCGGCCCAGGGATCGATAAAGAGCGCGCCCGCGCTTTCTTCAAACCTGAGCGCCGCTTCATCGCGCAAGAGATCGAGGGCTTCTCTAAGCGGTGCGCGCCAGGCTTGATTCCATCCCTCCTGTGCTCCCGTCTGGCATCCGCAATCGCGACTCCATCGTCCCACTCCATGCGCGCAGCTCCAAGCCGTTCCCCGTCCGTCCGCTCCCTTCCTGATTTCCACTTCCATCGTCGGCGGGTGATGATCAAGAAACTCGCCGTAGTTTGTCACAGAGAGCCCACGCATCTGTGCTTCGACTTCGAGCGCGTAGGCTAGCGTGCGATCACCCCAGTGAAAATGGTGTCCGTAGGTCTCGCCGTCAGTTGCGACATTGACGCAGCCGTCGGCTGTCGCCTTGCGCGCCGCCCTCTCGAAACGGTCTACGAGGCCCTGGCTGGAAGAGAGCGCGCCGTCAAACGCGATTGCTTTGGCTATTGGCCCATCATAGAAAAAGAGCGTGATCGAACGCCTACTTCCATCGCGGTGAAAATATTTGTAGGGACGAGTGGTATTTATGCTTCCATCACTGACATTGGCCCACTCATTGCCGTCGAGCGGGCGCACACGCTCCGCCTGATGCGGTGAAAGTATCGCGTAGCGCAGCCCCTCTTCAATCAAGGTCTCAAGCGTCAGATCATTACAGGCCGTTTCCGGCAGCCACATCGCTTCGGCTTCGCGATGGAAGCGTTGACGAAAATCGCGCAAGCCCCAGCGCACCTGTGTGCGACGGTCGCGCTCGTTGTCCAGCGGAAGAATCGTGTGATTATAGCTTTGCGCGATGGCGTTGCCGTGACCGCTGCGCTTCTTAAGGCTCAAGCGGTCGGCTTCCAGCACACGCTCGTAAGTTTCCCTGTGTTCGCGCTCAAGCCATGAAAGCAGCGTTGGCCCAAAGTTAAAACTGATGTTGAGGTAGTTATTGACGATCAGCTCTATGCGCCCGTAGCCGTCGATGATGCGCGCGTAACCGTTCGGGCGGTAACACTCTTTGTGTATGCGCTCGTTCCAGTCGTGAAAGGGGCGGGCGGACGGCTCGCGCTCTACCGTGTCAGTCCAGGGGTTCTCGCGCGGCGGTTGATAAAAATGTCCGTGTATGATGAGTGCTGTTTTCATCGGCTACTTGATCTGAATTTTGTGCGCCTGCCCGTCATCAACGACGCGAACTGTCAGCCGCTCACCTTCTCTGTACCATCCGTTGCCCTGCGATGTGCGCGTGGTTGAGCCGAGCGCCTTGCCGTCTAACATAACCTGACGTGCCGTTGAAGGAATGACGAAAAGCAGATTCCTTCGTCCGGGATTGTAAGTCCCCTGCGGAGCACCCGTGCTGATTTGAACCGTTCCATTCGCTGACGTGACGCTGATATTGGTGCGGCGCAGCACGCCCTGCTTATAAGCAGGACTGCTTCCGTCGTCTTCATAAAGAGTTGTGGCGGCCTCTCCGCGCTCGTCCGTGTAGATCATAAAGTTGAGCGGATCAAAAGGCTTCTCTCCCGTGTGGCTCATCTCCGGGCCCATAGGGATAATCGCGCCGCCGCGCACATACATCGGCACAATGTCGAGCGGCGCATCCGCGCGGATCATTGTTCCTCCGTCATACTTTTTCCCGGTCCAATAGTCGTACCAAGTCCCCTTCGGAAGATAGATGAGCCTTTGCGTCAGGTCGGGTTTGAGAATGGGAGCGACCAGCAAATCGCGGCCTACCATAAACTGGTCGTCTATGTTCAGAGTGCTTTCGTCATCCTGATAGTTGAGTACGAGCGGACGAAACAGCGGCACGCCAGTACGGTGCGCCTCTTCGAGCGTCGTGTAGAGAAAAGGCAACAGCCTGTAACGAAGCTTGAGGTACTTGCGAATAATATCTTCATAAAATTTACCGTAACGCCAGGGCTCGTTATCGTAGCCGTCTATTACTTTATGATTGCGACAGAAAGGGACCAGGAAGCTGACCTGATAAGAGCGCGCGAGGAGTTCTCCGCTGCCGCGACCGATGAAGCCGCCGACATCGCTGCCGACGAAGGGCTGGCCCGACAAACCCAGAGTCTGAAACATAGGCACACTCAAGGCGAGCGCATCCCAGGTGCTGTTCGTGTCACCCGTCCACATCGTCGCGTATCGCTGATAACCCGCGTAAGCCGCGCGCGTAATCACATAAGGCCGCTTGTCCGGCTCAAGGCGCTCCAATCCTTCGTAGGTCGCGCGCGCCATCAAGAGCGCGAAGGTGTTGCGATTCTTCGCATGTGTGGAACGCTCGCCTTCATCATAGCTTATGACATCGAGCTGGTTCTTACCCGTCTGGTCGACGAAGTCCGCTGGCTCGTTCATGTCTGTCCAGATGCCTGCGACGCCGTTCTCCGTATAAGCGCGATGCAGGTCTCCCCACCAGCGCCGCGCATCCTCCAGAGTGTAATCGACAAAGACGCTCTCGCCGGGCCAGACGCGCGGGATAAATAGTTCGCCATTCGCGCGGCGCTGAAAATAGTTTTTCTCCGCTCCCTGATTAAAGACGTAATAGCTTTTGTCCTGCGGCAGCAGCGCCGGATTCTGAGAGGCAGGCTGATTGGCAATGCCCTGCGAGGGCGGTTGATATTTCACTCCAGGATCGACGATTGCGACGACCCTGACTCCCTGTCGGCGTAGGCGCTCTGTAAAATCCTTCGGGTTGGGAAATCTTTGCGGGTCGAAGGTAAAGACACGATAGCCCTGCATGTAATCTATATCGAGATGCAGCACGTCCAGCGGCAAATCTCTCCGGCGATATTGTCGCACGACCTCTTCAGCCATCGTGTCCGGGTAATAGCTCCAACGACTCTGCTGATTGCCAAGCGCCCACAGCGGAGGCATGGGCATGTGGCCCGTCAAGTCTGCGTAGCGCCTCAGAATCTTTTTGATCTCGGGCCCATGGAAAAAATAGTAGTTCATCTCGCCGCCTTCAGCGCCGAAGGCCGCCCACTGCTGAGACGATTTACCGAAATCGAAATAGCTCTTATAACTGTTATCGAAAAAGATTCCGTAGGCCGCGCCGCGCTCCAAACCTATGTAGAACGGGATGGTCTGGTAGATAGGGTCTTTGCCTTCCGTGTAGCCAGGCGTATCGGAGTTCCAGTTGGTGAAAAAGCCCCTGCGCTTGTCCAGCCGCGCGGCCTTTTCGCCGAGCCCGTAAAAATGTTCGTCGAAGCCCAGCCTTTTGGCTACAGAGACCGCCGGGCCTGCCTTCGGATCGAACAGCAGTGGCGTACGCGTGCCCTTCGCGTCGAACATCATCGGGCGCTCGTCCGCGTTGATCAACCGGTGAGTCTTCGCATCACGAAACTCTATGAGCAGAGGCGAGCGACGAACGATGGTCTCCACCTCGTCGGTCGAGATGATAAAGGCATCCTTCTGTTCGGAGAGATTCCA
>DATLMN010000286.1:0-23738 GCA_035537255.1 Pyrinomonadaceae bacterium | reverse complement strand
GGGCGGCTGTGTGGTGATCTTTATTCTGCTCGCCACGCTGCTTGGCCCACCGCTGCTCAAATTCTTCATGGGCTATTCGTACGACACGATTCCTTCGCAGCGCGAGATGGTCAAGGCCATGCCTCCGAGCTGGCAACACCTGATGGGCACAGACCCGCAGGGACGCGACATTCTGGCGCGCGTGTTGATCGGCGGTCGCATCTCTTTGATGGTCGGAATAGTTTCGACCGCAGTGTCGCTCATCATCGGCGTGACCTACGGCGCTTTCGCTGGATACATCGGCGGCAGGGTCGATAATCTGATGATGCGCATCGTGGATATCCTGTTTGCCATTCCCTACATGATGCTCGTCATCGTGCTGCTAGCGCTTTTTGAAAAGAGCCTGTTCCTGCTCTTCGCAGCGCTCGGCGCGGTCTCCTGGTTGACGATGGCGCGCATCGTGCGCGGGCAGGTGCTTTCCTTAAAGAATCAGGAATTCGTCGAAGCGGCGCGCTCCATAGGCGTCTCGACATGGAAGATCATCTTCCGCCACCTAGTGCCCAACACTTTGGGCCCGGTGATCGTGTACGCGACGCTGACCATCCCTTCAGTGATGTTGCAGGAAGCGTTCCTGAGCTATCTGGGGTTGGGTGTACAAGCGCCGCTTTCATCGTGGGGCACTCTCGCCGCCGAAGGCTCGCAGAACATGGCGATCTTTCCCTGGATGATTATATTTCCCGGCGTGACGATGGCGCTGACGCTCTTTAGTCTCAACTTCGTGGGCGATGGATTGCGCGACGCGCTCGACCCGCAGATGCGAAAAGTGTGACCATTTTGGATTTTAGATTTTGGATTTTGGATTGGCGGGTGACATACGTTGAGAGCCTGCGTTCCAAAATTCAAGATAAGGTAAGCGATAATCTAAAATCCAAAATCTAAAATCCAAAATTGAATCATGAGTCGAAACGGAAACATTTTAGAGGTCAAAGACCTGCGCACATACTTTGGAACCGAAGACGGGCTGGTGAAGGCCGTCGACGGAATCGAGTTTGAGTTGAAGCGCGGCGAGACCCTTGGGATCGTAGGCGAGTCCGGCTCCGGAAAGTCCGTCACCAATCTTTCCATTATTCGTTTGATACCGGACCCGCCGGGAAAAATCGTCTCGGGCGAAATCATCTTCGACGGCGAGGACATACTGGCTTTGCCGACAGAAGAGGTGCGGCGGATTCGCGGCAAACGGATCGCGATGATCTTTCAAGACCCCATGACCTCGCTCAATCCGTTTATGCGTATCTCAAGGCAGTTGATGGAGCTGACCCAACTGCATCTCGGCTACAGCAAAGAGCAGGCTTACGAGCACGCCATCAAGATGCTGGATATGGTCGGCATACCGGATGCGCGCTCGCGCGTCGACAGCTATCCGCACGAGTTCTCCGGCGGTATGCGACAGCGCGTGATGATCGCAATGGCGCTCTCATGCGAGCCCGAGTTGCTGATCGCGGACGAGCCGACGACCGCGCTCGACGTGACGATACAGGCGCAGATTCTTGAGCTGATCAAGAATCTGAAAAAAGAGACTGGCACGAGCGTTATTTTGATCACGCACGATCTGGGCGTGGTCGCGGGCATGACCGATCACATCCTTGTGATGTATGCCGGAAAGGTCTTTGAGCAGGCGCGAACCTCTGAACTCTTCAGTTGTCCGGGCAATCCTTACACGAAGGGACTGTTGCGTTCCGTGCCCGATCCGACATCCGAGCAGGGCGCGCTCTATCAGATACCGGGCCTGCCGCCGGATGTCGCGCACCTGCCACCCGGCTGTCCCTTCGCTCCGCGCTGCGAACGTGCGGAGGAGATTTGTCGCAACGAGTTTCCGCCCTTCGTCGCATTAACACCCGACCATCACTCGCTCTGCCATTTTGCCGAAGAGGTTTACGCGGCTTCCTGTAAAGAACGCGATGCGCGCACAGGGAAAGCCGCGACAACCACAGCCCCCGACACTGGAAATCAGCCGACTGGAAACGTTTGATGAGCACACAACCTGTCAACACTACTAACCTTGAGATGCCGCTGCCCATTGAGGGCGGACACGACGGCGGGCCCTTGATCGCCATCCGCGACCTCAAGGTACATTTCAATCTTGGGGGCGGAACGGTCTGGGACAAAATGGTCGGGGGCAGTCCCGTCAAGCGAGTCGTCAAGGCCGTCGACGGCGTGACCATAGACATCTACAGCGGCGAAACCCTTGGGCTGGTCGGCGAGTCCGGCTGCGGTAAATCGACGCTGGGCCGTGCACTCCTGCGCCTGACTGAGCCCACGAGCGGACAGGTGCTCTTTCGCGGAAACGACCTCGCACATCTTTCTCAAAGAGAGATGCGCGACCAGCGTCGCCATCTGCAAATGATCTTTCAAGACCCCTATGCCTCCCTGAATCCGCGTATGACGGTCGGGCAGATCATCTCCGAGCCGATTCAGACCTTTCGTCTCGCGCGCGGTAAAGAGATGGACGTGATGGTGCAGGAGTTGATGGAGACGGTCGGCCTCAACAAACGTTTTATCAAGCGTTTCCCGCACGAATTTTCCGGCGGGCAGCGCCAGCGCATAGGCATCGCCAGGGCTTTGGCCGTCAATCCTGATTTTATCGTCGCAGACGAGCCGATCTCCGCCCTTGATGTCTCGATTCAGGCGCAGATCATGAATCTGATGGAACGTCTTCAGCGGCAGAAGAATTTGACCTATCTCTTTATCTCGCACGATTTAAGAGCCATCCGCCACGTCTCTGATCGTGTCGCCGTGATGTATTTGGGCAAGCTGGTCGAGATCGCCGACGCCAAAACCATCTACGACGATCCCTTAATGCCCTACACCAAGGCACTGATCTCTGCCGTGCCTGTGCCGGACCCGGCCGTTGAAGCCACACGCCAGCGCATAGTGCTCGAAGGCGACGTTCCCTCGCCGATCAATCCCCCTCAAGGATGTCGTTTCCACACCCGTTGCCCTTATGCAATTCAAGCATGTAAAGAGGTTGTGCCCCCGCTTGCGGAGATTAAGCCCAATCATTTTGCGGCCTGCATCCGTATCAGTCCCGAACAGCCGGACATAGACACGGTCGCGCCGGGCGATGCGCCGGGCCTGCGGGATGCGCAGCGCGTCATCGCAACTTGAAACGGCCAGGTTATTAATCATTTACATTAGAGTCTGTAGAAACAGCCGCGCGGCACACAGAGAGAGTCCGTATGTGCCTGTGTTTTCACGAGAAAACACTTGTTTGTTTGTTATCTGACACTTATACTAATGGGCAGGATCGGTGGCCGCTAACCTCCACCATCATGCTATACGGGAGCGCGTACGTGCGGACGCCAGTCTCCTACTTCTTTGCCGGTTCTCGGCCTCCCAATCAGTTTTTCGAGCGCAACAAAAGTGGTCTATCAGATGCTGGATAAATCATCCGTGCCAGAGCGCGAAACCAAGCACGCGCAGGATGCTTGCCCGCCGGGCTGGCCGGAAACACAGGACTCGCTCGCCTCCAACGCGGGTCTCTCTATCCTCCTCATCGAAGGCCAACAGCCGCCGTCGCTTCACGTCTCGAACAACAATTCCATCTGCCGCGCTTTTCAATCTTCAAGCAGACACAAGCAATTGTGCGATCCGTATTGCGGCAAAGCCTTTGACCGAGCGATGCAAGCAGAGGGAGCGACGCATTATCGCTGCCACGCCGGGCTGCATTGCTTTGCGATGCCGGTCCGAATAGGCGCACAGGATGAGCTGGCCGTGATCGGTGGCCGCGCGTTTCTCACCACCGCAGACTATCGTGTACTGGCAGAGCGCCTGCGCAAGGGCGACCTACAGGATTTACTATCAAGCGATCTTTTTAAGAACGTCATCTTCGCCGCGCGTCAGGATTTGGATGATCTGGCGAAGCGCATCTCGATTGCCGCACGCGACTACAAACCGGATGCGCATCCCGTTAAGTCTTCCAAGACAGTGCGCGAAGCCGAAGGGCAGCCGGACGCTTCGCCAACGGCAGACGCAACTGACGAAGCGCCCGCACCGCCGCAGATCGAAGAGAGGCTCGAAGAGCATACGGAGATTTACGTCGCAGGCTCTGCTTTGGCCGATGTCGCATTTCAGGAAGCTTGCGGCAAAGCCTTGAAAGCCCTGTCGGAGAAGCATGCTCTTGTTTCGCTTGCGCTTCTTTTACGCGATCAGAACACGCTCGTCAAATTCTACGCCACAGGACACTTTGAATCTGCTGCCATTCGCGTCGAGCTGGGGAAGGATGCGCGACTGGTCACGAGCTTTAAGGCCGGGTCGTCAATCCTTTTGAGCGAGACGCCTTCGGGTTACAAACCCGTGCGAACGTCCACGCAGCAGGAGAAGCTTAACCAAAAGAAGACCGTAGAGCTTTTCCCACTGATGATCGGCGACGAGGTCAAGGGCGCTCTGCTCGTGCGCGATGCCACTCTTGACGATGCGCGCCGCCTGGCGATCACGGAGTTCTGTCGCGACATAGCCTTGCCGTTAGAAGTCCTGCGCCTGCGCTTCGAGCTGGATCAACGCGCACGCTTTGCAGATCAGCTTGTGCGCTTTACAGAGCGCATCAACGTGACCAATCCGGCGGAGACTTATCTCTCTATCCTGCGCCACTCCGTCGAATTGCTGCACGCCGAGCGCGGCTCTCTGATGCTCTTCGACGCAAGCTCGAACGAGCTGGCGATGAAGGCTGCGATGGGATTTACTGCCGGTGTTCCGGAAGACCTGCGTTTGCGGCTGGGCGACGGCATCTCCGGCACTGTGCTGCAAAACGGTCAGCCGCTGGTCGTGCGCGACCTAGAGCAATCGGGGCATACGCCCGCGCCCGCCGAGCGCCGCTATAAGACGAAATCATTTATCAGCTATCCGATTCAGGTCGGCGGACGAAAAGTAGGCGTGCTCAACGTCACAGACAAGGCCGGCGGCGGCTCTTATGATGAGATCGATCTGAGCCTGCTGGAAACGATTGCGCCGCAGATGGCGCTCGCCTTGGATCGCGCCGAATGGCACGAGAAGGCAGAGCAGTTTCAGTTAATGTCCATCACAGACCCGCTGACTGGACTCCTGAACCGGCGCTATATGGAAGAACGTCTGACGGAAGAGTTGAAACGCTCCGCGCGTCACGGCTACGCGATGAGCTTTATGATGCTCGACATAGACGATTTCAAAGTCTATAACGACCGCAACGGCCATCAGGCTGGCGATCTGGCGCTTGAGATGACGGCGCAATGTTTGAAAAGCGCGCTTCGCTCTGCCGATGTCGCCTCGCGTTACGGAGGCGAAGAGTTCTCTATTCTTTTGCCGCAGACGACGCTGGAAGAAGCCTTCGCGATTGCCGAGCGCATCCGGCGCAGAGTCCAGCGCACGCGCTTTCCGCACGGTAAAACGCAGCCGCTCGGAGCTGTCACCATCAGCATCGGCGTCTCCACCTTCACGCCCACACTGGACACTCCCGCCGCGATGATCGGCGCGGCTGATCGCGCGCTCTACAGCGCCAAGAGCCTTGGTAAGAATCAGGTCTTCCCACATAGCAACGGCGATGCTCAATTCGAGTCCGCCAGCAGTAGCAGTAGCGATGCCTCCAAAGACGCAAAATAGAGAGAGAGGCGAGCGGCGCATACTTGGCCGCGTCGAGCCGGAAGACTTCATTGGCCGCGCCAATGAGCTTGAGCGGATCGTGGCGCTCAGCTCCGTGCGCGCCAAAGCCCGTGGCCTGCTGGTGCTTTCTGCTCCTTCGGTGGGCCTCTCGGAACTACTGCGTCAATCGTATGACGAGATTTTTCGCCGTAGAAATGATCAGGTCGTCCCCTTCTATTTCGCTTTTTCCGCCGACGACAAAACAAACGCGGCGGCCGCGCGCCGTTTCTTTCACACCTTTATTCAACAACTGGTCGCATGGCGACGCAAAGACCCAGCGCAGGCTAGAGCCTTGCAGCCCCTTGCAGAATTGATGGACGCCGTTGCTCCCGTCGATGACGAATGGGTCGGACAATTGATCGAAGCGGTCGAGCGCTCGCGTGATGATGAACGAGCCCAGATACGACTCTGCCTGAGCGCTCCGCAGAGGGCGCTTGCTCGCGGCGTGCGCACGCTCATTATGCTCGACGGTCTGCATCTGACAGAGCGCCTGAAAGGCGAAACACAGCTTGGCCCAGAGGCCGCGCAGCTCCTGATGCGCTCCGATCTACCTTTTGTGATGGGTGGCCTTCGTCGTCGACTGCTGGACATCGTGCGCTTTGGCGAAACGGAAGCTTCGGAGCGTTTTAGTAAGCTGCGCCTTGAAAAATTGGCTGATGCGGATGCGCGCGCCCTCGTCGAACGCCTGGCCGAACGCGCGCAAATTGCGCTCAACGATCAGACGCGCGATCTGATCGTCCAACAACTTGGCGGCAAGCCTTTCTTTATCCAATCGCTCATTCAATCCGCGCGCGACAAAGAGACAGACCTGACAACCTTCCTGCACTGCCAGCAGCTTTACGTTGACGAGTTGATGGGGGGCCGTCTGAATCGCCATTTCGATTCCGTGATGGAGAACATCACGGGCGCGAGCGCGCCGCGCCGTGCTCTGATCAGAGTTCTTTATGAATCGAAGGCGAGTGACGGGAGCCGCGCGCAGGTCGAGACGTGGCGCAAACGCTTAAGCATCGAGCCGGATCAATTACAGCAAATCATACGCGAGCTGCACATCAACGAGCTGGTGAGCCTCAACGCCAACTTCGTAGAGGTCGGCAACGGCTCGTTTGCGTGGGGCGATTATCTGGCGACGCGCTATCGCATGGAGGTTGCGGCAGAGCCACGCGCGCTGGTCGTCGCCGAAACTCTGCTTGAGACCTTGAAGCGCGCTCCGCACACGATGGCGCGCCATTATCGTCGCGCCGCCGCGCTAAATTTGCGCGAGCTGCTCGTGCGCTTTAACGGCCAGCGCGTCCCCGCCAGTCTGCTTCACTACGACCGCTTCAGTCGCGCCTACAAGGGACTGCATCCGGAAGGTGTGAGTGCGGGGCTCGATGCAGAGACAGACCTGGTGCGCTTGCCGCAGGTCGTACACGCGGCTGCCTGCGTGGCCTTTTATCCGCCGATGCAATCCGTCTGTGACGACGAGCGTTGCGCCGTCGCGCCCGGTTTCGATGCCGGGACTTATACGGACGCCAACGAGGTGGTCTGGATCGCCGCCGAGATCGAATCCAAGCTCGAAGCAGGACGCGGCATCACGGAAGTCTGGTGTGACCGTTTGATGAGCGTGGCGCGCGCCTGCGGCTTTCATCGCGTGCGGCTGTGGCTGGTCGCGCCCGAAGGATTTTCACCCGAAGCCAGCGAGCTGCTTGCCGAGCGCGAAGCTTACGGCTCAAGCCGTTACCAGTTAGAGCTTTTGACGGCGCGCATCAACACGGATGTTTCGCCTGCGTCCAAAGCGGAAGAGAGCACGGACGAGTTCGAGCTGGTGATCCCTATGGGCGAGGATACGGAGCTGATCGCGGCGACGACCGTCGACCAGATCGCCCGCCGAATCAACTTTCAACCGGAGGCGATAAATCAGATCAAGACGGCTCTGGTCGAGGCCTGCATCAACGCCGCAGAGCACTCCTTGAGCCCTGATCGAAAAATATATCAACGCTTTCGCTTAGAAAGTGATAAATTAGTCGTCACTGTCTCAAGCCGTGGGGTCATGCCCGCAAGTTTTAACGGCCAGAATGGCGAGAGGGGTCACGCCAAAGATAACGGTAACGACGAGCAGGGCTCGCGCAGTGGTAGCAGCGGCGAGCGACGCGGCTGGGGACTGACGCTGATAAAAAGCCTGATGGACGAGGTCGAGTTCGAGCGCGTAGACGACGGTACGCGACTGCGTATGACCAAATACCTGCGCTGAACTTGCAGAAGGATTGCAACAAAAACACAATCCTTTCGCCTCGCCATCGCAATAGGATTTACTGGCTGATTGGTACTGTCTATTAAGTAAGAGGGGAGCTTACTAATGGCGGAATCTTTGACCGGGACTCCGGTGCGCTCGCGCTGCATCGGAGAGATGGCCGTCGTCTATGCGACGGACTATCTGAACAAGCTGAGCGGAGAGCGCATCGAGCGTGAATGCAGACTCCGTCTGGAAGAGGGCTGTCGCGCACTCGTCATCAATTTCCGAGACACCGAGCTGGTTAACAGCATCGGTGTCTCGATTCTTTTGGGCGTCATAGATGCCGCAGAGGGCGTCGGCGCGCAACTGGTCTTCTCGGATGTCAACAAGCAGACCGTCGAGCTGTTCGAGATGCTGGGCCTGACTAAATATGTGGCATTGGCCCAGGATGAACAGGAAGCTTTGAATACGCTGACGGAGTTTCGCAGCACTGGCGCTGGCGTCGGGCACTAAAGGGTTGAGGCTTCATGCAGGAGAAGGTGCAAAGGCTCGTCCATACGTTCGCTGCGCTCGCAGACCTTGGGCAGGAGATCGCCGACCCGCACGATTTCCTGGAGATGGTTCGCACTTCGCTGCATCTGCTGCTCGGCACGCTGGCGATCCGTCGCGGCGCTGTCTGTGAATACGATAAGGCCGATGAAGTCCTGCGGTTCGTCGCCGCGCGCGGACTCGGCGACGATCCTCTGCCCGATGTTCCGCTCAACCAGGAAGAGGTCGAAGGTCTTCTAGGTCTAGGTCTGCGCGGGTTGGCTATTGCTGACGAGACGCCAGCCTTTGCGCAATTCGCCGCGCGTCACAAAGCACTCCTGAAAGAATTGCGCGTTGATCTGGTCGTGCCGCTCGTCGTCAGAAGCGACCTGACCGGGCTAGTCCTGCTCGGCGGAAAGGCCAGCGAAGAGCCATTCACCACAGAGGATAGTGAAGTGATCTGCTCGATGGCACGTCATATCGGCGTCGGCATTCATACACACAGATTACTCGAAGAGCTTGAGCGCCGCGCGGAAGAGAATCGGCAGTTGTACGACGGACTGCGCGGCATTTATCGTGACACTGTGCGCGCCTTTGCCGCCGCCATAGACATCAAGGACAAGTACACTCAAGGCCATTCGGAGCGCGTGGGGAAATATAGCGAGATCATCGCGCGCGAGATGGGCTGGGGCGATGAAGAGGTCGAAGGCATCGCCATCGCGGGTTATCTGCACGACATCGGCAAGCTGATCGTCGAGCGCGACATTATCAACGCGCCCTACAAAATCGACGCCAAGAAATCCAGCGAACTGAATCGGCATCCGGCTGCCGGTTATGAAATCCTAGCCCCCATACGCCATCCTTACGCGGACATTCCTTTGATGGCGCGCCATCATCACGAGCGCATAGACGGGCGCGGCTACCCTGACGGGTTGACGGGCGATCAGATTCCGATTGGAACAAAAATCATCACGCTCGCCGATTCGTTCGACGCGATGACGACTAATCGTCCATATAAGACGCGGCGCTCGCTCGAAGAAGTTGTAGAGGATTTTCGCCGCAACACGGGCAAGCAGTTCGACGTGGAGGTCGTCGTCTCTTTCTGCCGCGCGCTATTGAAGGAGATGAGGAGCGATACGAAGCACCGACCGATCACCAAGATACTGGGGAAGGATTATGTTAATCCTGAGCGAATCGCCCCGCTGCTCGAAGCCCTGATAGCGGAACTGGAATCCGGCGCTTACTCACAGCCGCAGCCGGTCGCCAGCGCCGCCCATTCGGAATCCTGACTCTAAATTCGAAACCCTTCCCCGGTTCGTACCTTCAAACTACTTCGGCGGAATACGCAGGCTGTAGCTGCAAATCTCTATCTTCTCATCGGGCGCGACGGGCGAGCGTTCCTCTCTGGTGACTTCACGCCCGGCGACGATGGTCGGATTTCTGCCCTTCGGAGTAATCCAGTATTGACCGCTCTCGTCGCGTGCGAGGACGGCATGCACGCGGCTGATCTCCGGATCGCCTTTGAGCGGCAAATCTACAGAGACGGAGCGCGAGCCGCGACCGATAGTGATCTCCGGCTTGGTGATGGGCAGCACGGCCTGACGAACGCCCTCGCGCCAGACCTCCACTGAGAACAGCTCTTCGATGCGCGGGCGGACTATTGTTTGCTCGCCTTCGGGCGGCTCGTTCGATTCCAGCGCAGCGCTGACCTGATCTGGCGTCATACCTGGCAGAGAGGTCTTCATCATCTGGTTATCGCTGCTCGGGCGCGCGGTGACCATCGTGTGACCTGCCTCTGTTTCATCCCAGACGGGCTGAACGCGGAACTCGCCACGGTTTAGCGTCCCGTCAACGCGCAGCTCTACGGCAAAGGATTTGGTGGCGAGCTGCGTTTGCCCCGCCAGCTCGCGCGCACGCTCCGAGAGGACGTGAAAGAGTCCCTGTTCGAGCCCGCGCCTTTTATCGCCCTGCCAGTCTTTATCGTCGTCGTTGCTGAGATAGACTATGTATTCGCGTGGAATGTAGGTCGGGCCGCCGGGCGGCGTAAACATTTCGCGCTGCATGACCGCTTCAACCTCGCGCGCCACCTTGACCAGAAACTCTTCCCAGACGCGGCGCGGCTTGCTTTGCTCGTCCGCGATCATCAAGGGGTCTTCAGCGCCCTCGCCGTCAATCCATCGTCGAATGGATTCAATTAAACCCACTGTGTCTAGTTCTCCTCTCGGTTAAAGGCCATCAGTTATTAAGCTCAAAATATCGCCGGGAAATCCATCCTCTGTCGGCGGATTCCGGGTCTTCCTTGTCGCGTCCGTGCTTGAGAACTTGTACCTCGTACCAGTTGTTCGAGTCGCTCACGCTTAAGACTTGCACAACAGAGCCCTTTTCGGCAATACCCACGGGCGCACTGTAACGGTTCGGCTTGGAGCGCAAGTATACATCGTAATTAACGATAGTGCCTTGACGCCCGACCAGAGATGCCGCCGAAGGGGCAGAGGTCGTGGAAGTCTGCCCAGCAGAGCCCCAGCGCGCGTTAAAGTAACGGTGCGTCGCCAGAAGCATTCCGGCAAAGGCGACGATCAAAAGTATTGCGACCAGCGCGCGAAAGCTGCGGCTGTCGAAGCCGATCCATCTCTTCTTCTCCTGCCGCCTGAGATCGCCAGAGCGTCGCACGTCCGGCATCGTGTCTATGATCTCGCGCGCCTGCTGATGGGTTCTTTGCAGCGGAGACTGAGAGGTAACACCCAGCGCGCCCGCGACCGGGACGACGATACGCGGGCGTTGATGACCGTTACCACGGCCTTCAAACTGCTCTATGACGCGCGTGGCGTTGAAGCGCGGACGCGGCGGTGCTTTCGTCGGAAGCTCGCGGCTGACGTTTAATTTCCCGGTCGCGGGGCGTCGAACCTCCGTGCCGCCCGGCGGAGGATGAAGCGGTTGCGTCGGAGGCAGGGAAGCGTCCAGCAGATCATCCCAGAACTCCTGCACAGTCTGGTAGCGCGCACGGGGGGAAGTCTGAGTCGCACGCTCAAGCACGCGCAGCATGGCCCTTGCCCAGGGCTGGTCGGCAATCCCTTCCGGAAACTGAGTGATGGGTCGATGCGAAAATTTTCGGGGAGATTCGCCTGTGATCAACGCGTAGGTGGTTTTGCCTAGCGAGTAAATATCGGCTGCGGGCGTTAGATATTCGCGCGGCCCGTCAAGGCTGGCAGTATCGAGCGGCCCTGTCTGCACCAAAGGGTTATGTTCGGGCGCGGCGTAAATGTTCGTGCCGACGCGCGTGATCGCACCTTCGCCCGCCTCTATCTTCGCCACGCCGAAGTCCGCGATCTTGACGATCTTTTGATCCGCTGTCAGGAGAAGATTTTGCGGCTTGATGTCGCGATGAATGACGCCGTTTTCGTGCGCGTGCGCGAGCCCTGCGCAGACCTGTTCAAGATAGTAAAGGCAGCGTTCGAGCGTGTAAGACTGCTGGCGATAACGCGCAGCCATGTCGCCACCCGACAGGTATTCGAGCACAAGATAATGAAAGGTTGTCCCGGAGAGGTCGATGGCTGTGCCGTGGCCCAGGCGGCTGATGATGTTCGGGTGACGAACGCGATCAAGGGCAATCGCTTCGTTCTGAAAATTTTCGATGAGCGTCTGTTCCAGTTCCGCGTCGAGCACGCCCTGAAGAAGAACGTTGAGCGCTTTGATGACGACCATCTGCGGCTCGCCCGTAGCGGCAGCCGTATCGCGCGCGACATAAATCTCCGCGTAGCTGCCACGTCCCAGGCATTCAACTATGTCGTAACGACCATCGAGCCTGCATTGCTGTAATTTGAGTTCGCTCATCCCTCATCCGCTCGCGCTTACATTTAGAGCCGGGAGCGCGCCGTGGAGATGCCTTGTTCAAAAGTTTGTTGAGAAAGCATGCGCCACCTTTCTTAAAGCCTGCGACCGTTTCTGTTCTGTCAGGGCGCAGGTGCTGCTGCTCCCTGTGCGCCTTCTTTCTTCTTCTCCACGACATCGTTGAGGGAATTGATTGCGGGCATCATGACCTGCGGCGTTCCAACTTTCAAGGCGGCCGCTGCCCGCGCCACGCGCGCATCCACCTTCAAGGGGGTGCGCTCTCCCGGACTGTTTGTCTCAAGCTTCTGTATCGCCTGCTCGAATGCGCCGATAGCTCCCTGATTGTCGCCCGTCAGAAAGAGAGCGCGTCCGTACATGTAGAGAAATTCCGGAGCAGTTGAATCCAAGGGTTGCTGTATCCCTTGTTTTTCCATCTCTGCCTTCATGCCTCCGGCGAGCCATTCAGAGGGGGAACGATCAACTTCACGGCGTTCCTGTTCAATGCTCAGCGCAGGTTCTTGTATGACGGGCGAAGGCGAAGGCGTGGCGGTGGCCGTCGCCGTATCCTTTGGGGCAAAACGCTCCTGGTAAAAAGCCCTGCCGTAATATGCAGCGGCTGCTCCGGCCGCGACACCGATAAGGAGCAGTAACAGTCCGCGAAAGATTCTACCGCCGACGCCGGGCCGCGACGTTGTCTCTGCGGTCGCCGCCCTTACTCTCTGCACATCTTCGTCTGCGCTGGCTTTAGCGTCGGGGACTAAGACCTCTATCTTCTCTGACGCTGGCGGGAACGCTTTGCGCGAAGCCGGTTGAAGAGAGTCCGGAACTGAAGGGAGTTCTGCTGTAGGAATCTCTGCCGTCGGGCTCATATTCGATGCGGAGGCAGCAGCGGGGGCATTGTTGCCGGGAAGAGTGCGTGCCAGCGCGGGCGTTGCGAGCGGGTCAACGGTCTTGTCCAGCTCATCAATGACCACTCCGGCATTTTCAGGCATGCCGACGCGGACGACGACGGCCGTCAGGTTATCCTCAGCGCCGCGCTCGTAACAGCGCCGCTTCATCTCGTCGCACACTTCCTCTAAAGACATGCGGCTGCCGAGCAGCTCTCTGATCTCGTCGTCCTGAATATGGCGCGTGATACCGTCAGAGCAGAGAAGGAAAGCCGTGCCGTCTTCGACATCGATGGTATTCATATCGACCTCGACGCCGTCTTCGGCTCCGAGCGCGCGGCTGATGACGTTACGCGAAGGGTGATGAGCGGCCTGTTCCTTGGTCATGCGACCGGCGCGCACCTCTTCCTCAACGACAGAGTGATCGCGCGTCTCACGATGAAGCTCGCCGTCCGGCGCTAGACGATAAAGGCGAGAGTCGCCGACGTGCCCTATGGTCGCGCGATGGCCGTCAAGGTGAAGCGCGACGACTGTGGTCGCCATCGTAGAGAGCTTAGGGTGCTCCTGCGCCATGCGATGAATCGAAGCGTTGGCCCTTTGAATGGCGATCTCCATCAGGTCTTCTATGTCCGAGCCGTTGACCTGATGACGGAATGCTTCGTCCAAAACTTCCATCGCCGTGCGGGACGCGACCTCTCCGGCCTGTGCGCCGCCGACGCCATCCGCGACGGCAAAGATGCCGCGCTTCTCGTCTGCCAGAAAAGAGTCCTCGTTGAGCGGTCGCTTCTCGCTCAAGCCCCTGTCGGTGACAACCGCAGCCTCGACTTTGACTGTCTCTGATGGCTCTTTCATTGAACTGCCTCCGGAATAGAGGGATCGCTGGCGGCAGAGGCTCTCACGCTTCGCGCGGCGAGAGCAGCGTCGCGGGCGTTACGATGAGAGAAGGCCATCAGCATTCCGAGCATAGCGAAACTGGTGATCAGACTAAAACCGCCGTGACTGACGAAGGGCAGCGTGATGCCCGTCATCGGCAGAGCGCGCGTCACGCCGCCGATATTAACCAGCGCCTGAAAGCCTATAAAGGCCGTCAGGCCCGCAGAGCAAAGCTTGGTAAACATATCACGCGCGTCAATCGAAGTGCGAACGCCCGCCGAGACGAAAACGATCAGCGCGAGAATGATAATCGCGCCTCCTGCCAAACCTAACTCTTCGCCAACGGCGGCGTAAATATAGTCCGAGTCGGCGACCGGAATCACTTCCGCAAACCCAAGTCCAAGTCCACGGCCCGTGTCGCCGCCCGAAGCGATGCCAAACACTGCCTGCGCAGGCTGAAACGCCGCGCGGTCAAACCAGACATCGACGTTGACGATCCTCTGCATGGCGGGGCTTTCCGCCGCCAGCTCTTTCATCTTCGCGTCTTTGGAGAGCGCGTCCTGAAAATCTTTTTTCCACCATGACACTTCCGGCGAAGGAGGATTGAAACCATCAAGCCAGAGATGAAAGCGCTGCTGAATACGATCTGGAAGCACGGCGACGACGGGACGCGCAATCGTCGGCAGGTACGGCACGTTCTCTTGTATGTCGCGCGGCAGCGCGCCGACGACAAGGATACTTGCGACCAGCGCCACAGAACCGACGAAGAGCAGAAGCTGCGGCCAACGACGCACGGCCACAAGGTAAAGCGTGGCGTACGCGCCGCTAAAGACTAACATCTGTCCGAAGTCCTTGAGGGCGAAGAAGGGAATAAACGGCATCACCGCCATCGCCACGAGTGGGACGACATCGCGCGCGCGCGGCAAGCCCCAGTAGGTGCGCGCCAAATCCTTGTAGCGCGCCGTCAGGATACCCGCGAAGCCCAGAAGAAATGGAATCTTCGACGGCTCCCACGGCGTCATATTACCCGCCGCCTTGCCTGCGCTCGACGTGACGACGGCGGCCGAGAGTGGAATCAACGTCAGCGCCACGATGATAAAGCTGTGGCGCTGAAGCCAGAGCAGAAAGCTATCGCGCACGCAGAAGATAAAGGCAATCGCAAAGGCTATAAAGCTGACGATGGGAATCCAGGTATAGCTGGATGCCAGCGCATCGCTGACGGAATAGTTCGCGGCGCGATGCGGTTCTTTATCAAGATCGGCGTGCTGCGGAGGCGTCGCGGGCAAACCCAAACGCCGTTTCTTCTCCTCATCGTAAAACTCGTTGATATAACGCGTGCGCAACGTCGAAGTCTTCTGCGCGCGCGCCTCCGCCTTGTTCCGCGCGTTGTATTCCGGATCGCTGTAGAGACGATACTGGACGAGCATACCGATGGAGAAGAGCAGGATGGCCGTCGTGTAAAGCGTCCAGTTGCCGGCGAATCTCATCGCGCGCGTGAGCCAGAAGACGAGAAACATGATGGGCACGAACATCAACAGATCGCGTATGCCGCCGACCCAAGATGTCTCGTAGCCGCGAATCAACCCCGCTCGATAAGTGGCGTAGTAACCCGCGACCTCGAACCCTATGATGAGAAACAGTGCGATGAGATGAGATGATGCGCGATTCTTCATAATGACGTGCCTGAATTTTTTAGCAACCTTAGCCGAAAACTTCCCTGTGTAATCCTTCGCTACGCTTAACGGCGACGCGGCGTCGGCGAAGGCGAAGGCGTTTGACGGCGATTTCTATCATTACCCTGATCGTTTGTTGTTGGAGCAGCGGTGCGCGGGCCGCCGAGCAGCCCCAGCTCTTTCGCTTTCAGAACCAGCTTGGCCGCCACGGGCGCAGCAGAGCGTGATCCGTAACCGCCGCCCTCTATGATAACGGCCATCGCGATCTGCGGATTCTCAAGCGGCGCAATGCAGAGAAACCAGCCGTCAATCCTCGGGTGCTCTTCGTCCGTCACGATCACGTCATACTCGCGTATGATATTCCCCTTGGGGTCTTTCTCCACCTTATGACGTGTCATGATCTCGCCCGTGCGCGGATCGTAAACAGGCATCACCTTCTGCGCCGTTCCGGTCTTACCGCCGCTAGTAATGCCAGCGGCCTTGACAGGCCCGAAGACGCCGCGCGCCGTTCCGCGCGACCCTTGAGTAACGAGCGACATGATGTCGCGCATCTGTTGTGCGAGCTGCGGCGTGACCACTTGATTGTAAGGCTCCGGCGCGCGATCCATCTCGATCTTGGGCTTCATCAACTGGCCTTTGAGATTGCCTATGGTCGCGGCCAGCAGCGCCATCTGAAAGGGCGTCATCTGACCGGCGTAGCCCTGGCCGTAGCCTTCAAGGGCCAGATCGAACTTGTTGAATTTGTTTCCCAACGGGCCTGCGACCATCGTCGCCTGGCGCGGCGCAATCGCACGCTTGATAGCCTCTGAGCTGGCATTCCAAATCTCCGGCTCTTTGCGTCCGAGCAAGGTTTCGGCAGGCGTATTATAAGCGCCGATGCCGACCAGCCCAGCCGCCTCCTTGACTCGCTCCGGGCCGAGCTTCAAGGCCATCTGCGCGAAGTACTGGTTGCAGGAGACCTCGTATGCGACATCTATGCCGATGCGCCCGTGAACTTCGCCGGGGCCGCCGTCATCGAAGATAGGCTTCGCGCCGGGCATAGCGACGAAACCTCCGCCGCTACAGACGAACTCTGAATCCTGTACACCGAAGCGATGAGCGGCGATCATCATAAAGGTCTTAAAGGTCGAGCCCGGAATGTAGTAAGCGCCGAGAGCGCGGCTGACCAGCGGGCTGTCACGCTTATTGGCCTCCATGCGAATCCAGGCGTCTTCGTTCTCCTGCACCTCTTTCAAACTGTAAGAGGGCTCGCTGTACATCGCCAAGACTTCGCCCGTCTGCGGATTGAGGACGACGACAGCGCCATGCTTGCCTTTGAGTTCTTCGACAGCGGCCTTTTGCAGGTCGCGGTCGATGGTCAGGCGCACGTCCTGATTGGCGCGCTGCTGAACATTCTCGCCCCTGATGATCTGTAAGGCTTCGGGGACAGCGCCGCTCTGCACACCGAACAGCGAGCGCTCAAGGCCCGGGTCGCCACGGTCTGAGCCGAACAGGTGGGCCATCTCCTTATCGAGCGGATAGAAACGCTCGATCTGACCATTACCGCTGCGCTGATAGGTCGCCAGCGCCTTATCCAGATTGCCGGAGCGATCCAGAATCCATCCGCGCAGCGTGGATTCCGACAGGCGACGATTGCGCAGGTCTTTGTAGCTCAATTCCTGAAAGCGCGCGTTCTGGTCTGCGGCATAACGCGCCCAGTAAATGTGCGCGCTAAAGACAGCGAGCGCGAGCAGCACGTAGAGCCAGCGCAGGGCACGAAGGCCACGGTTGGTCGAGGTCGAGCCCAAGCGCTGTCTTACCTCGTCCGGCAAATCTGCGGGTGCGATGGCCGCCAGCGCCGAGCGAGCGCGCCGATTACGCACCAGCGAAAAGATCAGCAACAGAATCATCAGCGCCAGCCCGCCCATAAAGATCAGGCTGAGCATCGCCGGTTGCTTTTCGAGCGGGACAGCGTTGGCCGCCGTCGCAGCCGCTTCGTTTGCGTTTTGGAGAGCCAGTAATAAATATCCCATGGGTTATAAAACTATCTCTTTTGAAAACGGACTTCGATGTCGCCAAAGCCTAAGACATCGCCCTCTTCGATTGGTCGCGCCTCGCCGTAGGAGAGACGACGACCGTTGATGTACGTGCCGTTGGTCGAGCCTGTGTCGGCCACGAGCAGCGTCCCTTCGCGATTCATCACAAGCGATGCATGAATCTTGGAGACGCTGCCGTGATCCAGGTGTAGATCATTATCTGAGCCGCGACCGACGTTAAGGCGGCGGCCGCCGGGTTTGAAGACGAGCGGCAGTTCACGTGTTCCGCGCGGCAAGGTGACGCGCGCCGTCACCTGCACATCGGCAGGCCCTTTGCCCTTAGGAATCTGCGGCGAGCCCAGCTCAGCGGCGCGACGTTTCTCCTCGTCCTGCTGTTTTAGTTCCTCCTCGAACTCGCCGAAGGTCGGATCAACCGCGATGCCGGTCGTAAAAATGTCGACCTCTGTTTCGATCTTCAGCGGCGCGAGCGTGCGATAGCGATGGTCGTTGATATGATCTATGGCGGCGGCCATCACTTCATGCTCAAGCTCTTCGATGATCTCCGGCGGAGCTTCGGAGTGCGTGCCCCATTCCACCTTGAGCTTTAGATGGTGCGGGGCGATGCGCCCTTTGCGCCCTTCGTCGCGCGTGCGCTCATCGATCAGACGCTTCATGCGTTCGAGCAACTGTGTGGTCGTCAGGCTGCCCTTGGTAGCTTTACGACCGAGACCGCGATCAACGGCCTCGCCCATGCCCTCAAGGACGCGCCGGAAAAGGCGCTCCGGCAACGCTTCCTCGCGTTTCTTGGGTTGCTCTTTTTTCTCCGGCTCTTTTTTCATAAAAGTATAAACGATTTTCGCAACAGGGCTGTTTCCGGTAAACGCCTTCTCAAGGTCGCCTGAGACGCTCTCGAACCGTGGGCCGCTGGTTCTGCTCCGCGCGTGGAAGTACGCCGCGCCGTGCAGGACTCGTGTCGGTCAAAGGTGTCTGTGCGGCCTCAGGCTTTGAAGCAGACGTGGCGGTCTCTTTACGCTTATCAGTCGATGCAGCACCGGCTTGAGCCTGCTTGTTACTCTGCGCCGCCGTGTTTTGGTTGGTGACGCCAGCCTTGTTTGCATCGCTGCCCGCTGTCTCCGAATTGAACCCGACGGTCATCGCATAGATAACAACTCCTGCGACGAGCAACAACACGACTGCGCCAGCCATCAGGACAAGGCGATTCGATTTGGGCGCGGGCGCGTTCGCGGCCACGCCCGGCGCGACGGGCGCTATCGGCTCGCGCTCCGTCTCTTTAGATTTCGCTTGATCTTTCGCTTGAGCTTTTTCCTCGACGACTGTCGCCGTGGTCGTCCCGGTGACAGTAGCGTTTGAAGGGCTATCAATGATGGTCGCCGCAGACTTATGTGCCGCAATCGGCGTCGTCTGTTTGACTACGTCGCCGCTGTCCTGCGGCTGAATGATGACAGTGGCCTGGCTACTGGCGTTTGTCGCGGTCGCGGTCGCGATTGTTTGATCTGCTTCGCGCAGCATACGTCGCATCTGTTCTGCGGTGGCGGGGCGCTGGTCTCCGTGAATCGCCATCGCTTTGTGTAACACTTCGGCCACGCCCTTTGGGACTTGGCCGTTCAATTCGTTGGCGGGACGCAAAGGGTCTGCAAGTCCGCCGATGACTACGCTGGCGCGGGCCAGAGCGTCTGGCGGCTCAGTGCCCGTCAGCAGATGATAAAGGGTCGCGGCCAGACTGTAGAGATCGCTGCGCGGGTCTGTGCCTGCGCCGTGAACCTGTTCGAGCGGCGCATAGGTCGGCGTGTAGCCGAAGATGCTGCCAGTGGCGCTGGCCTGCGACATTCCTGCGGCGTTCCCTTTGGCGAGGCCGAAGTCCAGAAGAATAATCTGGTCGCGCGCGGCGAGTTTTAAATTCTGCGGCTTGATGTCGCGGTGAATGATGGGCGGCTGCTGCGTGTGCAGGTAATCCAGCGCGTCCAGTAATTGATCCGCCCAACGCAACACATCGCTCAAAGGAAATGGCCCGCCTCGTTCTTTGAACATCTGTTCCAGATCGTCGCCGGGGATAAATTCCATGACCAGAAACTGGCCGGACTCTTCCGTGAAATGGTCTATTACTCTGGGCAGCGCCGGATGACGCAGGCTAGCCAGCAGACGCGCCTCTCGCTCGAAGGCTTTGCGCAGCGGCTCGTCCTCGAAAAAAGTCTCTTTGAGCGCGATGGTGTTACCGAGCCGTTCGTCCTTTGCCAGATAGACAGCGCCCATACCTCCCTTGCCAATCGGGCGAAGGATTTGGTAGCGATTCTGCAAAAGGGCGTCTGGAGCAAGCATCGGATGTTCTCCTTTTACCACATCACGCGGCCAAACTGTTGAGAAACCGCGCACGCCGCCTCTGAAAAGATGCGCTCTATCCGAATGATTGTGGCCAAAGAGTTCTGCGCCAAAACCTTGAAAGCCCCGCCTGCCGCACATTCAGTCCCCGTAAAACCCGCTCATCTTGGAGACCGCTTTTGTCACTGCACCGAAAATTTCTGCGTCTGAATAGAGCAACGCCGCCAAGCATGTAAAAGCAACGGGAGGGAGACTTGTAATTCTCTATCAGCGCCCGATCATTCTAGCCGAAACCTGCCGCCAGTGAGAAGAGCCGAAAAGCCGCAAGCAAACTACAGAAGCCCCGAAGGGGCGAAATAAAATAGCCCAGGGCAACGCCCTGGGTTAATCATCAGGATACAAATGTTAAGCCCTGAAAGGGCGGAATAATTTATCTCGCCCTTTCAGGGCTCTATGAATAAATTCGCCGCTCGTACCTGTGGCGTTGCCACAGGCTATTACATTTCGCCCCTTCGGGGCTGATGAAAGAGGTCGCATTCTTCTGCAACTTACGATAACGCGAGTTCCATTCTCAATTTGAGTTTTGCCTTTATCAGTTCGACCTTTGCCTTGAGGCCTCGTAGAGAACTATTGCGCTGGCGACGGCGACGTTGAGGCTGTCGACGGGCGGGCGCATGGGAATCCTGACCGCTTCATCCGTCGCAGAGATTTCTTCTAGGCTTAGCCCGGCGGCCTCCGCGCCGACAAGGAGTGCGCGCGGCACAGTCCAGTCGATCTCCGTGAAGGTTCGTGCGGCTTTAACATCAGCGCAAACCGTTCGCACGTCCCTTTGCCTGCACCAGCCAAGGATTTCTGCGAACTCTGCGCCGACCCATAGCGGTAGGCGAAAGCTTGAGCCCATCGCGCCGCGCAGCGCCTTCGGCGAAAAGAGATCGGTCGAGCCTGCGGTCGTCACCGCTGCGGTTGCGCCAGCCGCTTCCGCCGTGCGCAAGATTGCACCGGCGTTGGAAGGATTGTTGATCCTGTGCATAACGACTATGAGCGGGGCTTGACCTTCGGCATTGATGATTACCTCCGGGCCTGTGCGCGGCTCGGCGGCGATGAGGGCTAGCCCCTGCGGCGACTTCGTATCAGACACGGAGGCAAAGACCTGCTCGCTCACCAAAGCGATGCGCTCGCACACAGCCCCCAGCGCCTGAAGAAGCCGCGCCCCTCGCTCGTCCTGTGCGACGCGTTCGGTACACAGCACATCTTCAACAACCAGTGAAGCGACAAGAGCCTCTTCGCACAAACGCACGCCTTCGACAAAAATTAATCCGTCGAGCTTGCGCTGGCGTACGGCGCGCGCGCGTTTGACCAGTGCATTGTCACGGCTGTTGATGACTGCCTCTTTCATGCGTCTATGACTTTTCCATCAAGCGAGTGCGCGCAATGTTCTGCATGGTCTACTTCAAGCAATGCTACAATGTCCGGCACAGCAAAGACGCTTCGCATCCGATTGCAGAACTTCATTGGACTTGAAAAGCGGCGCAAGCGAACACCAAGAATATACGGGTAAATATGTAATGAGCCAACACGTGATAGCCGCCGTCGATGACATGTTCTTTGCCAGTAAGATCAGGGCGACCGCAGAGCATCTTGGGCTCGCGGTCAGCTTCCCGCGAAACACAGAAACTCTGCTCGCACAGGCGCGCACAGCTTCGCCCGCGCTGATTATCTTCGACCTTCACTCGCAACGCTTCGAGCCTTTCATTACAGCCGAGGCGTTGAAAGCCGACAAAGATTTACAATCAGTTCCGCTCGTAGGCTTTTTCTCACACGTCCAGACGGATTTGCAGCGACGGGCCGCAGACGCCGGCTTTGAACGCATTATGCCGCGCTCCGCCTTTACCAAACATCTGGCGGAGATTCTACAGAACGGGCAATCCGTTTGAGCCTTGATGTTTTCTAGGATTTCTTTTGGTCGCGCTCTCTTCTCGTCTTGCTATAAAAACATTTACAGTTCGGCGAGACCTCATTTAAAATGGCGCGCCATAAAGGAAAGATGTTCATCCATTGCTATTTGAATCCACAAAGGGTAAGCAAAAGGGAAGCCCTGACCACTACAAGCGCCGCTATTGAAGACGGTGTATAGGCCCTCTCTTCTTTGCTCGCCCAGACAGTCTCACCTGCTCTCGGACGCACGGCGCTCTTCTACCTTTGCCGCGCGCAGTCCGTGGGCATATCTTTCTCGCCCTATCCAAGCCTAAACGGAGGAACACCATGAAGACCCCATTCAGTCACAGAGAAAAAAGTTTTCCCCTTCACACACGTACGCTCCTTTTTGTAATCGGCCTGCTCGTCATCTCGGGCGCGAGCGCGACGAACGCCTTCGCGCAGCCGGACATCAGAGTCAGAATCCAGACCATGACTTCGTGCAGCGAGGGAGACAGCCGCGTCTCTACGGCTTCGGGCGTCAGCGTGCGCTTAGGGTCGCTTAACCTCTACACGGATTCGACGGGCTATGCCGTCACCTATATGCGCCCTGGCATTTACGAGATCAGCGCCTCGCTGCCCGGAACTACCTTCGCTTATGTTGACCGTCGCAGCGACGCCGTGCGCTTTCGTACGGACTCGCGCGGGCTCGCGACCGTTCCCTTAAATGTCAACGACGAGACGCTTGAAGTGCGTATGCTCTCTTGCGGCGTCGCCAGTGCTGGCGTGTCCGTGGGCGGAGTCGCAGTATCTCCCGGCGCAATCGTCGTTGCTCCTGGAACGGGCGGCATCTCTGTCTCTGCGGGCGGCGGCACGGGCGTCGCCGTCGCGGTCGGGCTAATCAGGAGGGCGCGCCTCACACAGATTAATAATAACGTCGAAGTGCAGCTCGTGGGCGGCGGCTGGACGAGAGCCTATGAGGGACAGGAACTCAGCCCCGGCGATAGAGTCCGAACAAACTATCTAAGTACCGTGAGTTTAAGATTCTGGGACGGGCACGTGGCACAGCTAAGACAGCGAAGCCAGTTGAACATACGCAACAGCGGAGGCGAGCTGGGCTACGGCGAGGTGAGGGTCGTTATCGGCCCGCCTGGATCAATGCCGTCCGACTTTGAAATCACGACCACGGCCGCCACGATCAACGTTCGCGGAACGATCTTCACAGTCTCGCACGACGAGACTCCGCAATCAACGGTCGTCTGGGTCGAAGAAGGCGTCGTGCTGGTCACGCCGACGACGACCTCTCTGCAATCCGTCACGCTGCGCAGCGGCCAGGAAGCGCGCGTCACGCGCAGCTACATGAGCCCGGTCATGACGCATGGCGCAGCCGTCGTGGTCGCCGTCGATGTGCCCTTGTTGACGGGCGTGTGGCTCACTTCAACGGGCGACACGATTCAATTGACGCAGGACGGAAACCGCGTCACGGGCACATACAGAGGCGTTCTCGGGACGGGCACGATCAACGGCATCCTTGACGGTCGTACCTTCCGTGGCACGGTCGTCATAGGGCAGGGAATGTCATCGACCAGCGGCACGGTCACGCTGACCCTGACGCCGGACGGCAGGCTCGACGGCACAGTCTCATCTGTCGTCTTTAACGGCCCTTGGATTTTGACCAGGGGGCAGATTCGATAAAGCCGGAACACCAGGGCCAGCGCGCTCGTTAAGAAGGATGGCTCTAACCTGATAGAGCCATCCTTCTTAACAATCCTGATTCTCAACTTAGAGGAGGTGGCTAATGGCTATCTGGTTTAAGATCGCG
>DATLMN010000285.1:0-16495 GCA_035537255.1 Pyrinomonadaceae bacterium | reverse complement strand
CTCTTCCAGGACTTTCCCGTTGACGATGACGCGCCCCTCGCGCACCTCCACGGTTTCGCCCGGCAGCCCCGTGACGCGCTTGATATAGCTTTTCGACGGATCGTTCGGATACCAGAAGACGACTATGTCGCCGCGCTGGAGCTTGGGCACGCCGTAGTAGACCAGCTTGTTAACGAAAATTCTTTCGCCGTCGTGCAGGCGCGGCAGCATCGAAGTGCCTTCGACCTTAACGGGCTGCACGATAAAGACGACCATCAGGGCGGTCGCCATCATCACCACGATCAGGTCGCGTATAAGGAGACGCGACTCTGCCCAGAAGTTATTCCGCGCCAAGACCTGCGGTTTTTGCACTTCGATGTCGGGATCGTCTTCAGCCGTGATCGTGCCAAAGCGCGGCGCGCGACTATTTTTCTTTATTCCAAACATATCAAACAGAGGACGAATATCTTTTGACTTCGCTTGATCAACGGCTTGGCCCAACCAGCGCAACTGTTCACTGTTCCTAGCAGGAGCAGGCATTGATCTGTAGAACGACTTTGAGGTTAGCCGCGCGCCGCGCGCTTTGTCAACGAAGGAAGCCTACCAATAAAGCACCTCTGGGCCACCTCAAGCTTGACAGTCTCTTACGGGGCTCTCTATCATCGCTTTTGGTAGCGCATACCGCCCCGGATTAAACTTGATTCCCTCGCCGAAGGCGACCCCAATCGGACGGAGGCCCTGAAGACCGTGATCAAACTCGATATTGTCAACCGTGTGGCCGAGCGCACGGGCGTTCCTAAGATGAAGGCCGAACAGGCCGTGGATGCCCTCTTTCATTCGATGAAAGAGGCCCTGACGCGCGGCGAGCGCATAGAGCTGCGCGGCTTTGGCGTCTTCGTCGTCAAGCCCAGAAAGCGCGGCGTCGGCCGTAACCCGCGCACCGGCGAAGAGGTCGCCATCCCTTCCGGCAAGACGATACGCTTTAAGCCCGGCAAGGAATTGCAGGCGCATGGTTTTGACGGCGAGGCGGATCACGCGGGCGAAGATGAAGGGCAGCAAGAACGCCTGCCCGACGCAGAGTATTAAATTTTCGCCCTCGTGTTACAGAAGACTTGTGGGCCTGTTTTATCATCTAACAGAACTGGCGACCGCGCCTTTCTTGCCACGGAAGCGAGCGGTCGCCAGTTCCTGTCTGCCCCTTTGAAGAGAGACGTAGAGAGCTGGAAGCAACAGACGTGTCAGAAACGATTCGCAACGCACCGCTATTTATAGATGCGCCGCATGTGGCGCGACGCGCCGCGCGCCCGACCGCGCGCGAATGGCGTCGCCACACCATCCTTTTTCTCCTGACGATGGTCACGGCCACCATCGCCGGTATCACGCTCGTCAGCACCAGCGCAGACGGACTTGAGCCCAACATTCCTGAGCCCGCCACCTGGCTCGGTTATATTTTTTATGTGCCCGAATACTACGTCAAACAGGTCGGCCTGATTATTTATCAGGCCCTGGTGCATCCCTCTCTGATTACGCAGGGCATCACGTTCGCGGGCGCGCTGCTTGCCATCCTGACCGCGCACGAGGCCGGACACTACATAGCCTGTCGCCGTTACGGAGTCGACGCGACGCTGCCATTTTTCATCCCCGCGCCGCCGCTCTTCATCGCCGGCACGTTCGGCGCTTTTATCAAGATCAAGTCGCCCATTCCATCGCGGCGCGCACTGTTCGACATCGGCGTCGCAGGCCCGCTCGCGGGCTTCGTCGTCGCCCTGCCCATTGCGCTGATCGGTATCCTGACACTGCAACCGCCCCTGCCGCCCGCAGAGGGTGCGATCATGCTCAACGATCCGCCGCTGTTTCGATTGATGGCGAGCGCCCTCGGCGTCGAGTTAATGAACGCGCAGGGCGGCCCATTCTACTTTGCCGCGTGGATAGGGCTGCTGGTGACGGGTTTGAACCTGATGCCCGTGGGGCAACTCGACGGAGGCCACGCGACTTATGCTGTCTTCGGCACGCGCGCGCACAAACGCTTAGGCCAGGCGGCCTTTCTCACCATCGCTACGCTCGCCGTGCTGGGCTGGGTGTGGCATAGCAGCCCGAGCGGATTTCTCTATGCCGTCCTGCTTGCCGTCATGCTCAGGGTGCGCCACCCGCAGCCAGAAGATGATCGACCGCTTGATCGTCCAAGGATGATCGTCGCCCTTATCATACTGCTGGTCTTTGCGCTCTCGTTTACGCCTTTCCCTGTGACGATCACGTAACGAAGTAACGTAGAGCGTGAGCGGTTCTCTGCGCTTATCTCTGCGACTCTTTGCGGTGAATAGCCTTGAAGGCAACTCACCGCAGAGTCGCAGAGGGACGCCGGGGGGCGCTCTGAGATTTATTATTCAAATCAGGATAATACCGTACGTACAGTTTCGTACCGACGAGACTTGAATTTGTGCTATCCTTAGCATTCTTCGTACTGGATTTTCGGTACTTAACTTATATTCCGTGGCGCTCACGCCGAATACAAAGCCAAAAGCGAACTCAGGTTTCAGATAAACCGTCATTCAACGCCCGAACTTCCTTACCCGACGGGAGGCGACGCCGATGTCCTTCAAGAAGTGTCATATCCTCTGTATTGACGATAACGAAGACACGCGCTTTATGCTCACGTGTCTGCTGCAACCGCACGGCCATGAGGTGCGAACGGCGAGCAGCATCGAAGAGGCGCTGCAACTGAACAGCAACGGCCATTTCGACCTCTATATCCTGGACAACAGGCTTCCAGACGGCTCAGGCATAGACTTCTGCCAGCAGCTCAGAGCGCTCGCTCCGGAGACGCCGATCATCATCTATTCGGGGTGTGCGTATGAGATTGACAGGCGAAGGGGTCTGCGCGCGGGCGCGACCGCTTACGTCGCCAAGCCTGAGATCGACGGCTTGACCGATACTGTCAACGGGCTGTTAATGGATAAGCAATGCATCGCCGCCGGTACGATGTGAGAGAGAGCCTGCAACGCAAGGATCAGCACACCTTTTACTTGACCGTCTTGGGCTAGCCCTTATTTCTACAGTTTAATTGGCTGCTTCCAGAGGAATTAAAAAGCGAACAGGCGCACAAGCTTTTGGGGCTGTGCGCCTGTTCATTTTTGCGGTCAGCGTCCTCACCCCGCCAACCGCTTAGACTTTGGTTTCACCGCAGTCCGGATGCAGCAACTATATCTGACTATCCACTTATAAGCAATAGCGCGGCTTTGCGGTTCAACTCCGGCTCAGAACGAAATGCTGTAGCTCAAGCCGGGATTTCGCCCGCGCTCGAAGATGACGCCGAGCTGATGTCGCCCGCGCGTGTAGTTGATTAACGGATGCACACGCACGCCGTCAAAAAGAATCGTCGAACTCCAACGCTCTGCGATACTGATATTCAAGCCGCCGATTACTCGCAGGCGATCCTCAAATGTGCCGTATGCCAGACCCACATAAGGCGCGACGGGCCAGCCCGTCGAGTGCTTTAGATTCTTGCTGACAGTCGCATAGAAAGATTGACCATAAGGCGTGCCTATGCGGTCTGAGCTTGTGCCGAGAATTATCGCCGGACGCTTATGCGTCTCGGTTAAAGCCACCAGATTCGCTAACGGGCTGACCTTTCCGGCCAGAGGGTTATATTCGACTCCGGCGGTCAAGCGCGGGTGCAGCCTGTAGGTGAGCGTGTTGCGCCACGTCGCACGGTCTATCTGGTTTGCTATGACGCGCACGCCGTACGTCCACTTCTGTCTGTTTTCTGTTTCTGTCCCGCTCACGGCGCGACCCTCGCCAGGTCAAAGCGGTCAGGACGGAACGGAAGACGCTTCACCCGTCTTCTTTTTAGCGACGGCGACTTGTTCCCGCTTTCGCTCCGCTGCCGCCGTCAGTTCGGCTGACGCGAGCATTGTCTCGATCTGCTTTTTCAAATCTGCCTGATTGACGATGCCGGAAATGATTTTCGCTACGCGCCCGTCTCTGCCGACGATGACCGTTCCGGGCAAGGCCGAGCCCAAACCGAAGCGCATCATATCGGCCGTGGCCGCGCCCATCCAGATAGGAAAGTTTATGCGCGTCTCTTTAACGAACTGCAAAACTTTGGCCCTGTCCGCCGCTTCATCTACAGACGCGCCGACGACCTGCACGCCCAGGGCTGCATATTCGTTTTGAATCGAGGCGAGGTCCGGCATCTCTTTACGGCATGGCACGCAGTAAGTCGCCCAAAAATTCAGGACGACGATGCGACCCTTGAGAGAGCTTAGGCGTTGCTCCGCCCCGTACAAATCCTTGAGCGTCAAATCAACTTCCTGTCCCAGGACGTTGGCGGCTTCTCTTTCCGCGATACTCGCCGCCAGCACTTCGAGCGCGTCAACACGAATCGTGCTCTGCTCTTTCTTCTTTCGCACAGCACCCGTGACGGCGACGCGCTTGCCTACATATTCAAGCCAATCTTTGCCAGGCAGACGAAACTTTCCCTGCTCTAATTGATAGAGCGTGAACGCGTCGCCTTCGCGCACGGCAAGTAACGTCGGGTCGCCGCCCGCGACGCAAGACTTCGCTTTCAACAAATCCTCCACCGTGCCGTACTCAACCTTTGTGCGGTCAGCTTCGGCCCAACAATCAGCGCAGCAGACAACCTGCCCCTCAAGCCTGACGGATAAATTTTGAGCCGACGCCGCTCCGGCAAACAACAGAAGTAAAGAGAGCGCAAACAGACAAGTTTTTATCTTTATCATAGTGAAAGACCACCCGAGCACGTATTCTGATGAATATCGCTCAGCATAAAAAAGCTTGAAGTGAATAATGGATGGATGCGGGGACGCTTATGGTAAGCGCCCCCGCTTGTAGTTCACGCGCTTGCGCCTTACTTCTTATGCGTGGTGCAGCACGAACCGCCCGTGCAGCAGCTTTGTCCTGCGCAACAGCCTTCGGCGTTGTCCTGCGTGTTGGATTGCGCGTGACTGTTGGCCGCGTACATCATGCCAGCCACACCAAGCGCCAGAGTCAGAGCCAGAATTTTTATGCGTTTCATGTGTCTCTCCTAATTTTAGAAAAGGTTGTAGGTTTCGCCAGCGAACAATTCGCCGACGCTTCCGTGTACACTTCAACCTGTTTCTAAATCCGAAAGACACAACACCGCAGGTAGGTGCTTCCCTTATTCGTTACAGGAAGATTGTCGGATGAAAACTTAAGCGTGGGGTGAAAGTTGAGCGCAAGCGAAAGCTCGCCCCCGGTCGTCGCGAGAGGTCTGTCAAGATTACCTGCTTTACGCGCCGGGTCTGCCGTCTGACCTTTGAGCGGGCAACATGACGGCGCATGATGCCTGGGAGCGGTTTCAACGGAAGTGGAATGATTGCCTTCGGGCTTTTGACAACAATCTCGCGAAGCCATCGGGCATGAATCTGCCTCCCCGGATGCTTCCTGCCTGCTTGCTGGCGCGGCTGAGACGTTCATCTCGCAGCCCATAAAGCAGACGAAGCCCGTAAACCAGAGCATAAGCATCAATGCGGTTGCGTGTCGAACCGCATTCTTAGCTTGTGACAGGAGGGCAAACATCGCGGGCATTATACAGATTCGCCTTGCCTCGCGCCAGATAAAGAATTTGCGTGCGGGTTGACCTCGCAGGCAAGATAGCAGATGATGGTTATCCCAGCGACGGCCAGCACCTCCGCCACCAGGCGAAGAACAAAGGACACACGCCGCTCCGACAAGCAAAGCACGCGGCAAGCGGAATCTACAGACGATGTGAGGATTTATGGTGGCTGTCACTTTTGATCAACGCGGCAAGAACCGCCTTCTAGCGGCTCTCCCAGACGATGAATACGAGCTGCTCAGACCTAACCTTGAGCATGTTTCGTACTCGCTCGGAGAAATCCTCTTTGAGCCGCCTGACCGAATCCGCAATCTCTATTTCCCGAGCACCTCGATCATCTCTTTTCTCACGGAGCTGCCCAACGGTGACAGCGTGGAGGTTGGCTTAACCGGACATGAAGGGTTCGCGGGTGTCGATGTCGTCTTAGGCGTTGACACGGCATCGAAGGTCGCGACGGTTCAGGCCGCAGGTGGCGCTTTGAGAATCGCTGCGCCGGCGATCAAGGAAGCGTTGAAGCGTGGAGGTAAGTTACAGCAATACTGTTTACAGTACACGCATGCGCTGATGTCACAAATCTCCGCCTCCGTGCTCTGTAATGTTCGTCACAGGATAGACGGTCGGCTCGCACGCTGGCTGTTGATGTATCATGACCGTTTAGGGTCTGACGAGTTTTTGCTCACGCACGAATTTATGGCGAACATGCTCGGCATCCGCCGCGCCAGCGTCACAGAAGTCGCGGGGCAGCTACAGGGTGAGGGTCTGATTGACTACAATCGCGGCAACTTCCGTATCCTCAACCGCGAAGGTTTGAAAGCGAAGACCTGTCAATGCTATCAGGTAGTCAAAGAGGAATTTGACACCCTCTACAGAGAAGCCGTTTGACGGTTAAAGAAAAGCTGCGATGAAATCAGAAATCATCGCAGCATCGTTGAACTGCGATGTCACAGCAAGTTTCTACGCGCAATTTCCAGTCTGCTTTTGTCCTCAAAAAAATTCGTTAATCTCACTCGCACTCGTCAAACAATCACGCGGCCTCACCCGCCGGCAGTAAGCCTTTGATCTCACGCACCAATTTAGTTACGTCTTCCTGATCGGCTAGCGCGATCATAAAGAATTTGTAGCCCAAAATAGTGGACATGCAAAGCTAAGGGGGCGTATAGTGCGTTCGTCTTTTATGCGCCTTTGTTATTGTGCCGTCTGACCTGTGTTGGTTAGCGAAAATTGATGCTTAATTGCATCTACATGCGCCAACGGGTAACGGGCGAATAGCAAACTGTATAGAGGGCAAATACGCTTAGAAAGGATGTAAAGTATGTCCAAGTATGATGTTGCCCACATTCAGCGGCAAGGGATTGATTTAATTATCATCCCGCTGGAATCGGCGTTCGACTATAAGTCACCGTCCGAACAGAATGAGGTGGTTAATGGGCTTCAATACTATGCCGGTAGCGCAGGATTGAGAGGAACTGTAGTCCCTGTGTGGCAAAGTGGTGGCCGAATGAAATTCATCGCGCCACCCAACTGGCATCCGTTCTTCAGAAGTCTGAACTGGTCTTTCGTTCGCGCAAACATCAATCGGGAACTTTCTATCCCTGATTGATGTAATTTCAAGTAACATGAAGTCCGCCGAAAGTAAGAATTAAAAGCTTTCCGGCGGACTTATAATTTTGTCTTTTTTCGCAGTGTTAGTTCGCTTGAATTGACTAATTACTATTATTTTGGATTGTACTGTTTTGGTTTCCTCAGATTCTAAACAATGCTCTTTCAAAGTATTTTAAGCAATAGGTTTAGTAAGTTTTAGCGTTAGGTTTTCCACAAAGTTTTCCACAGGGGTGTGAATATCATTTTACTGTATTAAGCATTTTGTTATCATCCCTTTAGGAAATATAACTAAATCAAAGGCTTATATGCCTTTTGTTCGTCTTATTCGCTACATATAGTTATATTAATGCTTGAAAACACGTGATATAGTATGCGCTGTTGAAAGCGAAAGGCGGGCATCGCGTAAAAGGTTGGCCGACCTGCGATGTCCCGCCCAGCTTTAGACCCCGACGTAAGTTCACTTGAACCATTAGCACGTTCGGGCACTATTGTTTCAACATCTATATCACAAGATGTTGTATACAAGTATACCCAGAGGATACCATGTGTCAACAAAATAAGTGAATAGAAAGCTCACAAAATACTTGACATATCGGCTAATGCGTTAATCCTTAATGGTATACGGTATACCCGTATGGACAAGAAGGTTCGTATCAGGGATAAGCACGGCGGTTTTAAGCCGCAAATGGCGGAGGCGAAGTGGAAATACCGAAAGGACTTGATTCTTTTCGCGTTCGCAATTGTCATGACCGCCACGATTAGCGTTTTATGTGCGTTAATCATTGTTCGCCCCGACGTGCCGTTGAAAATTAAACTTCCGGCAGCGGGGCTACTTTTTTTCACGGCGAGAGCATTTCTTCGCCACTTGACTGATACGGCAAAGCTTTAGCCGTACAAGGTACAGGGCCTGCCCGAAGTGTTTATTTCGGGCGGGCCTTGTCTGATATTGGCGCAATAGCGCCCGCATCTATCCTTTAAGATAAAAGGCGCTGGTGGTTAAATTCAGTATACTTCCTGTGTACTTCTCGCTTCAATTTCGACCATTTCGAGACCTGATTTAGTCTCATGCCGCCTCACCTGCTGGAAGTAAACCTTTGATTTCACGCACTAGTTTGATTACATCCGCATCGTCAGCCAGCGCGATCATAAAGAATTTGTAGCCCTGGTGGAAACAGATCACGCCGTTTGCGAAGAGCCAGACGCCGTCCAGAAAGGGATTGCCGCCGAGGAGCCAACTGATGGGCGCGCCCGTGATGCGACCGGGCTGGAAAATCTGAGCCCACATCACAGCGCCCGCCGCGCAACTGAATGCGCCCAGCAGCGGCGCTCCGACATATTTGACTATCTGTCGCTCGAACTCTACGCGCTTGCGCTCAGCCTCAGACAACTCGCCGTCCTTCATTAACTGTTCCTGCCCGCGCAGGTAAACGTCGAACTTCTCACTGGCCTTGCGCAGCCCGTAGACGGGCAGAGCCGAATGTGTGAACCAGTGCGGGTGCGAGCCCAGAAGCACTGCGTCCAGACCTGGGAAGGAGCGCCCGAGATGAACGCCCGTGACGAGCGAAAAGGTAATGAGCGCGGTCTTGCCCGGATGCTCTTTGACCCACGCGCCTGCTTTGAAGACTCCACGCGTGGCGGCGGATGACGCGCGTGTTACGCGTGCGCCACGATCAACGGTTCGCGCGGCGCGCTCGTAATAGCTCTTTGCTCCCTTGAATGCCTCGCCGGCCTTTTCTCCTGCCGTCCCTGCGGCGCGCCGCGCGGCGTCCGCTGCTTCGCGCGCGTGGCGTGCGGCCTCTTCGGCAGCGTGGCGTGCGCGCTCGCGCACCTCATGGTCGTCGCCGACAATTCGTTCGGCCTCCGTGCGTGCGCGCTCGGCTTCGCGCGCCAGAGTCTCTGCGCCGCGCTTGGCCGCGTCCTGCGCCGCCCGCGCGCCCTCTTCGACACGACCCTTGAGGTCGTATTTCTCGTCCAGCTCACGCGCCTTGCGTCGCGCCGCGCGCTGCCACTCGTCCAATTTATCTTTGTAATCCGACATCGCTTAAGCCTTTCTCAGAAAGTTTTCAGTTTTTAGTTTTCAGTCGGAGACAACTTGCTTTTACTCAAAACTGAAAACTAAAAACTGAAAACTGACTACCGCCTTATCATACGTCGAGTGCGGGCGACGGGTTCGTCTCGGTTTGCGTGCAACTGCCGCGCTCTACGCGATCACGTCCCTGTCGCTTGGCCTCGTACATCGCCGCATCGGCGTTCATCAACAGCTCGCGCCCAGTCCCAGCGCACGCGGGAAACTCCACCACGCCGAAGCTCGCTGTGATTCGTCCGACCAAAGGAATCTCTTCCTGTCTGATCGCCTGACGCAGGCGCTCTGCCACGTCGACGCCGCCGTCGAAATTGGTCTCGGTCAGGAGTACTGCGAACTCTTCGCCGCCGATGCGCGCCGCCAGGTCTATGCCGCGCGTTCCGGCTTGCAGCGTTTTCGATAGCCAGCGGATAGCCTCGTCCCCTGCCTCGTGGCCGTAAGTATCGTTGACAGCCTTGAAATGATCTATGTCGAGCAGGAGCAGGCAGAACGGACGACTATAACGCTGTGTGCGCGTGACCTCGCGCTCCAATTGCCGCTCGAATCGGCGACGATTCGCCAGCCCCGTCAGGTGATCCGTAAAGGCCGCTTCCTCGCAGGTATCCAGATAGCCTTTGAAATCAAGAAGGGTGTGGACACGCGCCAGCAGCAGATCAATATCGAGCGGGTCTGTGATGTAGCCGAGCGCGCCGACCTCTGCGCCGCGCCTGGCATCCTGCGCCTCGCTGCGCGCCGCCGTCTGAATAATAATCGGAATAAATCTGGTCAGAGGATTGGCGCGCACCCTTCGGGCCAACTCATAGCCATCCATCTTGGGCATCATCACGTCCGTGACGATCAGGTCCGGCTGGTAGGACTCGACCGCCGCGAGCCCCTCTTCGCCGTCACTGGCATTGCGCACCTCGTACCCGGCCATTTCCAGAGCGACGGAGAGGATCATGCGCTTGTCCGGGTCGTCGTCCACCACGAGCACATCAAATTTTCCCACCATAAAATTAGCTTTCCCGTGCGAGGCCAGATAGCTCTTGCGTGCTACGCGGCTTCATGCTAGAGTGAGGTTTCATCAGTTGTTGTTCGCGCTTTTTGTGCTTACCCATTTAACTCTAATACAATAACTGAAAGTTTTCGCCTCGTACGAACTGCGACCAGACAGTTCCCTTACATAGTTTCTATTTCATTACCCAGCGCAAGATTCCGGCTCTTTTTCCCCATTCCCTGAGGCCCGAGACCCGGCGAGCGCAACTGGATGTTAACTCTTTTTCTATTTTCCAATTCCCCTGAGGAGTCATAAAGAACCCCCATGCAGCATAAACGCGCCTTCGATCTCTCTGTTGAAGACCGCGCCGATATTATACGGCAACTCGACTTCGGCACGGCACTCTCTGATGCGCTTCTGCAAAGGCTCGCCAACACCTCGACCGCCATCGATTTCCGCCGCCGCCGCTTTATCTATCGCGCGGGAGACGAAGCCAACGCGCTCTATGTGATCGCGCGCGGCCGCGTCAAGCTCTGCCGCGTAGAGAGCGGCTCGGATCGCGAAGCCGTCATAGACATCTTGCCCGTCGGCTCTCTGTTCGGCGAATCGGCGCTCTATTCGGCGGCGGGGCTGCGCGAAAACTGCGCCGTCGCTTACGAGAATTCCCGGCTGCTACGGATTCCTGTGGGGGAGTTCAAAAGGGGGATGATCGAAAACCGTGAACTTTATGATTACACCTTCCGCTTGATCGGTCAACGCCGTGCGCAGGCCGAGCGCCGCGTCGCGGACTTTGCGCTGGACGCGATTCCCGCGCGACTGGAAAAGCTGCTCGTCGAATACTCCAACCGTTACGGCGTACACGACAACGCTGGCGTCCTGATAGACATCCCTTTGCCGCATCGCGAGATCGCATCCATCGTCGGCTCGACCAGAGAGAGCGTGACCGTGCGCTTGAACGCCCTGCGCCGCGAGGGTATCATTGATTTCGTCAATCGAAAGATTCTCATCAAGCGTCCGGAATCGCTGGCCGCCATCTAAAAAAATTTTCAAGGGGGAAGGAAACAGGCATTAAAGCATTAATCGGGATTGCAAGCGAGCGCCACGCTCAAGCTTAAGACGCCTTATCCTTTGATCTTTTCTTTATGAAGTGTCCGACCTGTGGTAAGCCCGGCGAGTGGCAAGACAATCCATTCCGTCCCTTCTGCTCCGAGAGATGCAAGCTGATAGATTTCGGCAAGTGGGCCAACGAAGAGTACAGCATCCCCAGCCATCCATCTGCGCCCGTAGACGACCTGGAAAATATTCATCCTGCGCCTGAGACCGACAAGGAATTTTAGAAGACTAGAAAATATACTGTCCTCTAACTCTTTGGTTGAGTGCCGAGCAGATAGAGATTCACCACAGAGGCACAGAGGACACGGAGATGGCACGGAGGAAGGAGTGACATTCGACTCTCTGTGTAATCTCTGTGCGCTCTGTGTCTCTGTGGTGAATAGCTACTTCCCGAACGCTCAATTTCAAAGCTCATCACCTTATTCTTTTCTCCTTTTACCTTTGTGGGCGTGTGTCGTGTAGAATGTCCGGGTAATTTTCCCCTTTTCAAGCTGGAGCTTTCCGCAATGCATTTAGCTTTTCGCAGACTATCCGGCGCAGGCTCGCTCAGACTTTTCTGCCTGACAGCGATGGCCCTCTGCCTTCTGGTCTTCGCTGCATGTGATGGCAACAATGCTCCGCAAGTAAGTTCCGAGACGGGTACGCCCGTCGGCTCTGCTCCCCCGCGCACAACTTTCCCTATGCCGCCCGTCACAACCTCCGGCGGCGCTTCCACCAACGCGCAGAGTTTTACCCTGCTGGACAGTCGTCGCGCGCGCGTCTCGGATTATGTTGGTCAGGTGGTCGTGTTGGATTTCTACGCGACGTGGTGCGGGCCGTGCCGTATCTCCACACCGCATCTAGTCGAGATGCATCACCGTTACGCAGAGAAGGGACTGCGCATCATCGGCCTCAACGTCGGAGGCACGGATGATCGCGCCAAAGTGCCAGACTATGTAGAGGAGTTCAGGATTCCGTACATGCTGGGCTATCCCGATCCGGCGATGTCACAACTCTATCTTTCGGATGACGACAGGATTCCGCAGGCTTTTGTCTTTGATCGCAAAGGCCGTCTGGTCAAACGCTTTATCAGTTACGACGATTCCATGCCCGATGAGCTTGAACGCATTGTTCAGGGCGCGCTCGATGCGCCTGCGGACTAAAAGAGAGCCAAGGTGAAATGACTGTGAGAAGAGCCAAGATTCTTGCCACTATCGGCCCGGCATCGCGCGAGAGCATCGTGCTTGAGGCGTTGCTCGCGGCGGGCACAAACGGCGTGCGCATCAACATGTCACACGGCACACAGGACGAACACGCGGAAAATATTCGACGCGCGCGAATGGCCGCCGAAACGATGAAGCGCCCGCTCGCAGTGCTCGTAGACCTCTCAGGGCCTAAGATCAGAACCGGCGTGCTTAAGGGTGGTCAGCCTGTGCAGCTCGAAGCCAACGCGCTCTTTACCATCACGACGCGCTCTGTCGCGGGCGATACGCGCGAAGTCTCGACCAATTACGAGGGCATGGCGCGCGACGTAAAGGCCGGCGCACGGCTTCTACTCGACGACGGCGCGATAGAGCTGCGCGTCGAGCGCACCACCGACACGGACGTTGTCTGTCGCGTCATCAACGGTGGTACTTTGGGGGAGCGCAAAGGCATCAACCTGCCGGGCGTGGTGCTGCCGATCCCTTCGCTCACAGATAAAGACCGGCGCGATTTGCAGTGGGCCGTGCGCCAGGGCGCAGACTACATCGCGCTCTCGTTTGTGCGTCGCGCGGAGGATTGCACGGAAGCTAAAAATTTAATCGCGAGCGCGGGTGGCCGACAGCCCCTGATCGCCAAGATAGAGAAGGCCGAAGCGATAGATCACCTGGAAGAGGTTATAGACGCCGCCGATGGAGTGATGGTGGCGCGCGGCGACCTGGGCGTCGAGACCTCGGTCGAGCTTGTGCCTGTCTATCAAAAGCGGATCATAGAGCAGGCGAACGTCAAGGGCAAAGTCGTCATCACCGCCACGCAGATGTTGCAGTCTATGGTCACGAACCCGCGCCCGACGCGCGCCGAGGCTTCGGATGTGGCGAACGCCGTGTGGGACGGCACGGATACACTGATGCTCTCGAACGAGACGGCGATGGGCCAGAATCCTGTCGCCGCTGTGGCGACGATGGCGCGCATCATCGAATCGGCTGAGACGGGCAGGAAAGCTCAGTCTATGGACATCAGCCGCTGGGCCGGTCGCCAGTCTGGAAGTTTCAGTCGCGCGCTGTGCGAGGCCGCAGCCTTCGCCGCCGAAGAGCTAAGCACAAAGATCACAGCCGTCTTTACGGAATCGGGCATCATGGCGCGCCGTCTCTCTGCGCTGCGCCCGGAACAGCGCATTGTCGCGCTGACGCCCTCGAAAGATGTTTACGACGAGCTGGCGCTGATCTGGGGCGTCGAGCCCATACTGCATCCCATCTGTGAAAAGACGGATGATCTGGTGCGCGTCGGCGAAAGAGTTCTACTCGAATCTGGGATAGTCCAACAGGGCGAGATGGTCGTCTTGATGGCGGGCAAGCTCTCCGGCCTCGGTCTCTCAAGGTCTGTCAAGCTGCACAACATCGGCGACGCGGATTCGATGCAATAGAGGTGGGCCTGCTGCAATTGCAAATCTCCGCCGGAGAGTTGTTCGAATGGATGCGCCCCATCGCATGGATGCTCTCGGCGCTCGTCTCAGCATGGGTCTTCGCCAGCGCGCGCCGTCGCGGTCTACGCCTTTACGCCGTCATACTGTGGACTCTCTCGACGCTTATTCTTCCGCTCGTCGTCCTGCCAATCTATTTAATCGTCAATGCCAGGTTGCGACGCCGTGAGCGAGACGAACAAACAGAGGCTTCGGGAAAAACTTCTGCACGCGCGCGAGCTTCAAATAGAGCTTGGACAACGCGCATCGTCTGGCCCGGGCTCTATCTGATCTCGGTCTTGACCCTGATGGCCGTTTACTTCTACAGAGATTACAGGAGTCTGGATGCGCATCTGTGGCGCGCGAATAATGCGAAGCTGCGTGGGCCGCACGAAAAGGTGATCGCGGAATATCGCGCGGCGCTTCAATTAGAGGACGACCCGCACACGCACAAACTGTTGGCGATAGAACTGGCGGCCGCTGGGCGCGCCGAAGAGGCGCTCCTTGAGTTTCGTGCCGCAGAGCGCGGCGGCGAGCCAGACGCGCAGCTTCCTTTTTTTATGGGTCTGGCGCTCGACGCGCAGGGGCGTGAACCGGAAGCTCTCTCTGAATACAAGAGGTTCACAGACAGCGCAGCCTGCACACAAGTTTTGCCCGCAGCGAACTGCACGACGGCGCGAGATCGAATCGCAGCCATAAAGCCCCGCGAGGGGCGATAGAGTGTAGCCCATGACGTAAGTCATGTGGGTTGCAGACAAGCAATGAAGTAAAAGCCCCTAAGGGGCGAAAGCAGTTCAACGTTGAACTGCTTTCGCCCCTTAGGGGCTTCTCAATTCTTATTTGAAGTATTCCCAAGGCTGACGCCGTGGGCTACATTCTTTCGCCCCTTTCAGGGGCTTTGCGTGCTTACTTCTAATTGTCTTTTTGAAATTGCTGTCAGTCTGCGCGCAGCATCTGTCCGACGCTCTCACCCTGCTTGCGTGCGCCGTGCGTTTCGTTGGGCATCACCTGCGGGTCGCGCCAGTTGTCCAGGATACCGACCTGATGCACGCATTGCAGCGTACAGGTCGGCGCGCACCACTTCTCTGTCTTGTACTCTCTGCGGAAATCTTCCATCGTATAGCTCTCAAGCGGAATGCCAGGATAGCCGCGCTGTTGCGAGCACCAATGCACCAGACCGTCTTCGCAAATGTACAGGTAACGCGCGCCCGCGCGACAGCGCCATTCGTAAGGCTTGCCCTCGGCGATGCTGTCCTGAAACCAATTCAAACGCGCGTGATCTTTATTGCCGAGCTTCTTGACGGCCTGAAAAATCTCCTTCTCTCTATCAGAGAGCGGCTTCAAAGTTCCATCGTGGTCGTGTATGACGCCGACGGTGGTAGAGAAGCCAAGCTCTACGGCGCGGTGCGCGATGGTCAAAGCATCCTCAGGGGTCTTGATCCCACCGCCGATCACGGAGTTGATGTTGATGTGAAACTCCGCGTGCTCGGACAAATCCTGCAACTTCTTATCCAGATTCTTGAGGCTCTTTTTAGAGACCTCGTCCGGCTCGACGTTGTCTATGCTGATCTGTAAGTATTCAAGCCCGGCGCGGTTCAGGCGCTCGATGCGCTCGGGCGTAAAATAGTAGCCGTTAGAGATGAGGCCGGCGATGCTGCCCTGCGCGCGTATGTGCCGGATGATTTCATCCAGCTCGGGATGCATCAAAGGCTCGCCGCCGGAGATGGTGATGACTGACGTGCCCAGCTCTCCAAGCTTGTCCAGCCGCCGCTTCATCACATCGAGCGGCACGGGGTCGGAAACTTTATCGTATTCGTTGCAATAGCCGCAGGCCAGATTGCAGCGGCGCATGGGTATGATGTGCGCCAGCACAGGATGCTCTGTCGCGAGCAGGGCGCGCACAATAAAGCTGGTCTGACGCCATTTACGGCTGAGAAACTTGCTTCTCTTCATCTAGTTCTTAAACGAATTACGAAGTTGCGCGAGCACAGTAGAGAGAGAGAAAAGGCACGCTCCCTTTTTGGTCAACCAAGAATATGCGAGACACACGCCCAAAGGCAAGAGACGCGCGCTGCTGTGCGCAGCATGTCTCTTGACTCAGTCTACTGAAATAGCGAAAGGGCTCTGGCCTGCGGAGGCCGGAGCCCTTCGCTCCTTCAAGAGATTTAAGAGGGCGAGTGTTTAGCCCTTGACTTTTTTGACGCTGTCGCCGAGTTGCAGCTTGAACTGATCGAGCGAGATGCCTGCGTTGCGCTCCATGTTCGTCAGGCGAACGGTCGTCGCGTCGTCGTTCTTCTCGACCACTTTAGTCTGCACGGGCATGCCGCTTCCGTCCACCCACACTTCAGCATACCTGTAGCTTGCGCCGCCGGTCGGCACTAGCTTGATGTGCGTGGTGCGAACGCCTCCCCACAGCGTCTCTTCGTAAATGTCCTGCAACGGCTCGAAGCGTGTGCGAATCTGCTGGCCGGACATGCTCAGAAAGTCGAACGTGCCGCCGACCTTGGT
>DATLMN010000284.1:0-6455 GCA_035537255.1 Pyrinomonadaceae bacterium | reverse complement strand
ATATAGCCGACCGTCACCTTCTGCTCGAAAGGCTCGCCCGTCAGTCCATCGTAGAGGACGGTCTTGCCGCTCTCGTTGACGATCTCGGGCAATCCCATCTCGCTCAAGCGTCCGGCGGCATCCTTCAGGCGTATCTTGATCTCCTTCTCGCTCGCTCCATCAAAGACGGGCGTGGCGAAATGCAGGCCCAGCACGCGCGCGGCCCATCCAAGGTGAGTCTCAAGAATCTGCCCCACGTTCATGCGCGAAGGCACGCCCAAGGGGTTAAGCACGATCTCGACGGGCGTTCCGTCCGGCAGGTAAGGCATGTCCTCTTCCGGCAGAATGCGCGCGATCACGCCCTTGTTACCGTGGCGACCGGCCATCTTATCGCCCACAGATAGCTTGCGCTTCATGGCGATAAAGACCTTGACCATCTTGATGACGCCCGGCGCAAGCTCGTCGCCCTGGCGCAGCTTAGCGATCTTCTCTTCGTAGATGTCCGAGAGAATCTTGATCTGCCGCTCTGTGCGCTCCTCGTACTCCTTGATTTCCGCTCCGACATCAACGCGAGCCGATGCCATCTGAACTTTTCTGAGCGCCTTGGGCTCGACGCCTTCCAGCATCTCGCGCGTGATCGTGACGTTCTTCGGAATCAGGACTTCGCGATTGGCCGTCAGGTCAGCAGAGAGCTTGCGCCCTTCGAGCAGCTCGTAGATACGCGCGTCGCGCTGCTCGCGAAGGATGCGTATCTCGTCTTCGAGGTCGCGCCGCAGGCGGTCTTCCTCTTCCTGCTCGATTGATTGCGAGCGCTGATCCTTCTCCTGACCCTTTCGTGTAAAGACCTGCACGTCTACGACTGTGCCGTCGATGCCCGGAGGACACACTAAGGAGGCATCCTTCACGTCTCCGGCCTTTTCGCCGAAGATGGCGCGCAGAAGTTTCTCTTCCGCCGTCAGTTGTGTTTCGCCCTTGGGCGTCACCTTGCCGACGAGGATAGAGCCCGGCTTGACCTGTGCGCCGATGCGTATGATGCCGGACTCGTCAAGATCGCGTAGCATGTTCTCGCCGACGTTCGGAATGTCGCGCGTGATCTCTTCCGGCCCGAGCTTCGTGTCGCGCGCTTCGATCTCTAACTCTTCAATGTGAATCGAAGTGTAGTAGTCGTCCTTGACCAGACGCTCGGAAACTAGAATCGCGTCCTCGAAGTTGTAACCGCGCCAAGGCATGAAAGAAACAAGGACGTTTCGGCCAAGCGCGAGTTCGCCCCTGTCCGTGCATGGCCCGTCAGCGATGACCTGACCTTTAGAGACGCGCTCGCCGATCTGAACAATCGGACGTTGATTGATACAGGTGTTCTGGTTCGAGCGCTTGAACTTGATTAAGGTGTAGATGTCGGCCGTCACCTCGCGCGAGATCGTGCCGTCCACATTGTGATCGGCCTTGACGATGATGCGCTCGGAATCGACGTAATCCACAACGCCGTCGCGGCGTGCGACGACGACCGCGCCGGAATCTCTGGCCGTCACCTTCTCCATTCCAGTGCCGATGTATGGAGCTTCGGCGCGAAGCAGAGGAACTGATTGGCGCTGCATGTTCGAGCCCATCAGCGCGCGATTCGCGTCGTCGTTCTCAAGGAACGGAATCAAAGAGGCTGCGACGGAGACGAGCTGTTTGGGCGAAACGTCAACGTATTCGATGTCCTTGCGCAGCGCCAGGATAAACTCGCCGGCCTTGCGCGAGGCGTTGCGGTCGTTGACGATATAGCCGTCATCGTCCAACTGGATGTTGGCCTGACCGACGACGTGTTTGTCCTCTTCCCATGCCGTCAGATAAAACGGCCAGGGCTCGCTCTCAGCCTTGCGGCCGTCCGCGCCGACACGCTTGTTGGCTTTGTCCACTTCCTCCTGCGGGACGTGATCGCCCGGCTTAAACTTCGTATCGCCGCCGTTGATGACGCGCGTGTACTCTACGACGCGCCCGTCGATCACTTTGCGGTAAGGCGATTCGATAAAGCCGAACTCGTTGATTCGCGCAAAGCAGGAGAGCGACGAAATCAACCCGATGTTCGGGCCTTCAGGCGTCTCAATCGGACAGATGCGACCGTAGTGCGTCGGGTGAACGTCACGGACTTCGAATCCAGCGCGCTCGCGAGAGAGTCCGCCCGGCCCGAGCGCCGACAGCCTGCGCTTGTGCGTAATTTCGGAAAGCGGGTTGGTCTGATCCATAAACTGCGAGAGCTGACTTGAGCCAAAGAACTCGCGCACGGCGGCCGTGACGGGCTTGGCGTTGATCAGGTCGCGCGGCATGGTGGTCTGCATCTCTTGATGAATGGACATCTTTTCCTTGATGGCGCGCTCCATTCTTTCCAGACCGATGCGGAACTGGTTCTCAAGCAGCTCGCCGACGGCTCGCACGCGACGATTTCCCAGGTGGTCAATGTCGTCCGCCTGATACTCCGCAGGGTTCTTGCGCATCTTCAATAGATAGGAAACGACCTCTACGAAGTCCTGCGCCGAGAGGAGCGGATCGTCAATGCGGTCACGCTCGGGCTTGCCCATCTTGATGTTGAACTTCAAACGACCGACGCGCGAGAAATCGAACTTGCGCGGGTCGAAGAACATTGATTCAAGCAGTCGATAAGCAGTCTGCACGGTCGGCGGATCGCCGGGGCGCATCTTGCGATAGATTTCCAGCAGCGCGTCGACGGGCTTATTGATCACGTCCTTCTTCAAGGTCTGCGACAGGATCGTGCCCAGGTCGTCGCGTTCCGGGAAGAAGACGCTAAAGCTCGTAATGCCTGCTTCGGCTATCTCTTGCAGCTTGGCGGGCGTGATCTCGTTGTTGGCTTCGAGAATCACTTCGCCTGTCTCCGTATTGACGATGTCGCCCAGGGCGTATGCGCCCTCGAACTGCGTACTGTCAATCTCGACCTCGTGCGTCTTGGCCTTACGCATGGCGTCAAGGGCGGAAGTGGTGATCTTTTTACCGGCGCGCACAATCGGCTCGCCGCGCCCCTTGATGTCCACCTCGACCTTCATGCCGATCAGATTGCTCGCGCCCGTCTCAGGAATCTGTATAAAGAGACGCCCTTCCTGAACTCTCACCTCGTCCGCAGTGTAAAAGGCGCGCATGATGTCTTCGTCGGAGAAGGAGGCGTTCTTGACGGCCTCTTCCAGAGTCGAGTCCGACTGGAAATGACGGCCGGCGAATTCCGGGTTGAGCCAGATGCCAAGCGCACGCAGGAAGATCGAAGCCAGGAATTTACGTTTGCCGACGCGCACGTACAGCAGATTCTTCTGGTCGTACTCGAACTCGACCCAGGAGCCGCGATACGGAATGACCTTGGCGACGTAGAGCGCGCCGCGCTTAAAGAAGACGCCGGGCGAGCGGTGAAGCTGCGAGACGATGACGCGCTCCGTCCCGTTGATGATGAACGTGCCGTTATCCGTCATCAGAGGAATTTCGCCGAAGAAGACCTCTTCCTCTTTGATGTCGCGGATCGAGAGGGCTTCCGTCTCAGGGTCTTTGTCGTAAACGGTCAGACGAATCTTGACCTTGAGCGGAACGCTATACGACATGCCGCGCTCCTGGCACTCCTGCTGATCATGTTTGTGCTTGAGGCCGACGGGCTCGCCGCAGTTGTCGCACAGTTGCGGTCGCACGGCGTTGAATGTGCCGCACTTGTGGCAGAGCGTCTCACTGGGCGTCAAAGGGTCGACCTTGATCGTCGCGCCGCAGGTCTTACAGTTGCCGCGCAGGTAGTTCAAGCCTTCGAGGCGGCCGCACTTGCACTGCCAGTTGCCGATCTGAAACTCTACGAAATCGAGGGTCGCCGTCCCGCGAAAGTCCGAGATCGGGAAGATCGAGCGAAAGACGGCCTGAAGGCCAGTGTTCTCGCGCTCTTCGGGTAGCAAGTCCATTTGCAGGAAACGGTTGTAGGACTCGCGCTGAATCTCTATCAGATTCGGGATGCGCACAGCCGTCTTGATCTTGGAAAAGTCCTGGCGTTCGGGCGCTTGGCTCGTGCGCCGTCCCGTGCCACTAGCGATTGTTTGAAGCGGATTTGCAGACATCTTTGATTCCTTAAAGAATGAAGTAATCAGTTGTCAGTAATCAGGTCGTCAACTAAAAGCGCTCAGCTTCTTGTTTTCGCTGATGACTGATAACTGATTGCTGATGACTATTTCCCAGAGACGCCAAATGGCGGTCGGGGCGCAAAATGCCCCGACCGCTTTTAGACCAAAAGCAGCTTGAATTATTCTTCAAATTTTTTGGGAGTAACGCCAGCGCCTCTCAATACTCCCCTAAGTTAATCGCGAACGATCAACGTGTCAAGACAAACCTTTAACGTGCCGCGTTTTGATGCGGGAGCGCGCACGCGCGTTGCATATCGGCCACGCTCCCGCACAAAGCTGCGTTTTGACGGTCTCGCTTTACTTAACTTCGACGGTCGCGCCCGCATCGGCGAGCTTTTGACGAATCGTCTCGGCCTCTTCCTTGGACACGCCCTCTTTGACGGCCTTCGGAGCGGCTTCGACCAGGTCTTTGGCCTCTTTTAGGCCCAAAGCCGTGACTTCGCGCACGACCTTGATGACGTTGATCTTGTTGCCGCCGGCGGCTTGCAGGATCACATCAAACTCTGTCTTCTCTTCGGCCGGAGCGGCCGCTTCGCCGCCGCCCGCGCCCGCTGCCGGAGCAGCCGCAACGGCTGCCGCCGCCGCAGAGACGCCGAAGGTCTCCTCCAGCTCTTTGACGAGCTGCGAGGCTTCTAGAAGGGTCATGCCCTTCAGGTACTCGATAACATCTTCACGTGTTGCTGCCATGATTGCTTTCTATCCTCCTCAAAAAGGGTTCTGGTGTGCCCCGGTGGTTACGGTTTGCAGCAGGAGAACCCACGGGACGCTGCCTGCAATTTGCTGCATCGCAAACCGCCGCATAAGCGTCCGAGCCGTGACAGGCGATTCTGACACAATCGCCTCGCTCGTTTATCCCTGGTCCGGCTGACTGTTCATGAAATCTCAAGATTCGATTGCATCTCGAATCCTGAGGTTTCAAATTTCAAAATTTTCAGGACGCGGCTTCAGAGCCTTCGCCCTTCTGATCGCCGATCTGTTTGACGACGATGGCCAGGTTGCGCGGCACGGCCGAGAGCACCGTGACGAGGCGCTGTGCCTGGCAGTTGATCAAAAACATGACCTTCGAGATCAATTCTTCCTTCGACGGCAAGGAAGCAATCGCTTCGACATCCTTGAGCTGAACGACGCGGCCTTCGACCACTCCGACCTTGAAAGAAAAGATGTCAGGGTTGGCCTTGGTGAATTTCGAGATCGCTTTCGAGAGGCTGACCGGATCGCCTTCGCTCATGGCGAGCGCCGTGACGCCCTTGAAATGCTCGGCGGCCTGCTCAAAAGGCGTGCCTTCGGCAGCCCTGCGGGCCAGAGTATTTTTGACGACCTCGTAGCGAACGCCGGCCTCGCGCAACTGGTTGCGCAGCTCCTGATCCTTTGCCACCGTGAGCTTGTTAAAGCCGACGAGCATGGCCGCCGTGGCCTTCTGAAATTGCTCTGTGAGGGCGTCCAGGTTCTGCTGTTTCTGTGCTTTCGTTTTCATCTTCTTTCCTTAAGCGCTCCTCACTTCTACTTAACGTAAACGGTCTCGTCCAGGAGGACGCCAGGGCTCATAGTGGCCGCCAGATTGACCTTCTTAACGTACTTGCCCTTGGCAGTCGTCGGCTTGGCCTTGACGACGGCGTCTAGCAGGACGCGCGCGTTCTCACGAATCTTATCGGCGTCAAAGGAAGCCTTGCCGACGGGAACGTGTATGACGCCCGTTTTGTCCACGCGATATTCGATCTTACCGGCCTTGGTCTCCTGCACGGCCGTGCGGACATCGAAGGTCACAGTTCCTGTCTTGGGGTTGGGCATCAAGCCGCGCGGGCCCAGGATTTTTCCCAGCTGGCCGACGGAGCGCATCATGTCCGGCGTGGCGATGACGGCGTCGAACTCAAGCCAGCCGCCTTTGATCTTATCGACCATATCGTCGCCGCCGACGAAATCCGCGCCAGCCTCCGTAGCTTCCTTCTGCTTGTCGCCCTGCGCGATCACTAACACGGTCTTCGATTTTCCGAGCCCGTGCGGCAGCACGACCGTGCCGCGCACAAGCTGATCGGCTTTGCGCGGGTCTACGCCCAGCCACATGGTCAGCTCAACCGTCTCGTCAAATTTCGCGAAGATGATCTCCTTGATCTTCTCGACGCCCTCTTCGAGGGTGTATTTCCGCCCGACCTCGATCTTCTCTAAAGCCGCACGGTACTTCTTTCCATGCTTTTTCATTAAGACTTAACCTCCGAGGTTCAAACGAAGCGATCTTAAGAATCACTTCTCCCTCTGAAAAGCAGATGTTAGATGTCGGATGTTAGTTTTCGGTTCTACTAGCATCCAACATCTGACATCTAATATCTATTCTATCGTTAA
>DATLMN010000283.1:0-5612 GCA_035537255.1 Pyrinomonadaceae bacterium | reverse complement strand
CGCTTTTGCCAAGGATGGCAATCGTCTGGTCGGGCAGGTCGCCAAGCGCCAGGCCGTCACCAATCCTGAAAACACGATCTATTCGATCAAACGTTTCATGGGCCGACGCTACGACGAAGTGTCGGAAGAGATCAAACAAGTACCTTATAAAGTTCAGGGTAGCGGAGCGGGCGGCGACGTGCGCGTCCACGCTGGCGGCAAAGAGTGGAGTCCGCCAGAGATTTCGGCCATGATTCTGCAAAAGATGAAGCAGTCTGCCGAAGACTATCTGGGTCAGAAGGTGGATAAGGCCGTCATCACCGTCCCGGCCTACTTCAACGACGCGCAGCGCCAGGCCACTAAAGACGCAGGCCGCATCGCCGGCCTGGAAGTGATGCGTATCGTCAACGAGCCGACGGCGGCTGCGCTCGCCTACGGTCTGGATAAGAAGAAGGACGAGACCATCGCCGTGTTCGACTTCGGCGGCGGCACGTTCGATATTTCCATCCTCGAAGTGGGCGAAGGCGTCGTCGAAGTTAAATCTACGAACGGCGACACGCACCTTGGCGGCGACGACATAGACGAGCGCCTGATGGAGTGGATTACGGAAGAGTTCAAGAAAGATCAGGGCATAGACCTGTCAAACGACAAGATGGCCTTGCAGCGTTTGAAGGAAGCTGCGGAGAAGGCCAAGATCGAACTGTCTACGGCGATGGAGACTGAGATCAACCTGCCCTTTATCACCGCAGACCAATCCGGCCCGAAGCACCTCGTCATGAAACTGACGCGCGCTCGCTTCGAGCAGTTGATCGAAGCGATCCTTCAGCGCTTGAAATCGCCCGTCGAACAGGCGATCAAAGACGCTGGCATCGACGCCAACAAGGTTGACGAAGTGGTCCTCGTCGGCGGCTCGACACGCATTCCGAAGGTGCAGGAGATCGTTAAGACCATCTTCGGTAAAGAGCCTAACAAGAGTGTCAACCCGGACGAGGTTGTCGCCGTCGGCGCAGCCGTACAGGCGGGCGTTCTCTCCGGCGAGAAGACGGACATACTGCTTCTGGACGTGACGCCTTTGAGCCTCGGCATTGAAACCCTCGGCGGCGTCTTTACGAAGCTGATCGAGCGCAACACGACGATCCCGACCAGAAAGTCCGAGGTCTTCTCGACCGCTTCGGATAATCAAACTTCCGTCGAAGTGCATGTGCTACAGGGCGAGCGGCCGATGGCTTCGGACAATCGCACGCTCGGCAAGTTCCACCTCGTAGGCATTCCGCCCGCACCGCGCGGCATGCCGCAGGTCGAAGTCACTTTCGACATCGACGCCAACGGTATCGTCAACGTCTCTGCCAAAGATATGGGCACGGGGCGCGAGCAGAAGATCACTATCACGGCATCTTCGGGTCTCTCGAAAGAGGAGATTGATAAGATGATGCGTGATGCGGAATCGCACTCGGCGGACGATGCACGCAAGCGCGAAGAGATCGAAGCGCGCAATCGCCTGGACGGTCTGCACTATCAGGTGGAGAAGACCTTCAGCGAGAACAAGGAGAAGGTCACTGATGCGGCGGCTGCGACGGAGATCGAAGCGGCGCTGGCAGACGCCAAGAAGGCGACCGAAGAGGGCGGAGTGGAGCGCATGAACGATGCTTTCAATCGTCTGCAAACCGCCTCGCACAAACTCGCCGAGGCGCTCTATTCGCAGACGGGCGCAGCCGGTGGCGGCACTGAAGCGGGCGGCCAGGCTTCAGCCGCAGGCGCTGGCGGCTCTGCGGGCACACAGGGCGGCGAAGACAATGTCATCGACGCCGAATACGTCGACGTAGACGAGAACAAATAAGGAAGTGAAGAGTGGCAAGTGACGAGTGACGAGCAGTAAGAAAAGCTCTTAACTTGTTACTTGCCACTCTTCACTTGTCACTGCTTTTAAATGGCAAAGCAAGATTATTACCAGGTGCTGGGCGTCAAGCGCGACGCGAAGCCGGAAGAGATCAAGAAGGCTTACCGTAGACTGGCCCGAAAATATCATCCGGACGTAAATCCCGGCGACAAGAGCGCCGAGGAACGCTTCAAGCTGATTACGGAGGCGCACGATGTGCTCTCTGATGCGAAGAAGCGCGGCGTCTATGATCGCTTCGGGCAGTATTCGGATAATCTGGCCGACGCGGCTGCTCGCGGCGCGACCGGCGGCGCTGGCGGAGCAGGAGCAGGTCGCGGCTCGGCGGGCTTCGACTTTGAAGGCTTCGACTGGGGCACGGCTTCGAGCACCACGGGCTCTGGCGGCTCAAGCTTCAGAGACATCTTCGCAGACCTCTTCGGCGGTGGCGGCGCAAAGCAGGAGCGCGAGCCGCCGCGTCCTCAGCCCGTGCGCGGCGCAGACATAGAGATGCCGCTCGCGCTCTCCTTTGAAGAAGCCATCACGGGGATGACGACCAACATCACAGTCAATCGCTCGGAGCAGTGTCCGCGCTGCAATGGCGCTGGCGACACGGGTGGGCCTGTCGTCGTCTGCACGACCTGCAAAGGCTCTGGACAGGTACAGCGCGCTGGCGGGCGTCTGCGCTTCGCTCAGGAGTGTCCCGACTGTGGCGGCACAGGTAAACGTCGTCAGCCCTGCTCCGTGTGCAAGGGCGCTGGCGTCGTGCCCAAAACAGAGACAGTCAAAGTGCGCATCCCCGCCGGTGTTGATACGGGCTCGCGCGTGCGCGTTCCCGGCAAGGGCGAAGGAGGACGCATGGGCGCGCCCGCTGGCGACCTCTTTATCATCACGAACGTCGGGCGGCACAAGTATTTTACGCGCAAGGGCGACAACATCTATGTCACAGTGCCCGTGACTGTCCCGGAGGCAGCGCTCGGCGCGCGCATCGAAGTGCCCACGGTCGAAGGCAAAGCGCAGCTACGGATTCCTCCCGGCACGCAATCCGGGCAGAAATTCCGCCTGCGAGAGCGCGGCGCTCCTAGCTTAAGAAATGCGCAGGCGCGCGGCGATCAGTTCGTCGAAGTGCAGATCACTCTGCCGCAAGTTATTTCGGAAGAGACCAAAGAGCTACTGCGTCGCTTCTCCCAACTCAACGAGGAGAACCCGCGCGTGGCGATGGGACTGGAATAATAATGAAGAACACAGGACTCAGAATTCAGAATGAAAAGGACGAAAGCCGCTTTTATTCTGTCTCCTGTGTTCTGAGTCCTGACTCCTGCTTTTATGAAACGTAAAGGGCGAACATACACGATCAGCGCGGTGGCGGACGAGTACAACATCCACCCGCAGACTTTGCGGCTCTACGAGCGCGAAGGATTGTTGAAGCCTTCACGCTCGGAAGGAAACACGCGGCTTTACACGGACACGGATCTCGAACGCCTTGAAGTTATCCTCTCCTTAACGCGCGACCTCGGCGTCAATCTCGCGGGCGTCGAGATTATCCTCAACATGCGCGAAAAGATGGACGCCATGCAGCAAGAGTTCGAGCGCTTCTTCCAGTATCTGCAAACACACGTCGAAGAGTTTTCTCAATTCACGGACGCTCCGCCGCCCGAAGCCGGCGCGCTCGTGCGCATCACGCGCGGCACAGCACTGCGCCGCCGTTCGGTCTCTCGCTCATAATCTGACATCACTAAGTTAGGTAAGCTTGTACTCTCTCGGCACACTTGTGTTAAAGTGCGATCTTCAGAGTACGTTTCTGTACGCTTCGTCTCGGCACACTTTGTTCCTTAAATCATCGCGCCCAGTGCCCGGAGTTGGTCGCTCGTCTCCCCCTGTAGCGATTGATGCCAGCGTAAGCTTATCCCGAAGGAGCTTGCCGCTTCTGCTGCTCTTGGCCCACGCCGCGCTTAGACTCTGACGACGGCTGGTAGGAGAAGACGCTTACATGACAGGAGAGTCGCCTCGTAGCATTATGAAAAGCCGCGCCTTACGCCTTCTCGCCATACTTCTATTTGTCTGCGCAGGAGCGTGCGCGCTCGTGCCTCTTAGCGCACAGGCGCAGGATTTGGACCAGGTGACGATCCGTGGTCGCGTGACGGACGAAAACGGCGCTATTGTGCCCGGCGCATCCGTCACGGCCGTGCTTGTTGAGACGGGCGTCGAGCGCACGGTCGTGACGGATGCCGAGGGGCGCTTTCGTCTGATAGAGCTTGAGCCAGGCGTTTACACTGTGCGCGCAGAGTTTACAAACTTTGCGACGGAAGAGAAGACTGACCTCGCGACGGTCTCTGGTCAAAACGTCGAGTTGAATTTTACTCTGCGCCCGGCCGGAGTCGTCGCCGAACAGACAGTAGTTAGCGAAGCAGATGCGCCCGACGTGGATACCACGCGCACAGTCGTCGGCGGCACGGTGACGACCGAAGAGATAGAATCCTTACCAGTCCAGTCGCGATCTCCCCTTGACCTGATTTTTACGCTCGGCGGTGTGACAGAAGAGCCTCTTTCGACGCGCGACCTGGCAGAGGACAGCCCCTCCGCAGGCCCTACGGCCAACACGCCCGAAGAGGCAGGCTCGTTCTCTCTCTCTGGCGGCCCGGCCTATTCGAATAACATCACGATTGACGGGATGGACAATAACGATGACCGTTCCGCGCGCGAGCGTTTTCAACCATCGCTCGAAGCCATAGAGGAAGTTCAGGTCATCACGAACCAGTTCTCTGCGGAATACGGCAGAGCCTCCGGCGGGCGCGTCAACCTGCGCACGCGCGGCGGCTCGAACCGCTATAAAGGGCGCGGCTTCTACTTTTTCCGCAACGATATTTTTAACGCCAACACTTTCAGAAACAATGCGCTGGGGATAGTGCGTCCGCCGCTTGAACAGCACAATCCTGGTTTTACTTTCAGCGGCCCCATCGATCTTCCGCGAAAATTGTTCGGGCCATTTTCTTATAATGGTCGCGGTCGTACCTTCTTCTTTTTAGCATACGAGTACGACACGCAGTTTGATACGGCGACGATCAATACTTTCGTGCCCGTCCGGCAAAACCCTCTGTTCGCTTTGCCCGCGCCGACCAACCCGAATGCTGCGCAGCAGGAGCTTGGTGTCCCAGCGCCGACTCCGGGCGAATTCGTCGCGCCTTTTATCGCGGGACTTAGCACGCCGTTTAAGAACAATATCTTTACTGCGCGTATCGATCACAAGTTCAACGATCTACATAACGGCTCGCTGCTCTATCAAATGGGGCGCATCACGAACCTGCGGCAGTTCGGCGGCGGCGACCGTCTAGCCGAATCCTTGCAGGCCAGAACGCGCAACACGGACGCCATCTCTTATTCCGATAACTACGTCTTTTCGCCAAGGCTGGTCAATCAGGCGCGCTTTCAGTATTCGAGCCTGACGCCCGCCGTCGAGGCGCGCGGCGGCGCGCGTCCCGTAGTGATTATAGATGTTGACGTGCCGGAAGCGGGCTCTTCGCGCACGGATAGCCGCACGCTCGTTGCAGGTTCTTCGACGACGGGTTCGACCGACCGTACAGAGACTCGCTATCAGTTTCAGGATACGCTCTCATTTGTGGCCGGCTCGCACTCTCTGAAATTCGGCGGCGATTTTCAGCGCATCACTTCCACCTTTATAGACCTCTCGGACATTTCAGGGACTTTCAACTTCGATTCCGTCACAGATTTTCTGGCCAACCAGCCGAGCCGCTTTCGCCAG
>DATLMN010000282.1:0-6346 GCA_035537255.1 Pyrinomonadaceae bacterium | reverse complement strand
CATATCGCTCGCGGAACTCGCGATCCTGCGGTTCAAGTTCGTAGCCGATTGATTCAAGCAAGTGCTCTGCTGCGCCAAAGAGTCTGGCCGCCCACCACATTTCGCCGCGCAAGACCAGAAGCGCCCCGAACCCGTTGAGCGCGTAAGCGACCTGTACGCCATCGCCCAGCTTCTCTGCGATCAAGATGGCTTCTCGATGGCAGGCGCAGGCCGCCTTGAGGTCTTCTTCCAGACAGGCGACCGCGCCGAGGTTGAGCAGGTTAACGCACACGTTGTACTGATTGTCCGATTGCCGACACAGTGCCAGAGACTCCTCGTATAGAGCACGCGCCGCCTCAAGCCTCCCTTCGGTGCGCGCCATCTCGCCCAGAGTGATAAGCGAAGTGGAGACTCCGCGCGTATCGTTGATCTCCCGGCACACCGCAAGCGACTCTTCTAAAAGAGGGCGCGCCGCAGCAAGGTTGCCCTGGATAAAAGCGACTGTCCCTAAGCCCCTGCTCGACATGGCGACCAGTCGCCTGTCGCCCGCCTTACGGCTTAAGCGCAAAGCTTCTTCATATAGTATGCGTGCCGCCGCCAGCTCGCCCTGCTGCCATGCCAACTGAGCCGCCCCGTGAAGCGCCTTCGCGCGCGAAGGCGCTTGTGCCGCGCCGCCCTTCAAGAGCGCGCCTGCGAGCCATGCGCGTCCCTCCGTCAGATGCCCGCGTCTCTCCCAGAACGGACGCGCCGCTGCGGCCAGACGAAGCCCTTTCTCGGCATCCCTCTCCAACAGCCAACGCAAGGCAGCGCGCAGATTGTCATGCTCCTCTTCGAGCCGGTTAAGCCAGTTCCCCACTTTCGCGCCGCCTAACAACTCCGGCTGCGCCTCTTCCACAAGCCTCAGATAGAAATCCGCGTGACGATCTCTGACAGCCAACGCCTCATTGCTCTGTTCGAGACATTCCGTCGCATACTCACGCACAAGCTCCAACATGCGTAAGCGAGGTTCAACATCACCCTGCTCTTTCTGCATCAACAGGCTCTTGTCCACCAGCGAGGTTATCGCGTCAAGGATGTCTATTGCCGGATGCTGATCGCGGCTTGCGGATTCGGCTTCACCTACAACTCCGCCATCGTCACAGACTTTTTCTGCTGCTTCAATCGTCATTCCCCCGGCGAAAACAGATAGACGATTAAGCAAGCGTCTTTCGCCCTCTTCAAGCAGATCATAGCTCCAAGAGATTGCTCCGCGCATCGTCTGCTGGCGCGCGGGCAGATCACGCGCTCCGCCCGTCAACAGCTTCAGACTGTGCTCCAACCTTGTCAGAATCGCCTGTGGCGAGAGAAGCTTGATGCGAGCAGCGGCCAACTCGATGGCGAGCGGCAATCCGTCCAGCCTGCGGCAGACCTCAACGACTGAGAGCGCGTTCTCTTCCGTGAGTGCGAAGGTTGGACGGATGGCTTGCGCCCTCTTAACGAAAAGCGCGATGGCCGCATGATTCATCAACTCCGTCAAAGGCGGCAGCCGCTGCTCCGTCTCCGGCAGCGCGAGAGGTGAAACCATATATTCGTGCTCAGCACTCAGGTGCAGAGAGATGCGGCTCGTCACAATCATCTTTAGTTTCGGCGAGGAAGATAGAAGCTCTGCGACGAAGGGCGCGGCCTCTAATACCTGCTCAAAGTTATCAAGGACAAGCAGCATCTGTTTGTCCCGCAGATATTCCTTCAGGCTCTCTACGAGTGGAGCGCTCCCCGTCTCCTTGACGCCCAGGGGCTGTGCGACCGTCGAAGCGACCAGACCGGGCTCACTGATTGCCGAGAGGTCAATGAAGAATACGCCGGACGCGAATTCCGCGAGCAAGGCGCGGGCGACACGCCGCGCGAGGCGCGTCTTGCCCGTTCCCCCGATGCCCGTGAGCGTCACAAGGCGCACGTCTTCGCGCCCGAGCATCTGCCTGAGTTCAGCCGTCTCGTGCTCGCGCCCTATGAGCAGTGTCATCTCCGCCGATAGATTATTCGGATGCTCGGCGGCGGCTGCTGTCAACTCTGACGCGCCCGCCGACATTTCAAAGGCATCACTGCCTATCACAGTGTCTGCATGCGAGCCTTGATTCGCGCCGCGCTCTATACTGTTGCTACTAAGATGCTCCGGCACGAGCGAGCCCTCAAAAGGCTTCTCGAAATTAATCTGGTGCATCAGACGACGCAGGTCCAACAGCAGTTCTTCCGCCGTCCGGTATCGCACGTCGCGATTTTTTGCCAGCGTCTTGTGAACGATCCGATTCAGCTCGGCGGGAATATCCTGCGCGGCGCGCGTGAGCGGCACAGGCTCTGTGTTCAGGATGAGCGCGAGCGTTTCGACGGGCGTCGCGGCCCCGAACGGCCTGTGCCCGGCCAGCATCTCGTAGAGCATGACACGGACGCTCCAAAGGTCCGTGCGCTCGTCCACCATCTCAGCGCGCGCCTGTTCGGGCGACATATAAGAGACTGTGCCGACGATAACGCCCTCGCCTGTGGCGAGCAGCGTCTCTGCCTCGACACGGGCCTGCGACTTCTTGCCCATCCTGTCCGTCAGCTTGGCGATGCCGAAGTCCAGGACTTTCACCAGACCGTCGCTCCTGAGCATGACGTTCTCCGGTTTGATGTCGCGGTGAACGATCCCTGCCGAGTGCGCTGCGGCGAGGGCAGAGACAACCTGCGCTGTGATGTCCAGCGCCTCGCCGATTTCTATCCGCGCCGCTTTCATGCGTCCGCGCAAAGTCACGCCGTCAATAAACTCTGTGATGATGAAATGCAGGGAATCCGTCTGGTCTATCTCGTGAATGGTGATGATGTTCGGGTGATTGAGCGCAGAGGTGGCTCTGGCCTCCTGCATAAAGCGGCTCATGCGCTGTAAGTCCGAAGCCATCTCTGCGGGGAGAATTTTCAAAGCGATAGTGCGCCCCAGCCTCACGTCCTCTGCCAGATACACTTCGCCCATCCCGCCCACGCCGATTGAGGAGTGAACTTCATAGCGACCGAGCCGTGTGCCTTGAGGAATAGTCATACCCTTTTGAAAAGTTCATACAGCCAGGACGGCGTTAAGGGCCATGCGAGCAGCTTCGCCATTTTAACTACGTCAAGGTAGAGGCACTAGAGTATGTGGGCCCAAAGGCGTTTAAAACTTCTAACCTCTATTCTTCCTGCTGTGACGTTCGACTATGCGCAAGGGTGTGGCGAAGAAATCGAACTCTTCGCGCAGGCGGTTCTGTAGATAACGCTCGTAAGAGAAATGCAGGCCGGGCTTGCCGCCTTTCGTAAAGACGATAAAGGTGGGCGGTCGAACTCCGACCTGCGTCATGTATTGAATGTGGAGGCGAGAGACGCCGCCCTTGACGGGCGCTGGCGCGCCGCCGCCGCGCGGCTGTGACACTGCGCGCTCGAAGAAAGTATTCAACTGCGAAGTCGGAATGCGGCGATTACGCGCCTCGTTGGCTTTGAGGACGAGCGGCAGAATCCTCTCCGTGCGCTGACCCGTCAACGCGGAGATCGTCACAACCGGAGCCCAATCCAGAAATTTCATCTTGTCGCGCAAATGGCGCTCGAAGGCCGAAGCCGTCCCCGTCTCTTTATTCTCAAGCGCGTCCCATTTATTGACGGCGAGGATGATCGAGCATCCCGCCTCGTGCGCATAGCCAGCGATATTTGCATCCAGAGCGGCCACGCCATCGGCGGCATCTATGACGACGATAGCCACATCAGCGCGCTCAAGACTGCGCCGCGCCATCAGGACAGAGAGCTTTTCGGCCATCTCCTCTGTCTTCCCCTTGCGGCGTATGCCCGCCGTATCGATGATGCGAAACGATTGGCCGCCCACATCCAGCACAGTATCGACAGCATCACGCGTCGTTCCGGCCAAAGGTGAAACGATGACACGCTCTTCTCCAAGCAGACGGTTCAGGAGCGAAGACTTGCCGACGTTGGGACGGCCAATGATCGCCAGTCGAATCTCGCGCGGGGCAGTTTCATCTTCTTCAATCTCCGGCACTCTTTCGAGCCCTTCGGCCAGAGAGTCCAGCAAATCGCCCAGCCCGTTGCCATGCTCAGCAGAGACCGCGAAGACCTCGTCGAATCCGAAGCGAAAGAACTCTCCGGCTTCAGTCTCAAGCCGTTCGGCATCCGCCTTGTTGGCGGCGACGAGGACACGCTTGCCCGTCGAGCGCAGCAGCCTTGCCAACTCTTCATCTAGGGGCGTGATGCCTTTGCGCACGTCTACGACCCACACGAGCGCCGATGCTTCTTCGATGGCGGCTGCCGCCTGCTTCAGGATGTTGACGGGGATGACTGCATCGTCGTCCGGCACAATGCCGCCCGTATCAACGAGGGCGAAACGGCGTCCGTTCCACTCCGCCACGCCGTAGATGCGGTCGCGCGTAATGCCAGGTTCGTCGCCGACGATTGAGCGGCGCTCGCCCGTCAGGCGATTAAAGAGCGTGGACTTGCCGACGTTCGGTCGGCCCACGATGGCGACGAGCGGCAGAGCGCGTCGCGTCTCGTCCACGCGGCGCGATTCGTCCGCGTGACGCGCTTCCGTGCTCGCGTCCTCGCTCGCCGCGCCTGACACTTCTTCTGCTGCTTGCTCAACCTCTTCGGGCATGACCATTATTTTCCAGCGTCCAGATAGTTTTGTGAGCAAGAGAAGGAAGGAATAACACAATCTCCCACGCTCTTTGCCCATTGAGTGTAGCGCGCGCTCTCGACCGCCTGCAAGCACGTTTAGGCCCACTCAAAGCCTACGCTCATTAGCATCACTTTTTATTTGGCCCGGGCAAAGCTTGCGATAGAAGAGATGTGAATATAGAATGCGTCGCCGATACTCCTCAACTTTCGCAAGCCCACAACCCATAAGGAGGCTACCTCGAATGCGACGCACCACTTACTTTGTGATCTTCTTCTTCACGGCGCTCGTCTCTACGATGCTCGTTACATCTTCTGGCGTCAAAGCCATCACCTACGGCTTCGAAGACTCTAAGAACACCTACAGCAATGTCGGGGCGTTTATCGTCAAATCGCCGAGCGGAGAAATCTTTCCGATCTGTTCGGGCACATTGATTACACAGAATGTTTTCCTGACGGCCAGTCACTGCACACAGTTTTTCAACGCTGAGCTTGCCCCACAGGGCTACACGGCTTATGTGAGCTTTGACGGCTCGATCCCTTTCGGGAGTCTGACGACTTCAAAGACCAAGTTGCTGGCGGTCAAGGCGGTCGTCACCAATCCCAATTACAATCAGAGCCAGAGCGATTCGGGAGACATAGGCGTCCTGATTCTCCAATCAAACGTCAAAGGAATCACACCGGCGACGCTTCCCTCCTGCGGCTTGTTGGATCAGCTCGTGGCTCAAAACGGATTAAAGTCTGCGGTCTTTACTGCGGTCGGATACGGATTGCAAAATCGCGTAGTCGGCGGAGGCGTGCCGTATTTTCAAGATCGGAATCCGATCCCGAGGATGTATTCGTTCTCCAGTTTCAATTCGCTGAACGGAGGCTATCTGCGGCTCTCGCAGAATCCGGCGACGGGCAATGGCGGAACATGCTTTGGCGATTCGGGAGGGCCGACTTTTCTTAACGTCAACGGGCAGCAGATTCTGGTGGCGATCACGATTACCGGAGATGCCGTGTGCCGGTCAACGAATGTTGATTATCGTCTGGACACACCCTCTGCGCAGGGGTTCTTCATGTATGTCAACGCCGTTTACGGCGTCTCCATTCCGACAACATGTTAGACATGCAACGGTGCGTGCGGCGTCTTCAACATGAGAAGTGGCCGCCCACGTTTTTGTGAGAGGAGAACGCCGCACGTTTTTATCGTCCTGCTCCGGCAACGAAGCTGCGTGGGACTTTGCAGATCAGTTTGAAAGCGGCGTTGAAAGAAGATGCGCTGGCCAAATTTCGATCCGAGAAGATGGAAGAGAGCGGCGCAGGCTGAAACGTCCTCGAACGCAAACGAGAGCGTAGAGGCAGCGGCCGAGCAGCCCGGCGGCACAACGCCGCTTGCGCCACACCTCGCGCTGGGCAGACGCGGCGAGGCTCTCGCGGCAGAGCATCTGGAAAGCGCTGGCTACTCTCTCGTCGCCGCCAATTTCAATCTGCCCGTCGGGCGCAATCTGCGCGGCGCGCCGCTGCACGCGGAGATAGACCTCATCGCCTATGACGGAGCGACGCTCTGCTTTATAGAGGTCAAGACGCGCGCCTCCGATTGGTTCGCTCCGCCTGAGGCCAACGTCGATCTACGCAAACAAAGACAGGTCACAAGAGCCGCGCGAGCCTACCGCCGCCTCTTTAATCTGACGAACGCGCCCTATCGTTATGACGTAGTCAGCGTCGT
>DATLMN010000281.1:0-4632 GCA_035537255.1 Pyrinomonadaceae bacterium | reverse complement strand
GGCTCTCTGTCGTTCAGGAAGGAGAAGAAGTTTTCGATCAGTCCCTGATAGCTCCCCAGCTCTGCGCAGGCCGCGTCATATTGTTCCCCTGCGGCCAACTGCTCTGCGCGTGTCAGGCGAGCCTCTGCCATCTCAATCGTCGCACGCATACGCGTCTTGGTATCGCGCGCGCTGTCCAATTGCGAGCGCTCAACGCTCGTCACGGATTTGATAGGCGGCGGCGCAGGCAGAAACTGTAGCCCCTTATCCTGTGCGAACGTCGCATGGGCCGAACAGATGACGAGAGAGAAGAGCATAGGGATGCTCCAGGCGACCTGCTTCTGAAAAGAGAGGTGTGAGCAATACATCGCAGTCAGCTTTTCTTCGGTTATGGGTTTAGGACGACTAACTCGCTAGAGCGCATAATAAATCTTCTCGCGCAATATTACAAAGCTTTTGTGGGGGTCGGGGCAAGCCGCCCCTCACACGGGCTCGAACTTACCTGCCGGGGCGGCCTGACCTCACCGCCCCTTCTTCTTCGGCTTGACCCCTTCGCCGCGCGCAATCTGCCTGCGCAAGGATGGAAGCCTCAGGTTGATCTTCTCTATCTCCAATTGATTGTCCTTAGCGTTGGCGCGCGCCAGAAATGTTTCATAAGCCGAGAGCGCCTCCGGATATTGCCCGAGGAAATCATACGAGGTCGCAATAAAAAAGTATGCGACCGTGAGATCGGGCTTGGCGTCGAGCAGCCATTTGTATTCGGCCAGAGCCTCAACGTAACGCTTCAATTCGTAAAGCGCAATCGCCAGATTGGCGTGCGCCGTATAGTTATCGGGTGCAGCGGAGATAATGCGCCGCGCGACGATCACAGCCTCTGCGAATCTTCTGGCCTGAACGAGCGCCGCCGCGTAACCGCTCGCATAGTCAACGTTGCTCTGATCTAAATCCGAGGCGCGGCGATAGTAATCTAGCGAGCGCGCCGGATCACTCAGGCGATAACATGCGCCCAGACGCGCGAGCAGCACGGCGTTTCGCTCATCCGTCTCTGCAAGCTTAGACATCTGCGCGCAGCTCTCCGCATCCACCTCGTCGCTGGCCGTGATCGTCGTGCGCAGGGCGACGACTTCAGGCAGACGCTTCGCCGCTTCGTCGAGCGCATCCAGTGTTTTCAGCGCCGCATCTTTTTTTCCTGCCTGCGCCTGTATTCTGGCCAGGAGCAGAGAAGCGTGCGTCTGGTCGGATGAACTCGTGCTGCTGCGAAGGGCTGCGCCGGCATCCTCTATGGCGCGCTCAAAGTCGCCTGCCGCTGCGCGAAGCTCTGCGCGCTGCATACGCGCGGTCGCGTCATTCGGAGCAAGCCCGAGAGCGCGTTCGTAACTCACAAGCGCCACCGCATTGTCGCCCAGCGCATGCTCTACGGAGGCGCGCGCTCTCCACATCGCTGCGGTCGCGCCCTCTTCAGAAGTGGCGCGTTGCAGTTGGCCCAGCAGTTGAGCGAGCGCTGCGCGCGGCGCTTTACTGCGCACGGAGAGGTCTGTTAAAGACAGAAGCGCAAGTGAATTTCGCGCATCCAATTTGAGCGCCGTCTCAAGCGGAGTACGCGCCTCGTCCAGGCGATTCAGACGCATGAGCAGCGCGCCGAGCGCAGCGTGCGGCAGCGCCCAAGCAGCGCGTAGCTCTATGGCGCGACGAAAACCCTTTTCAGCTTCCGGCAAACGATCAAGCGCGACGAGCGCGACTGCGCGCTGGTACTCCGCCTCAGGAAATTCCGGCCGCACCTTGATCGCCTCTTCGTAAAATTCGACCGCGAGCGCCAGATCATTCTTCTGATGCGCGTCCTGCCCCTTCTCGAAAAGCTTGACCGGATCGACAGCCTCGTCACCGAAGCCGTCGTCCTCTTGGGCCTTGAGCGTTAAAGCGCAGGATAAAGTGAGCGAGAGCGCCAGCAGGAAGATCAGTGCCGTGGGACGAAATCGAAAAAGCATTCCGAACAACTCTGCGACTTTCCGAACAATAGTAATAGTGACGAGAAGCAAACTACGGGGGAGGAAACTGATCTTAACATGCGCCCCGCGCGCGGAAAAGCAAGGATGAAGGATGAAGGCGGAAGGATGAAAGCGTAGCTGGGTTGATTGAATGATTCAATCTGAGCACTAACATTTTCATCCTTCTTCCTTCCGCCTTCATCCTTGCTCTTCCGTCGGCGCATGCGATAACATGCGCCCCACGTTGAGAAACGTCCCATCAAATTGGAAACGAAGTCTTAAGCGGAGAGGTCAGGCGCTGGCGTTCGCGCCTGAGAGCGGAATAAGCTGTGAGTAATAACTTGATTGAGACGGGGGTGGCAGAGCAGCAGCAGGATGCGTTGCTTCATGCGTACGATGTCTCGCCCGAAGCTCTGCCGAAAGAAGAGCGCCTGCGCGCGCTCTTTCGCGAGATGGGTTCAGTCCTCGTCGCCTTCTCCGGCGGAGTGGACAGCACGTACGTCGCGCTGATTGCGACGGAGGAGTTGGGCGCGCGCGCTTTGTGCGTGACAGGAGAATCGGCGAGCCTCGCCGCCAATCAGCGCGCCGAAGTGGCACAACTGGTCGAGCAGTTCGGCTTTCATCAAGAGACGATTCAGACAGAAGAGCTGGACGACCCAGCGTATCGCGCCAATCAATCGAACAGATGTTATTTCTGCAAGACGGAACTCTACGGAAAGCTCGCGCCCCTTGCACGCGCACGCTCGCTTGCTTTCGTCGTTGACGGCTCGACCACTGATGACCTGGGAGATTTTCGTCCCGGAAGAACGGCCGCTGCGGAACACAACGTGCGCAGCCCGTTGATCGAAACGGGCATGAGTAAAAGGGAAGTCCGCGAGTTGAGCCGACGCCGAGGGTTGCCCACATGGGACAAGCCAGCGAGCCCCTGTCTCTCATCGCGCATCGCTTACGGGACGCCCGTGACGATTGAAAGGCTCTCCGTCGTGGATCGCGGCGAAGAGATTATGCGTGCCCTCGGCTTTCGCGAATTTCGCGTCCGCCATCACGATGAGCTGGTGCGTCTGGAGATTGCGCCTACGGAGCTTGATCGCGCTCTTGATCGCAAAGTCGTTGACGAACTGGCAACTAAATTTCGCTCGCTCGGCTTTCGCTACGTGACGCTGGACCTTCACGGCTATCGCACGGGCGCGATGAACGAAGTTCTCAAAAAGTAATCAGTAGTCAGCAATCAGTTATCAGTCAAAAGCAGAAAACTGATAACTGATTACTGACTACTGATTACTGATTACTTTTTCTGGAGACGATTATGCCAAGTGCCATGGTAGATGATGCAAGAGAGGTCAAGGAACACAATCCGTTTGAATCCATGATGTCGCGCTTTGATCGCGCGGCGCAACTGCTGGACCTGGACCCGGACCTCTACGCGGTCATGCGCGTGCCCAATCGCGAACTCAAAGTCTATATCCCGACGCGCATGGATTCGGGTCGCATAGAAGTCTTTGAAGGTTATCGCGTGCAGCACAACTTTGCGCGCGGGCCTGCCAAGGGCGGCATCCGTTACGCGCCGGATGTGTCGCTTGACGAAGTCCGCGCCTTGGCCGCCTGGATGACCTGGAAGTGCGCGGTCGTCAACGTTCCCTTTGGCGGTGCAAAAGGAGGTGTCATCTGTGACCCGTCACAGATGTCCATGGGTGAACTCGAACGCATGACCCGCCGCTACGCCTCAGAGCTGCTGGACTTCATCGGGCCGGAAAAGGATGTGCCCGCGCCTGACATGAATACTAACGAGCAGACGATGGCCTGGATCATGGATACCTACTCGATGCACGCGCGTCATACTGTGACGGCGGTCGTCACAGGCAAGCCGATTGATCTGGGAGGCTCGTCGGGCAGGCGCGAGGCGACGGGGCGCGGTATCCTCTTCGTCATCAACGAAGCGATCAAAAAATTTAAGATGACTCCGCCACAGACGCGCGTCGTCGTCCAGGGCTCCGGCAATGTCGGAGGCATCGGCGCACGTCTCCTGCACGAGGCCGGTTACAAGGTGGTGGCGATCTCGGACGTACACGGCGGTATCTATAACCCGAACGGCATAGACATCCCCGAAGCCCTGCGCCATCTGGGGCAGACACGCTCCTTCGAGGACTTTCCGGGCGTCGAGAGCGTCAGCAATCCGGACCTGCTCGAACTCGAATGCGACGTTTTAGTGCCCGCCGCGACCGAAAATCAGATCACCTCGCAAAACGCCGACCGGATCAAGTGCAAGGTGCTGGCCGAAGGGGCGAACGGGCCGACCACTGCGGGAGCCGATAAGATTCTGCACGAAAAGGGAGTTTTCGTCATTCCGGACATTCTGGCCAATGCGGGCGGCGTGACGGTCTCTTATTTCGAGTGGGTGCAGGACAGAATGGGCTATTTCTGGCGCGAAGATGTCGTTAATGAGCGCCTTCAGGACAAAATGGTCGCCAGTTTTAACGATCTGTGCCGTTACGCCGACCAGCATTCAGTGGACACGCGGACGGCTGCCTATATGCTGGCAATTGACCGTGTGGCCTACGATACGCGTATGCGAGGCATTTATGCGTGACGGAAAAACAATATGTTTTTCACGCTAAGTTGTGAAAAAGTCTTGATTTCCGCGCCAAGGTGGAGTATGGTTCGCCGGAAT
>DATLMN010000280.1:0-16133 GCA_035537255.1 Pyrinomonadaceae bacterium | reverse complement strand
GATCAGCTTGTGCTCGACTGGCGAGTCGCGGCGGCGAAAGAGGGTCAGCCGCAGGCTCGCGTCTGGGAGATTCAGGCGAACGGTCGCGCGGTGACGGATGCGCGACAACTAAACGATCACCTTGTTATCCCCGGCACGTATCTGAAGAAGGGCGAAAACGTTCTAAGTCTTCGCTTCGAGTCGCCGATTGCCACTTCGGGCAGCGCCGTCACGCGCTACCTGGATCGCGAAGACAACTCCGAATATATCTACACGCTTTTTGTGCCCTCGGACGCGAGCACTGCCTTTCCCTGTTTCGATCAACCGGACTTGAAGGCGCGATTCCAATTAAATCTCACTGCGCCCTCATCATGGAATGTTATCTCGAATACAGACGTAAACATCGTGGCGCATATTGAGACGAATACCTTATGGCGCTTTCGCGAGACCGAGCCGATCAGCACATATCTTTTCGCCTTCGCTACGGGGCCGTTCATAGAATTTAAGGATACTAAGTCAACGACCACGCCGATGCGTCTGTTCGTGCGTAAATCAAAGGCCGAGCGTGCGCGTAAAGAACTCGACGAGGTCTTTCGCTTGAATCGCGAATGTCTTGCCTATCTTTCAAAGTATTTCGATTACAAATTCCCTTTTCCTAAATACGATCTCGTCATTATCCCTGAGTTCGCCTATCGCGGTATGGAGCACGCGGGCGCGACCTTCCTGCGCGAGGAGAGCATCCTTTTCCCATCCGATCCGACGGCCAACGATTTTCTCGCCCGCGCAGATGTGATGTTTCATGAGGCCGCGCACCAGTGGTTCGGCGATCTGGTCACGATGCGCTGGTTCGACGACCTCTGGCTCAAGGAAGGCTTCGCGGAGTTTATGGCCCACAAGACGATTGAGGCCGTGATGCCGGAGTACAACGCCTGGAAATTCTTTTATCAACGCACGAAGCCCTTGGCCTACCTGACGGACGCGACCAAGGGAACGACGCCAATTTTTCAGGAGATACCGAATCTCTCTGCCGCGAAATCCGCCTACGGCAACATCGTCTATCGCAAAGCGCCCTCTATGCTCCGGCAGGCGGAGGTCTTTTTAGAGCCGGACAAGTTTCAGTCGGCCGTGCAGACGTTTCTCAAGGAGCATGCATACGCGAATGCCGAATGGAATGATCTGGTTCGAGCGTTTGAGCGCACTTCCAAACAGGAGCTTGATGCCTGGGCTGCCAGTTGGGTGATCAAGCGTGGCATGCCGCGCGTGCGCGTGCAGTTGCGTGAAGATCAGAGAGGTCGAATACAGAGCCTCGCGCTCGAACAAAGAGACGTGCTGAATGAAGGTGGCTCCTGGCCCATGCGTGTGCGTGTGCTCTTGGCATACAAGGATGCGCCGCCACAGATGATGACCGTGACGATGAAAGGCGCTGGGGAAACTTTAGTTGCGGAAGTTGTGGGCAAGCCCGCGCCCGATTACGTCTTCGCCAATTACGAGGATTACGGTTACGGCCTTTTCCTGCTCGACGAAAAAAGTATGCGCTACGTCCTCAACAATCTGGGGACTGTGAAAGATGATTTCCTGCGCGCGCTCCTGTGGGGCTCTCTGTGGGACAGCGTGCGCGAGGCAGAGCTTGCGCCTGCGGCTTACATCGATTTGACGATCAAGCGCGTCGCGGAAGAGCGCGATGAGGTGACTGTCCAGAGCATCTTAGGGCGCGTGCGAACGGCCTTCAATTATTATCTGTCGGACGCGCAGCGGCGAGAGATCGGCGTGAGCCTTGAGCAGGAGTTGATGGATCGCATGATGAATGCGGAGACCGCCGGGCTTCGCATCACATACTTTCGCGCCTTTCAATCCATTGCGACCTCTGAAGGTGCGCGCGCTCGTCTTGAAAAAATCCTGAGCGGCGAGACGCAAATTCCAGGCATGACGCTGCGCTCGCGCGACCGCTTCGATATTGTCACGGTGCTGATGGCGCGCGGTGACGTGGATGCACCGGCGCTGCTGGAAAAGCTGAGCCGCGAAGACCAGACGGACGATGCGCGGCGTTACGCTTACGCGGCCGGAGCGGCGAGCGCTGACGAGGCCACAAAGAAAAGATATTTCGATGCCTACCTGACGGACGCGAAGCTGGCCGAGAGCTGGATTGAATCGAGCATCCCGGCCTTTAACACGATTCATCAATCCGAGCTGACGCTTCCATTTCTCGAACCGGCGTTGAAAGAGTTGCCGAAATTAAAACGCACGCGCAAGATATTTTTCGTCAACGGCTGGCTCTCTGCCTTCGTTGGCGGTCAATGCAGCGAGCGCGCTCTAGCGGTCGTGCAGGGTTTTCTCGAACGCGAAAAATCCCTCGACCGCGATCTGCGTCTGAAGGTCTTAGAAGTGTTGGACGATCTAGAGCGCTGCGTGCGCATCCGCGCAAAATACGCGCACGAAGCCGGCAGCGTGCCTCGCTCTGCGACGTGATAAAATGAGTATGGAAAGAGCGCCGCAGGTCTCACCTGTTTGGTGCTCTCTGTTAAGGAGGTTGCATGACCATGATGAATGAAGTTATTCAGCATGAGAGCCAGCAGCGCACACTGCGCCGAAAAGCTTCCATCGAAGAGTTCTGGGCCTTGCCCGAATCCGTCCTCCCCACGGAATACATCAATGGAGAAATCATCATGGCTCCGACACCGACAGTTACTCACCAAACTGTTCTGCGAAACATCTTCCGCGCGGTTGATGGGTTCGTTCAACGCAACGTTCTCGGCAACGTTCTTTTCTCACCACTCGACATAGTGCTACCGACGAGCGAAGTCGTTCAGCCAGACCTCTTTTTCTTCACCACGAAGGAATGGGAGCAGATCGGTTCTCCAAAACGCATACAAGGTGTTCCCTCTCTCGCCATGGAGATTCTCTCGCCCGGCTCGGTCAAGCACGATACGATCACCAAGCGGAAGCTGTATGAACAAAATAAAGTCCGCGAATACTGGATCGTTGGCCCGGAAGCCGTAACGATTGCGCAGCTCGTCCTGCGCGGCGAACACTACGAACTGACAGAGCTTGCGGAGAGCGATCTGATTAAAAGCGAGGTCCTGACGGATTTTGAGATGAATGTCGGCGAACTGATCGGACAACAATAAGCCGAGGCTTCGCCGGACGAACTGCAAGGTCTTGCCTGACAGATATGGATTCGACTGCATTTCTCGTCATCGCCATTATCGCCATCGCGGTGTTGAGCTTTATGCTCTTCCTCGCGCTGTTTGAGCCCGGCCTCGATTACAAAATCTCCACGCCGTCCACAGAGCCGATTGAGTCCGACCAGTTTCTTTGTATTCTGGAAGCGATCACGGATGCCAAGATCAACTATCAGAATCGCATAGAAGTTCTCACCAACGGCGAGGTTTACTACGAGGCGGAGCTTGAGGCGATCCGCGCGGCCCACTCAAGCGTCAACTTAGAGGCATACATTTTTCAGAAGGGCGAGGTCACGCGAAAATTTATCGAAGCCCTGACAGAGCGGGCACGTGACGGGGTCGAAGTGCGCCTGACCTTGGACGCCATAGGCTCTTTCGCTTCATGGGAGAGCTATTTTAAAGAGTTGCGGGAGGCTGGCGGGCGCGTCGCCTGGTATCACGGTTTTAAGTGGAGCACGCTGGCGCGCATCAATAATCGCACGCACCGCGAGATCATCGTCGTCGATGGACGCGTGGGCTTTCTTGGCGGTGCTGGCTTCGCAGATCACTGGCTCAAAGGTGACGAAAAGAATCCTCGCTGGCGCGACAGTATGTTCCGCGTCGAAGGCCCTGCGGTCTCCTCTCTTCAAGCGGCTTTTGTCGAGAACTGGCTCGAAGCCTCCGGCGAGATTCTGACAGACATTAAATTTTTCCCGGCGCGCGAAGACGCCGGAGGCGAAATACCGGCACTGATCATCGACAGCTCGCCCACCACGGGGATGTCTACGCGCGCGCGCATACTTTTTCAAACCCTTCTGGCCTCCGCTCAGAAGAGCATACTGATTACGACGCCCTACTTTTTGCCTGATCGCAGCGCACGTCGCGAGATGATTCGCGCCATCGAAGAGCGCGGCGTTGAAGTCAAGATCATCGTGCCCGGTAAGCATAGCGATCATCTTCTAACGCGCCGTTCCAGCCGCCGTCTCTTCGGCGATCTGCTGAAGGTAGGAGCGGAGATTTATGAATACGAACCGGCGATGATTCACGCCAAGACGATGGTCATAGACGATCTGTGGTGCATCGTCGGCTCGACCAATTTCGATAACCGCTCGTTCGGTCTCAACGACGAAGTCAATCTGGCCGGTCGCGACGAGGCTCTCAGTGCGCGCTTAAGAGAGGATTTCGCGCGCGACATGGAGGCGAGCCACGCCGTCTCTTATGAAGAATGGAGTCGCCGCTCGATCTTCGAGCGCATGCACGAATGGGTCGGCTGGGTACTGGAAAGACAACAGTGAAAGCCAAAGCGGCAGAATAAAGAAGCATGAACAAGAAAGTGAACACGGTCGATTGTGAGATTCATGGGCAGCAGCAGGAAACTTTCGTTTGTCAGCATCTAGTCGAAAGTTTTCACACAAATAAGCAGGTTGGATTCTGGTGGGCCCACGATCCTGAAAACCCTCGTCCGGATGCATGGTGTACAGCCTGCAACGAACTTGTACTGGAAGCAGGCGGCGAGTGGGATGATCAAGCAGAGTCATTCGCCAATATCAAATTAGTCTGCGGCGCGTGCTATGACAGAGTACGCGAATTCAACCTGCCGCAGTGGCGTCAATTTTTGAAATAGTCTTTTAATAATCGTTTGCAGCCGAGAGCGAAAGGCACTCGCTTATGACTCGGACTTCCAGCCCACGGTTTCTCTAGTCTATGAGAGAAGCACACGCGTTTCGCATCGTCACCTACAATGTCCACAAGTGTCGCGGGCTTGATCGTCGCGTGCGCCCGGAGCGTATCGTCTCTGTGCTGCAAGAGACCGGAGCAGATCTGATCGCGCTTCAGGAAGTTTTAAGTGTCGAGGGCGAGCAGCCCGGAAGCGATCAGGCGCGCTTCTTCGCTCAGGAACTCGGCATGCATTACTACCTCGGCGAGAATCGCCGCCTTGATGGCGGAGCTTACGGCAATGTGATTTTGAGCCGCCTGCCTCTTGAGAATGTGGCGAATTATGAGATCACCTGGCGCGGGCGCGAGCCGCGCGGATGCCTGCGCGCAGATGCACATTTGCCGGGCCATTCCGCTCCTCTTCATATTTTCAACGTGCATCTAGGCACGGCCTTTTTCGAGCGCCGTCATCAGGCGCGCGAGCTTGTCGGAGAGCGCATTCTGTCAAACCCGGGACTACGGGGCGCGCGCGTCGTGCTCGGAGATTTTAATGAGTGGACGCACGGGCTGGCCTCGCAACTGTTATCGGCTCATCTTGAGAGCGCGGATATTCATCATCACCTGCGCCGCGCCAGAACCTATCCAGGCCCTCTGCCGCTGCTTCATCTGGATCACGTTTATTACGACCGTGGGCTTGAGCTAAGACGGCTCACGCTGCACAGAAGCCGCACAGCGCTCGTCGCCTCGGATCATCTCCCGCTCGTCGCAGACTTTCACCTGCCCGAGAGTAATAACGAGAGCACAGAAACAGTTTGAGTAAAGAGAGAGAGCGCCCTTTGTCGTCAGGCTTTGCTGTGAGTTTTGGCCGGCTGCGGCGAAGTGCTTGGCTTTGGTTTGAAGGGCGCAAGATTTCGCGCCGCTTCGCTGGTGACGATGCACGTGCCGTGAACTTTTTCGTCAACCAGACGACGCAGCAATTCCCTGGCCTCGTCATAGTTGAGGCTTGAGGCTTCGCAACCGCGCTCGCTGATCACGGCCCAACGTGGCTCGCCCAGTTCACCCATCAACCCTGCTTTCCCGAAGTGAAAAGAAGTCTTGAGGAAAGTGTAACGGATGGCCGTCCTGAAATCCAAACTACAGCCCTGTGATTTTCTTCAGGCATCGGCCGCGCAGCGAAGGCCAGCGAAAGCTATGCGAAAGTGGCGGCGGAAGAAGTTGCGAAAAGAGGTGCGAAGCACCGAAGGGCGTGTGGCCCAAGAGCCGCCTTTCAGGACGCGGTGGTCGCCGTCGAACCAGGCTTCGGAATATTCCGGGTAAGGAAACGGCTTGAAGCCCGGAAATGGCCCGAAGGCGTCAGCCGTCCATTCCCACACGTTGCCCGTCATATCCAGGCACCCATCTGCGCTCGCGCCTTGCGGGAAACTACCGACGCGCGTTGTGCCCCAGAAGTGATTGTTAAAGTTGCACAGCGCCGTCGTGGGCTTACTCTCTCCCCAGCTAAAGCGGCGTTTCGGTTCATGCCCATTTGCATCCCCTCCGGCTGTTGACGCCGCTTTTTCCCACTCGGCTTCCGTCGGCAGGCGCTTGCCCGCGAAACGCGCATAAGCTTCAGCCTCAAACCAACTGATACCAGCGGCAGGATGCGCGGCGTCGAGCAATCCTTCGTCGAACATACGGCGCGCCCGCCATCCCTCATCACCTTTTGACCAGTAAAGCGGCATTGTCCATTGCTCGCGCTCGCGTGCTTGCCAGCCCTCATCGCTCCACCACTCGCGCCGCACGTAGCCGCCTTCATCTACGAAATGCGCATACTCTTCATTGGTCACAAGCAGCCGGTCGAGCCTGAATGCCGGAACATGAATCCTCTGCGGCGGCAGTTCGTTATCGTAAGCGAAGCTATTCCAGACGGCTCCCATCTCAAACTCGCCTGCGGGAATCGTGATCATAGAGGGCTCTGTCGCCGTAGCAGTCTGTGCAATCCCTCCAAAGTTGTGCGCCTCATCCGTCGTTGTTGCGGGGCGTTTCTTCTTCGACGGGTCTAGCATGTGAAGCAGGTAGGCGAGCGTCTCCTGATGCTGGTACTCGTGCTCAAGGACCAGATGAAAAATGTAAGCGTCTCGCAGGAGGGCGTCCCCTTCATCGAACGTCGTTCGATCAAGCACGCGAAAGGCTTCCGCTCGCACGCGATTGAGATATTGTTCCATCTCGCGGCGCGAAGGTAGATTCCTGGACTCTTCGCGCGGAGTCCGTATCGGATCGAAGATGCTTTCGTAACGCTCGTCGGGCGCGGGTTGGCCGCCGAGCTTTTGCAGCAGCCAGTAGGCTTCGAAAACGCCCATGTGGGCCAAGTGCCAGATAATGGGTCGAAATCCGAAGCCTGGGCTCTCGACAAGATCGCTCTCGCGCGCCGTCTCAAACAGCTTGAGCGTATCGGCGCGCGCCCGCGTCATCAACTCCCTTATCTCTTCGGCTTGCTCGTCGGCCACTATTGTTTCCTCATCCAGCATGCGCGCGCTCAAAGATTGCGCGCATCACTTAACCTGATAGATGTACCGGCCCGTGTTGATTATCAACTGCAATAAGTTATCATAGCAGAGGTCTGTGACAAGCAGGGGCCGGGTGAAAAAACGCTTGCCTGAAAAGCGGGCAAGGAGAAGATGAATGACTGAGCGGACTCCTGATAACAGTTCGGACGACAGGCTGATCATACATAACCTCGTCCGCACAGATCTCAAAAGCAGTTTTATTTCGGATGTCCGCGATGGTCTCACGTCCCAACCCAAACGACTCTTTCCAAAATATTTTTATGATGAGCTGGGGTCGCGGCTTTTCGACGCGATCTGTCTTCTGCCGGAGTATTACCTGACGCGAGCGGAGGAGGAAATCCTCGCGCGCTACTCTGACGAGATTATCGAGACGCTTCCCGGGCCAAAGACGCTGCTTGAGATGGGCAGCGGCAGCGCATCTAAAACGCGCCGCATCATCGAAGCTCTTTTGAAGCGCCAGACGGACCTGCTCTTTATCCCCGTAGACATTTCCCCTGCGGCGCTTGAGACAAGCTCGCGCCTGCTTCTGCAATCATATCCAAGGCTTCGCATAGAGGCTTACGCGAGCGATTACTACGACGGTCTCGCGGCGCTTAAAGCGAAAGCGCATGATGATCAAGCGGAGCGCACGCTGGCGCTTTTCCTGGGCTCGAACATCGGCAACTTCGACGCCGAAGAGGCGCGCCGTTTCCTGCGTGCGCTGCGCGGTGTGCTGCGCTCCAATGATGCGCTCCTGCTCGGCGCGGACTTACGCAAAGCACCGGCGATTCTCGAAGCGGCCTATGATGACCCGCTCGGGCTCACCGCCGCTTTTAATCTCAACCTGCTGGCGCGCATCAATCGCGAGCTGGACGCCACGTTCGACCTGCGCGGCTTCAAACACACTGCCCTTTATAATGAAGAGGTCGGTCGGGTAGAGCTTTATCTTGAAAGCACGCGCGCGCAAACCATCAGCATCGGCAAGCTAGGCATAGAGGTCGAGTTCGCGGCGGGCGAGCGCGTTCATACGGAGAACTCTTACAAGTACGACCTCGAAGGGCTATCACGTCTGGCCGCCGACACAGGCTTTAGCCGCGCGCGCACATGGCTTGACCAACGAGAGCGCTTCAGCAGCAACCTTTTTATCGCCGTCGAGGAGTTATGAGCGCGGATCAATCTGCTAAAGCTGTAGAGTCTGGCTGTGGGCCAACCGGAGAGGCGCGTGTTGAAAGCGACGCTGTCGAGCAATCCGCCGGGCACGCTGTCTTTCCGCTCCTGACGGACAGAGTCTCGAAATCCTCCGCAGAGTTTTTTGAAGAGAACCTGCGGCGCGGCGCAAAGCCCGTCTCCGAGTGGATGTGCGGTGTGGAGTTCGAGCTGTTCGGCTATGACACTCGCAGCGATTACCGGCGCATCAATCCACAGCAGGTGCAAAGAGTGCTCGCGGGCTTTGCGCCCTCGTCGAATGATCTGGTCTACGAGGGGCGCACGCTGATCGAGGTCAACGCGGGACAGATGAACCGCCTGACGGTCGAGCCCGGCGGGCAGGTCGAGTTCTCAGGCGCGCCGCAGCGCAGCCTCTCGGATGTCGAACGCGAGCTGAAGCGCTACCTGGCGCGCCTGCACGAGATCGCAGAGGGCGGCTGCCTCTCATTTCTGGCCGTCGGCTTCGATCCCCTTCGGACAATTGAAGAGCAACAGTGGTTTCCCAAGCTGCGCTATGATGTGATGCGCCCCTACCTGGCGGGCCGTGGCGCGCGCGCATGGGATATGATGGCGCGCACCTGCGCCGTGCAGACCAATCTGGACTACGGCACGGAAGATGACCTCGCCAAAAAGTTTCTGCTCGGCAATCGCCTAGCGCCGGTCGTGACGGCCATCTTCGCCAACTCACCTTTTGAGAACGGGAAGCCGTCCCCGTACAAATCCTCGCGCGCCGCCGCATGGCTCGCGACCGACGATGATCGAACGGGAATCTCTCCGGCCTCTCTCTCAGACACTTTCTCGCCAGCGTCTTTCGTCGCTTACGCGCTCGACGTGCCGATGATCTTCGCGCAACGCGACGGACGCTATCTGGATGGGCCAACGGGGATGAAGTTCGGAGACTTTCTTGAGCACGGCTGTGACGGGGTCGAGCCGGTGTTCGGCGACTGGGCCGATCACCTGACGACGCTCTTTACGGATGCGCGTCTTAAACAACACATCGAACTGCGGAGCGCGGACTGCGGCAGTCTCTCCTACACGCTCGCGCTGCAAGCCCTCTGGAAAGGTCTGATGTACGACGAGCAGGCACTGGATGAAGCGCTGCGTCTTGCGCCCGTGCTGGGCCAAGCTGATGCTATCAGTTTGCGCGCAAGTGTGGCGCGCGACGGATTGGCGGCCGAGCACGCCGGGATAAACGTCTATGCGCTCGCCAGAGAAGCGATCATGCTCTCGGTCGAGGGGCTTGATCGTATCGCTCCCGCAGAGACTCGCTATCTGGACGTGCTGCGTGAGCGCGTTATTGAAGACGCTGTCTGCCCTGCGGATATTCTGCTGCGCAACTGGCAGGGCTCTTGGCATGGCTCTATAGAGCGCGTGATCGAATACCTGCGCATCGCCTGAGTTGGCCCAAAGGCTCAAAAGATATGTCAACGATGCCCGATCAGGATGAGGCGCACGTGGCGTTTCGCAACGTCACTTACAGTGTGCCGGGCCATGCGCATACTCCCGTCATAAGCGATCTTAACTTAGAGGTCGAGCGTGGCGAGACGCTCGTGCTGCTTGGCGAATCGGGTTGCGGAAAGACGACGACGCTCAAGCTCGTTAACCGGCTGTTGCTGCCCTCAAGCGGCGAAGTCCAAGTCGAAGGTCGTGCGACCACGCATTGGGATGCGATACATTTGCGGCGACAGACGGGCTACGTCATTCAGGAGGGCGGGCTCTTTCCGCACTTTACTGTCGAGCGCAACGTTGCGCTCGTGCCGGAGCTGGAAAACTGGGAAGAAGATCGCACGCGAGCGCGTGTGCGCGAGTTGCTCACGCTCGTCGGCCTAAAGCCTGAAACTTTCGCCGGGCGTTATCCGCACGAGTTGTCCGGCGGTCAGCGCCAGCGTGTCGGCGTCGCCCGCGCTCTGGCCGCAGAGCCGTCTCTGCTTTTACTGGATGAGCCCTTCGGCGCGCTCGATCCATTGACGCGCGCCATCCTGCAACAAGAGTTCGCGGAGCTAAGCCTGCGATTACAGAAGACTGTCCTCTTCGTCACGCATGACGTGCGCGAAGCCCTGCTGCTCGGCACGCGCATCGCGCTCATGCAGGCCGGAAAAATCATTCTCTTAGAGACGCCCGAAGGATTTCTCAAATCCGACGCGCCGTACGCGCAGGCATATCTTGAGACGCTGCGGGTCACAGACGGAGAGCGCACACCTCTGGCGGGGAGAGACCGATGAGCGACGCCTGGGAGTTTTTTCGCAGCAACTGGGCAGACATACTCGTACACGTCGAGCAGCATCTCTGGCTCGTGCTCGTCTCCATCACGATTGCTGTCTTGATAGGCGTTCCGGTCGGCGTTCTTCTCACGCGCTATAAAAGCCTGCGCGGGCCAGTGTTGGGACTCGCCAACATTATGCAGACCGTGCCGAGCCTGGCGCTCTTCGGGCTTCTGATCCCGATACCATTTATCGGCGGCATCGGCCGCAGCACGGCGATCATCGCGCTCGTCGTCTACGCATTGCTGCCAGTGATACGCAATACTGTGACGGGCATTCTGGGCGTCGACAGCAGCGTGCGCGAAGCTGCCGTGGCGATGGGCATGACGAACGGCCAAATCCTACGGCAGGTCGAGTTGCCGCTGGCGATGAGCGTGATTCTGACGGGCATACGTGTGGCGACTGTGATTACCATCGGCGTGGCGATCATCGCGGCGGCTGTGGGCGCGGGTGGTTTGGGTGAGTATATCTTTCGCGGCCTGCGCCAGTTTGATAATAGATTGTTACTGGCGGGCGCAGTGCCTTCGGCGCTCTTTGCGCTCTTCGCGGACTTCGCGCTCGGACTTCTTGAGAAGCGTTTCGACGTGCGACGCATTCGTTCCGGCGAAAAAAGCGGGCGATATGGACTCTTGCGCCGCCTGGCTTGGGGACTGCCGCTCGCGCTAGTCCTTGGGCTCATCGTTTATGGCGCGTGGCGCGGCGCGGGATTCTCTACCAATGAGCCGCAGTCGGAAACAAGGGCGCGCGTCAGCGTCGGCTCGAAAGATTTTACGGAGTCCGTGCTGTTGGGGGAGATCGTCGCGCAGATGCTCGAAGCGCGCGGCGTAGAGGTCGAGCGCCGCTTTGAGCTTGGCGGAAACCTCGCGCATCAGGCGCTCACCAACGGCCAGATAGATTGTTATCCGGAATACACAGGCACGTCCTTTGTGGAGATTTTCAAGCACGAGCCGATCACTGATCCGGGTGCGGTCTACGCCGAGGTGCAGCACGAGTACGCGGCAAAGTTCAATATCGAAACGAGCCCACCGCTCGGTTACAGCAACGACTTTGCCATCCTCGTGCGCGGCGACGTGGCGCGCCGATTGAATCTTAAAACTATTTCGGATGCCGCAAGATACGCGCCCCGTTGGCGTGCAGGCTTCGGGCAGGATTTCATGTCGCGCGCCGACGGTTACGCTGGCTTCGCGCGCGCCTACGGTTTAAAGTTTGCCGCACCTCCGCGCGAGATGGATTTGTCGCTCACCTATCGCGCGCTCGCCTCTAACCAGGTCGATCTAATCGCAGGGAATTCCACAGACGGGCTGATCAGTGCGCTGGATCTTTTCCAGCTCGAAGACGACCGTCGCTACTTTCCTCCATACGAGGCTGTCGTCCTCGCCCGCAGAGATACGATTGCGCGCGTGCCTGCGCTCATGGATGTCTTAAAGCGTTTGGGCAGCGCCATCAAGACCGCTGACATGCGACAGTTGAATTACGAGGTGGACGGAAAAAGGCGTGATCGAAAGGAAGTTGCGCGCGAGTGGATAGAGAAAGCAGGGATGAGTGACAAGTGACTGGTGACAAGATAAAATTCCGGCTCTAACTTGTCATTTATCATTAGTCACCTGTCATTATGTTAAGGGGGGTTTTCAATGGCGGTATCGGAGCACGAGGTAAGGATTGCTACGGGGCGGCGTGCGGATGACGGGCGCGTGCGTCTCTCTCTGTTCGCGGATCATTTGCTGGCCTTGAGCATTGAAGGGCACGGCGAGAGGATTCCAACTCTGCTGTTGACGCTTGCTCAGGCGAAGAAGTTGAAGGAGGCTCTCTCCGAGTTGATACCACTGGTGGAAGAGACTGAGACGCAGGAGCAGCAAAGGCAGAGCGTCGAGCAGTGGCAGGGCGCGGATCGCAGACTTGCGAGACAGGTTGAGAAATAAAGAGAGCGCGTTCACAAAACAGTTCGTGAACGCGCTCTCTCTATTTTTGAAACTAGCCTTGACCAGGCTAAAGCTATTTCTTTGAAACGAGTGTGATGTTGACGGGCTCACCGAGCGAGCTTGCCGCGACCTCCGTCGTGCTCTTCTGGAAACCGTCGGCTTTGATCTTGATTTTAAGCTGGCCCATGTGAAGCGGCGGAAGCATAACCACGCCGTCTTCGTTCGTCCAGGCCCAAGACTCGCAGAGAAATCCGTCCGAGCGCGTCGAATAGAGATGGACGTAGGCTTTCTTGACAGGATTTCCATTCGCATCCTTGACGACGACGATTGCGCGGCCAACACCGTCCGTCGCGCTCGGCGCGCGTCCCATCTTGAGTATCTGTTCCGTAGGTATCTTCGGCTGGTCGGGCGCTGTGGTGGTCTCGTCCTGGGCCAACGCTAAGCTGAATGTGGCGACGATGATGAGGGCGGCGATCAAAAGTTTGCGCATCTGTTTTTAAACTCCTTGCTGGAAATAATCTTTTGCTTTGGGCCGACGCTGGCCTTGTGACTTCGTACGGATTTCGACGCCACTGTAGCCTTAGCCACGTCTGCCTGAAATTCGGTGGAGACGGGGGAAAGTCTTGAGAGCCCTGGCTTGAACGGTGTGGCCCGAAGAAAGCTCTCTCGGGCCACAAAATTGATTATACTGGCTTCCCTAAGGATTTTGAACAATTATATTTGCGCCCCTAAAGATGGCTGGAAAAGGAGTGTCATGAGAAGAACTGTGCTCGTCCTGCTGATGATCTGCGCGCTCTGCTCCCAATCCCTGGTGGCGCAGGTGGGCGAGGGTGACCGCGTGTCCGGATTAGCGCTGATCAGGGCCGGTCGGCTGGTGGACGTGCGTGCCGGTCGCGTCCTTTTGGATCAGGGCATACTGATTGCGCTAGGTCGTATCAAGGAGGTCGGCCCATTCGCCGAAATTTCGCGACGTTCGGCCTTCGCGCCCCGTATTGATCTCTCGAAGGCGACAGTCCTTCCCGGCTTTTCAGATTGTCACACGCACGTCCTCTTGCAGGGCGACATCACCTCTGCCGATTACGACGAGCAACTGCTCAAGGAATCGATCCCCTTTCGCACGATTCGCGCCACGGTCGCCGCGCGCACGGCCTTGATGAACGGATTTACGGCGCTCCGTGATCTGGAGACGGAGGGCGCGATGTACGCGGACGTGGACGTAAAGCGCGCCATCGAGCGCGGCATTATTCCTGGCCCGAGAATGTTCGTCTCGACAAGAGCTTTTTCCGCGACGGGTATGTACCCGCTGCTTGGCTATTCCTGGGAATTGCGTATGCCGGAAGGCGTGCAGATCGTCGACGGGGTGGACGAGATCAGGCGCGCCGTGCGCGAGCAGGTCAAGTATGGCGCGGACTGGATAAAGGTTTACGCCGACCGCCGCTACTTTCTGAAAGACGGCGCGCTGCGCTCCTGGGTCAATTTCACAGACGAAGAGATGCGGGCGTTTGTCCTGGAAGCGCATCGGCTGGGCCGCCGCGTGGCCGCGCACGCGATGGGTCGCGACGGCATAGATGCGGCACTCCGTGCGGGCGTTGATTCCATAGAGCATGGCTACGGGCTGGACGAAGAGTTGATCGACCGTATGGTCAAGCAGGGCACGTACTGGTGTCCGACCATCTACGTCGGCATTTATGTTGCAGAGGGACGCGCCCGCGCGGGTGCTCCGATCTGGCTTACGATGCGCGATATGGAAGCGAAAATCTTTGGCACGGCCGTGCGTCGCGGAGTCAAGATAGCGTTTGGCACGGACGCTGGCGGCTTTGCGTGGACGGAGAACGCCGCGAAGGAGTTCGGCTATATGGTGCGCTACGGCATGACGCCGATGCAGGCCATTCAATCGGCGACAGTCGTGGCCGCAGAGCTGCTGGAAAGACCCGAAGATATGGGCGCGATTGAGGCCGGCAAATTCGCCGACATCATCGCGGTCACGGGTGATCCGCTCAGCGACATAACGGAGCTTGAGCGCGTGCGCTTTGTCATGAAAGGCGGTGAGGTCATGCGCAACGAGATTGGTCGCTAGACTCTGGCTTGCGCTTTGATTATCACCCGGTGTTCGCTAAACTTCATCTGAGATCATTGGACTGAGAGGTTGATAACGATGACCAATGAAGATTTGGAAAAGAGAATGGAGTTCATCATCGAGCAGCAGGCGCAATCTGTCGCTCAGATCGGTCAACTGGAAGAGTTGCTCACCCGCTTTGCAACCGCCAGCTCTCAGAGGTTCCTGGCTCTGGAAGAAGGAACATCCAGAAGATTCGCGGATGTAGATGAAAAATTTGCCGCATTGGTCGATTCGCAGATCAGACTCACTGAGGCACAATCTCGAACGGAAGAAGGAACGTCCAGGAGATTTGCGGATGTGGATGAAAAGATTGCTGCATTAGTTAATTCGCAGATTAGACTTACAGAGGCACAGTCCCGGACGGAAGAGAGTCTAAAAAATCTTATGGCCGTAGTTGATCGCCACCTCAGCGAAGGTCGTAACGGAAAGTCCGGAAATTAAGAATTGTGTCTGACCGGAAATATCAGAGGTAGAGTTTGAGCACGAAAGATTTTTATGCGGACGCGCCGGGCAGGGCGGAGCGTAAAGTTGTCTGGCGAAGCGTCGTCAACGTGGCGGCGGCTTTGCTTTTGGCGTGCGCGGTCGCTGTGGCCGTCTTCGCGGCGTTTCGCGCGACGCTGCGTCGCCCGAGCGTGGTGGAGGCTGGCCGCAACGCGGCGGCTGTGAGCGAAGTATCGGCGACGGCTAACCTGTGGGCCATTCGCGGCGCTTTGACTGAGACCTGCACCTGCTCCGTGCCCTGCACCTGCAACTTCGGCGAGCAGCCCTCTCCGCATTCTTACTGCTACCCGTTCTATGCTTACCATATTCAGAAAGGCAATTACGGCGACATCAAGCTGGACGATCTGCACTTTGGCTCGGCCGATTTGAAGAACGGGCGCACGATGTTTATTGACGAGCGCGCCAACGAGCAGCAGCGCTTCGCGCTGCGCATCATCCTCGCGCGCACCATCGAGCGCGTTTCCGCCGAAGAGGCCGAAGCAAAAGCCAAAGAGATCGCCCCGCGTATTCTTTACGCTGCCGTCAAACAGGAATACGGTGATCGCAGCAATCACTTAGAGGTCGTGGGCCTGGGCCAATTCTCCGCCGACTATGTGCTGGGGCTGGATAAATCACAGCCTGTCGTGGTGCGTAACAACACGACCTGGCGCATACGCGATGCGATCAAAGCGAAGACGACCATTTATCGCATCAAGGCCGGGAAAGATGTGCTCGATCTGAAAGACACGAACAGCAATCAGGGAGAGTTCGAGTACACGGACAAAACAGATTTCGGCGCGCCCGCGCGTTGGAATTGCGGGACGGACAAC
>DATLMN010000279.1:0-30314 GCA_035537255.1 Pyrinomonadaceae bacterium | reverse complement strand
GAGTTCGTCACGTAAACGAGACTCGCAGGAGTCGTCGGCAAAGTATCCGTGAAATCCTCGACCGTCGCGTCGTACGCGCCCCCAACATTGCTCAGCCGCAAAGTATAAGTGAGCGTGCCTCCGGGATAAACGGTCGTCGCGCTTGAGAGCTTGCTTAAGGTCAGCGAGTTGGTCGCCGGCGAGATCGTGCCGGGATCGCCCTGCGTGTGCTTAATATTTGTTCCGCTGGCGATAAAGACCATAGGGGTGACGATCTGCGGCGCAGTGCTGACACCCGTCGCGCGAAACTCATAAGTGACGGTGTAGTTGGTGTCTGAATCTGAAGCCAGACCGCTGATAAAGAGCTGATCCGTGTAAGTGCCACTGTTGCCGCCCGTGAGCACGACGGTTGACGATATGAGCTGATAATTGTTAGCTGTCCAGCTCAATTCCGAGGCGGGAGTATATGAGAGCAGATTCTGGCCGCCGATTGAGCCGCTATGGCCCGTCACGGTGACGGTCACAATGCCGCCCAGGCCCGGCGGGTTCGGCCCGGCGACAGTCGTCGTAATCTTGTTGGCGTTGGCCTGAATCGTATCCTCGACCACCGTCTGCGTGAAACTGGCGCTCGCCAGTTGGCCCGTCGGAGGCAGCGTCGGATAAATCCTGACCGTGTGCGTCTGCGGCGCAGCAATATTGGATAAGGCGCGTATATAGAAGAAGGCCGTCTTCGTCTGACCGGCGGCCATCGAGCCCAGTTGGACGATGCCGTCCTCACCCGGCGCTAAAGTGACGGATGCTCCCGTAAAGGTATCGGCCGCCACCCAGATGTCCGTGTAGTTCGACGCGCTATTGTTGGTGATCTGATAAGAGACGTACATGCAGCGAATGCCAGCGCCAAAATCCGTGTAGAACTTCGGAGACGAAGTGCGCGTAATCGTCCAGGCCTGCGCGGAGACCTGGCCCATGCAAACAAAGAGAGAGCAGAGCAGCAGAAGCTTGATGAGCAAGGATTTTATCTTCATTGCTTCTCCTCCTTCTGCTCTGGCTTCTGCTGCGCGGGCTGGCCTGCGGCGTTACCGTTCGCATCAGCGTTTGCATCGCCGTTTGCGTTGTCAGTCGCACTGGCGGGCGCGCCCGTCGATTGCAGCGATCCACGCGACGCGCCGAAGAGGTCGAATAAATTAGAGAGCTTCGACGAGATGGTGAAGTAAAAGCCGCGTCGTCCCTGACGAACGCTCAAAGCGCCTGGCTCGCCCGCTCGCGTAAAGTTGTAGCCGACACCCAAACGCAGATCGGGCAGCGCCCAGAAGCCCAGCTCCGTCCCAAAGATCGCGCGGCGCGTGCCTGTAGACGTTTGCACCAGATAACGCACTTCACCCGCCCAGTCGAAACGACTGTTGAGGCGATACTGCGCGCGCGCCTGCGTCAGGTAAGTGAGCGTCGAGACATAGGGCAGCTCCGGCTGGCCGTTGGCGTTAAAGCGCAAAGCGAAGCGACCGTAAAGCTCCAGAGCGCGCGTCGCCTGCACATAGCCGTCCATCGATAGAGTATCGATCTGATCACGCGTCTGCTCTGTGCCCTCTATGGCGTCCTGCACAATCGAGCGATGGTTATAACTAAAGAGCAGGCCCACGCGGTCTGATTCGAGCGGACGAACGGCCAGCGCCGCCGTCCCGTCAATCGCCGAACTCTCGCGCCCGGCGAAATCCGCGTCCGTATACTGAAGACGCGACATGACGGTGATGCCGTGGCCCAATCGTCCGGCCGCGCCTATATTGAAGAGTTGGCCCACGCTTCCTCGATCACGAAACTCGTAACGGGCAGTGGCGCGAAAATCCTGCGTCGGCATCCACCCGAACCCGAGCGTCGCGCTGTTAAAGCTTTCGCCCTGTCCCGCCAGATGAAAACCGCGCTCGAAGCCAAGCTCAAGGGAAAGCTCCTGCGAGATGGGCAAACGGTTCTGCAAACCGATCACGGCAAAGCTATCCGTCCCGTTCGCGCCGTTCTCCAACTGGTAGCGACCAACCATGGAGGTGTACTTGCCCAGGCGCGTCTCGACGCCGATGGCCGTTTCGCGTCGTGCTTCTGTAAAGCCAAAGCCCGTCTGCGCAACATCACTGATGGGGACAATCGGCGCTGAAGCCAGACGCTGCGTAAAGAAGAGGCGCGTCCACTGGCTCATCTGGTAAGTGGCGGCCAGCGTCGTCTGATTCGGATAGGTCGGGTCGGCTTCGCCAAGATTCTGCTCGCGCTTGACGGAGACGCTGAGCTTATCCGTCAACTGCACTTCGGCGGCGGCCGTAATCATGTTCGAATCCGTCTGCTGATCCGTCAGCGCGTCATTAAAGCTGCGGCGGTCGTAACCGAGATGAAAACGCAGACGCTCGTTGACGACCTGATCCCATGCGGCAGACATAGTCAGGCGAGTGTTATCGACCAGCGCCGTGCGATTGCGCTCCGTCGTCAGACCAAAGCGCAGAGTCGATTTCGATCTAGGCTTGAACTCGAAAGAGAGATCGCCGCGACGCGAGCCGGGCGTGACGGTCGCGCCGAAAGGATTGTAGAAGCCCTCGGAAGAGTTGGCGTAACGCGCTCTCACGACCGCCTCATAAAAGGGGAGCGGCTGCACAAGCTCGACTCTGTAAGCGTCGCCGTCGTGTTCTATGCTTGTCGGATCAAGGACGTTGCTGCCAGCCATAAACCGTCCCTGGCTGCGCGCGTAAGCGAAACGCAGCTCGCCGCCGCGCGGCAGTTTCTTCACACCGTCTATGCCGCCCAGCGCGAAAGAGCCCATGTCGGATTGCTGGACGATTGCCGAGATGCCCAGACGCATGCCAAGGCTTTCAAACTCGCGGACGGCGCGCGCCGTGTACACCGCCGTCGAAAGATCGTTAGAGCGATGCTCGTAAGTGACGACCAACTGCACAAGGTTCAGCGCGTAATCGAAGGTCGAGATGTAGCGCAGGAAAAAGAGTTCGCCCGTCACGGAGTTCAGGTTGTAATCGATTCCACGCACGAGCTGTTCGCTTGAGAGGATGATCTCCGGATTGCGACGGTCGCGGACTTCAAGCACGACGACTTCAGAGCCAGGCAATATCTCGCCGTGCGAGAGACGAAGCAGGCTGAGCGTACCGCCCGGAAACACGTCGCGCGCGAAAGCCGTATCGGGGCGCGCGCCCGTCACCGTCACGTAATCTCCGCGAGAGTTTTCCAGGTGAGCCTTGACGCCCGTCAGCTTGCGCACGTAACCCGTCAGCGCCAGGTCTTCCATGTCAGCCGTAAAATCTCCGAACATGGCGTAGGAGCGCCCGTGATCTATGCGCGCGTAAAGCTTGGAGTTTGATTCGGCCGCTTCGTAGCGCGTAGAGGAATCACCAAACAGCGGATAAACCCTGTCCAGCGGATCGAGTTGGAAGAGACGGTCGCGCCCAGCCGTCCTATTGATCGGTCGCTGCGAATCATAGGAGAGCGTCAGGATAGAGCGCTTCCAAAGATTGCCGTGGTAAAAGAAGCTCAGGCGGCTGCGAACATTTCCCTCTTCGCCGCGCAAATTGATTTCGGGCACGGCCTTGCCGATTGAGACTTCGGCCAGACCGACCAGGATGGCCGGTCTTGATTCGGGAGTGATGCGGACTTCGCTGCGGGCTTCCATGTCGCCCATCAGAGCGCGCAGTCGTGCAGCGCCAGGTGCGCCCGATGCTACCAGCTTAAGCGTGGCGTCGCCGCCCTGAAGCATCAAGAGCATTTCGCTCTGATCCTGATCAGATTGTTGGCGCAGCGCTACGTTGCGGTCCATTGATGAGGGCTGCTCGACAGACGCGCCTTCAATCGCCACCAGACGCCCGGCAGAGACGGACAGGGCGACCTGACCGTCAATCGCTGGGCTACCCCACTGATCAAGCGCGCGCACACGAAGGATACTTGAGTCGCGCCCGTTGGCCTGAATCTCCGTCTTCTCGGAGATGATCTCCAGGCGGCGCGCAGGCCCGCGTCCCAGAACGGTGATCTCTTCCGTGCGACCGGCAGCGCCTTCGGGGCTGATCGCCGTGATGCGCAGATGATTCGGGCCGGGACGAAGATTGATGCCGACGAAAGTAAACGTCGAGACGTTGTTTTTTTGGTCGAGTCGGCTCTGGCCGATATTTTTATCCGAGATGCGCTCGTTGTTGACTTCCAACTGGATAGTCCAGTTGAGCATCACGCGCGCCTCGATCTGCATCGCGGGCGACATAACGACGGCGTTCGGCGTGGGCGAGAGAATCCTGACCGCGCCCGGCGCGACAGGCTCAAGCGTCTCCGTCGAAGCCACCTCGTACGTGCCAGCAGCGCGCGGCGCTTCGCTTACCGTATCGCTCGCCGCTACAGACGTGGCCGAATCGGAAGGTTGGCCCACGACAACAGCAGGAGCAGCATCGCTTTCGTTCTTTAATGTAGAGAGTGTGGGGAGAGTATCCGCAAGCTGCGAGCGCGAAGTGTTCGCGGGGGAGTCGGCAGCCTGCGAAGGATGATTCTGTGAGCTGTTGCTGACGAGTGCAAAGTTTTGACGAAGCATCGCGCCGCCGCCAACAGGCGTGCGCAGAAGCCTGGTCCAACTGCGACCCGCAATTGATCCTCCGTCCGAGAGAGCATAGCCCGCCGGAACGCTGACGGGGTCGAGCGCGATCACCTGCGGCCCATCACCAAGGGAAGGAAAGTTATAAAGCCCTGCGGAATCGGTCGTCACAGACTGACCATTTTGCAGGAACAATCTGACGCCAGCCATCGGACGATCACCGTCATCAAAGAGGCCGTTGCCGTTCACGTCCTCGAAGACGCGTCCAAGGATAAGCTGGCGCGTAGAGAAGACGCCGCTGCCCACTGTGATGGCAGCGCGCGCTGGCGCAGTCTGAATCTGTTCGCCGTTAGCAAACAGACCCGACGCGACGGCCACGTTCTCCTGCGAGCCTTCGCGCGCGTTCGCGCCGATGCGAACACGGTAGAGTATCCTGGCAGTATTGCCCGCGCCGATCTCCGGAATCTGAAAGACAAGCTCGCCGTTCTGCATCAAAGGCTCTATCACGGCTGCGCCCGCACCTGCGCCCAGACGCGCAGAGCCCGAAGCGTAATGGAAAGATTCCGGCAATCGGTCGCGCACGGCGACATCATGCAGGGGCACTGAGGTGGAATTGTGCAGCTCTACGCGATAAGTGACAGTGTCACCGATCTCTGCGCGCTGGCGGTCTGCGGACTTGGTGATCTCAAGACTGCGGCGCTCGAACATCGGGATGTTCAAGGCCACGGCCGCGAGGTCTTCGATCTGTATCTCTTCGCTGGTCAGATCGAAACGTCCGGCGTGTGCCAGGGGCTGATCGTCCAGCGCCCGCACCATCAAACCGAAGAGACCTGCGCGCGTCGGATGCGCTTCCAACTCAAGCATGCGTGTCACGTAGCCAGCGGCCGTGACGCGCATAAAGTAGTGAAGCGGAGAGCCAGCAGAGCCCAATTGTTCGGGCGTCAGCGCAAAGCTGTAATGGCCCAACCCGTCTGTCAAATACGGATTCTCGTTGCGCGTGTTGGGCGGGAAGCCCTGTTCGGCGGGAATCCCCAGCAGACTCTGGCCGTCGCGGTCTAACAAAATTTCTACGCGCGCGCCCTGTATCGCCGTTGCTCCGTTGCTGCGCCCCGCGAAGACAGTGCCGAACGGATCGACCAGCACCACGGCGTTGGTCGAAGTGATAGGACGCACATTTTCTCCGCTGATGCGGGCGCTGTTGACCAGGCCCACACCGGCGGTCGCGCCTGCGGCGATTTGTGCTCTGAAAGAGATGTGTACGAGCTGGCCCGGATCGACCTGCTGTAGCTTTACAAGGACGCGGCCCTGACTGTATTTGCCTTCGTCGGCGTCCTCGGCTTCGGTTAACACGCGCTCTTCAAGACGCAGCGAGCCTACGACATATTCGATTCCGGCGGGTAGCTCGTCCAGGACGAGGACGCCGCGCGCCGCGACATCGCCCTGATTACGAAAGGCTATGGTGTACGTGAAAGGATTGCCCGGAGTGACAACCGTCTGGTTCGAGCCGTTGACGGTTTTGAGGGGAGGAAGACTCGGATTATCCGGCGCAGTCAGTTGCGAGCCCTGACCTATGACGTTGATGATCGTGCCGCTGTCTTCACCCGTCCCGTTGGCGGCAGTGACATTCGAGCGCGCCGTCAGATGAATCGTTAAAGCTGTCTGCGGCGCGGCGTCATTGGTATCGACGACGGCCAGCACACCCATGCATGCGCCCTGACGTATGCGCGGGGACAGAGACTGCCCGACCTGCACCGCCGTGTCTCCGCTCGTATAGCTTCCAGAGCCATCCGTGTCGAAATAGAGAGCGTTGAGAGTGGCGGGGGCGTTTACTTCTGCGCGCGTGATCGTGTAGAAGTCCGGCGTGTTGCCCGTATTGCAGACGCGAAAGAGACGCGTCACCTGTTCCTGTGGGCCAATGGCTTCGGATGATTCTGTTTCGTCCGGCGTGACGACGAGCGTCGAGACGGACAACACCGTGACCGTGATGGTCGGCGAGACAGTGCCATAGCTTGTTCCGGCCTCGTCCTCGTAGGTCGCTTCGGCGCGGTTCGTCAAAAGCGTGCCGGCTGCGGTCGGATCATCAAAGGGGAGCGCCCACACTCTCTCTATCGAAGCCAGCAGCGCCGCGAGCACGAGAGCAATGATGACGACTCTTTTTAAGGGGGCAACTAACATCAGCGACCTGTGGGAGAGAGTTGCTTTCAGAGAATTTTCAGTGCGTTTAAAGTTGGAAGCGGCGCGGCCCTTTATTCACGAGCGGAGCAATTGCTCTTGAATATGCAGCCGCGCCGTTTCCTTTGACTATCATTCAGTCCCGTGGGGACTATTTGATAGTTACCCTGAACTTGAACGTGCCGGATGCGCCAGCCGCCAGACCCGGCAGCACAACCTCAACCTTATCTACGGGCGCACCCGTGACGGTGATGTTGCCGTAGGGCGAAGTCGGCACAGGCGTCACCAGTTGGCTCGATGCCGAACCGGCGACGTATGTGGCGTTGGCCGTCCAGTTGTTTGTACCAGTGCCCAGGTCTGTAATGGTGACGCTCGTCGCGTTCAGCAGTCCGTTGTTACTGCCGAGAGTCGTCGAGACGTTCGTGTAGGTGATCGTGTACTCGATGACTGCGCCGGGCACAGCATCGTTCGGGCCGCCCTTGGTCAGATCGCTGTTGGTAATGTCGGCCGATTTGACCAGGCGTATGAATCCTGTGTACACGCGGTCGATGGTGTCATTGGTCGTCCCGGGTGTGTTGCCGGAAGCGGCGCGAATGACCGTGTCATAACCGGTAAGAACAGGCAGGCCCGCAGGCAGCGTGATCTCTACCTTGTAGTTGGCCGTGCTGCCAAAGGCGACGGGGAGCGTCGGATTCGGGTTGCCCGTTGCCACACCGGCGCTGACGAGCGTCGTCCAGCTCGTTCCGCCATCGGTGCTGATGCGAATCAGGACGCCTGCGGTCGTCCCCTTGGGCGGGAAGGAGAAGATGCTGAGCGTGTAGGTGTCGTTAGCATTACCATTGTTCTGCACAGTGTTGTCGAACACAATGACGTTGCCCACGGCGTTGGTGTTGCTGCCGGGCGCGATACCCGCGATGCCCTGGCTCACACTCTTGTTGGTGTAATCGTCGTTCTGGCCGCCGGGGCCGGACGCGCCGGGTTGGCCCGATGGGCCGTTGAGCACGTTGCCGACCAGCGCGAGCGATGTCTGAATGGGCGTACCGCTGCCCGCGTTGGGCTGAGTGACGTTCGGATTAAGCGCGTTGCCGTCGCCCTTGTTGGGGGTCTGCGCGCCCGTCGATTGACCGTCGGACTGATCCGTAATCAGCGAGCCGATGCTGTTATTGGCAAAGGCGTCGGCCATCTCGCGGATCGGGTTAGAGGCGTTGATGCCGTTGTTAACCGTCACGATCATCGTCACGTTCGCGCTGCAAGGGCTCGAATTAGCCAGCAGCGGCGTCGCCACCTTGAAGGCCAGACGAGTCGCGTTGGCGGGGATCGCGCCGCTGTTCCAGGAAGCAGCCGTCGGCGCAACCGACAAAAGGTCTGTGGTGTAGAGCGTGAGCAGACTGCCTGCAAATGCCTGACCGCTCTTAAGCGTGGTGTTGGCCGGTATCGGCATGATGATAAAGACGCCGGAATTGCCCGAGAGCGTGATGGCTGCGGCGTCGCGCGCGCCCACGTTACAGACGCCGACCGTGTAAGTAATATCAGAGCCGAGCGCGGCAGAGCCGAGCGGGGCAGCCGCAAGTGAGACCTGAAGCTGCGCGTCGTTGGCGACCGTTGCTGAAATATCACCGCCAGCCTGACGCGCTCCGTTGGCCGAAGCGCCGACGGTGCGGACTTCATTGCCTACTCCTGTGACGGCAACGTTGTCGTAAGGCGATGCGCCCCCTTCATTACCGAGCTGGACGCGGATGCTCTGTCCACCTGTCGCGCCACCGTTGATGGTGACGACGACGACGACGTTGAAATCATCGAGCACGTCACCGCTATGATTGATCGCCTGGTTGACGACCGCGCCGTTGGCGAACAGCGAAGCATCGCCGACATCCTGATTGTTATTCGCGTTGAGGTCTATAAATGCATTGGTGATCGTGCCAGGCCCGCTCATCAGGATGCTGTTGCTGGGCGTGCCAGCGCCGCCGCTCGCGAGAAAGCGCACCTGATCGTCAAAGTTGCCTAGATTCTTGACCGTAAAGACGAACTTGACGTTCGCCTGGCCAGCCACGACCGTCGGGTCGTTTTGCCCGTCGGGCGTGATCTGCAAGCCTGAGACATTGGCGACCGTGACGGTGACGGGCAGCGACTTGGTGTCATAAGTGCTTGTGCCGTCGGAATAGGTGGCCGTGGCCGTGTTGGTAATAACCGTGCCGCCCTGAGTCTGCTGCGCCATAACGGAAGCGACGGGCAGAAAGGCCAGGGCCAGTAGCGCAAGAAGGCGCACAGAGAGCTTTGCAACGCTGGCCTTGAGTGGGGAATTATTTCTGGTAGTCATCTTGATTCCTCAAATAGGTTGGTGTGATGGGCACGGCGATCACCCTTTGACGGTCGGAAACGAACGAGAGGCGTGAGTATTAGCGCGGGCCGTGATTCCCTCAGTTGGAAGAAGTGTTACTTGACGCGCACTTTGTAGGAAGCGTTGAGCTTGCTACCGCCGCCAGCCAGGGCATCCGCCCACTCGTAACGAACTTGCGTGTACATCGAAAGGGGCGCGGGCACGAGCTTGACTGACCCGTCCGCCTGTTTCTCTTCGATCTGCGGCGTGGCAGAGAAGGTCTTGCCGTTATCGATGCTGTAGACGACTGTGGCTGTGCCGTCGGCTGTGGCGCTGCCGGCGATGAGCGTCGTACCTTTCGGTATCTGGCCCACGGCCATGTATTCGCGCGCCGCGCCGTCGCCGTCATTCTGTGAAGCGATAGTCCAATGCAGAATCTCGCCCGGATTGACGGTGGAGGCTTTTTCAATCGGCACAAGCTCGCCCGTGCCGCGCTCGATTGCGCCGGAGAGCAAGACCTTGACATCCGGACGTGCGGCGGCGGCGCGTGTGTGCGCCATCTGCCTTTGCGCGTAGACGGCGGCTCCGCTCAAAACGAGCAGAGAGACTGCGGCCAGCACCAGGACGCGCGACCTGTTCTTTAACTTCATCATGACTGTCTCCTTAAATTTTCCCTGACTGCTGAGGCAGCGAAGGGGGCTTGGCGCAAAAGAGGTCTTGGGCCAACTTAAAGTCAGAGGCTGTGAGCCGAAGTGATGCCGCGCATTTGTTGCGCTTCGAGGGCGCGCGCGACGGCGTACATAAAAGTTGTGACGGAAACGGGGCGTGGAAGCACTGCGGCCAGACGCGCGTGCGCGGAGGTGCGCATGACTTCCGAGGGACGGCGGTGAAAACCTATGAGAGAAACGTAGGGCTCTAACTCCTGCACGACTTCGATCACACGCGCGCCGCCAAATCCCGGCATATCCAGACCGAATGCGATCAGATCAAAGCTCCCTTTATCAGCTTCGCGCAGCACGTCCATCGTGTGATGACACGTCGTCGCTTCATGCTTGGCAGCGCGCAGCGCCGCGACCAATTGCTCGGCCATTACCTTGTCGTCATCGCAAACCATCACACGCGCCATCGGGAACCATCCTTTTTCACCACGATTTTCCGACCGCCTCAAAACCAGCGCGATCATCGAAACCATTAACAAGACTCATGCCGGGACAACGCGTGCCCGTTCATAAAGAAGTAAGTGTTGAAATAATAAGGTTTAAGTCGTAAGGGCGGGACGCTCTTCGATGTCCGCAGAAACGGCGGGAGTGACAGGCAGCACTGAAGTTTTGTCAGCCCACTGACTTTTTGTCAGCGCAAGCGTTGATGAAGATGACAAAGGCAGGATTAGATCGGCAGACAGAGAAAATCTCTCTTCGCCTCCTCAGCGGTTTTGATGAATAAGCGCAAGAGTGACCGACCATTTCATCAACTGAGGTTTTGATGAAATAGTCCCCACCGCTTAGCGCAATAGGTTATGCGTCAGAATTGACGTAACATAATGCGTCATTTAGGACGCCTAATAGGTGTTGGGCTGCTTGTAACGTGTTCATACTTTAAATAGGAGTAAAATATGAGTGAAGGTATTTGGATTGCCATTATATCAAGTTCAGTCGCAATTATTGTCTCCTTGGGTGCAGCATATTGGCAGATTAGAGCAATGCGTTCTATGGCCGATCCTGATAAGTATCAATTAAGCCCCAAAACTAAATCGCTCATTGCCTTACTGGGCAGGATTATTATTTCGCTGTTGCTCTGAGTCGTCGCATCTTCTATTTCTATTTATGCGCTTGTTAAGGAATCATCAAATCCCGCTCCACCAACACGTGGAACAATCATTGACATTGCATTTCATGTGGGCATTATTACTTTTATCTTTATGACTATTTTGGGAACAATATGGTCAGCGATTTTTGATGAAATAAAGAATAGGAAGTGATATTGAGTGTGTTGCGCCGCCCAACAACTCATTCAACCGGAGCGCGAATAGCGCAGCTTTCATCGCGAGACTCCATTGGTTATCGCGGTTCGTCGCGCCCGGTCAATTCGGGCGTTAGATTGCTGTTAAGTATTTTTATACGGACAATGCCAGAGGACTTGATCAGGAGGACAGTGTGATAAGGAGTATCGTCATCGGCTATCTTATACTGTTGTGTACCGGGCTCGCGCAGGCACAAGAGAGGTCTCCGGAAATTAAGGGGAACCTTAATGTACAGGGTGATGAATATGCGAACGCATGCTCACCCGGTGCGCGGAAAAAACTTCAACAATCGGTGAAAAGAGCCGCGGGGAGGAGCCGAGACGCGAACGGGGCTTGGCGGTTGGTTGAGACCTTACTCTGCGCACCGGACTCGAAGGCCAGCAGGCACTATTTGACCAGCGTATTACCTCCGAAAATTCGCTTTAAATCCTCTGGCACGGGGCAGGATGATACTTCCCGGTTAATCAGGCGGGATGGTGAACTGATCGAGTCTCTGTTAGCTAAAGGTGAAGCTTGGAATGCAACAATTAGTTCCGAGTCAAAGGAGATCCTCCTTAGCTATTACCCTAATGAGGCATGTATTCGTTCAAGGACTCTAAACTTCATTAATAAAATGTGGCGGCTTGTTGAGATGAGTGAGGCATGTGATTGATTCAAGCTTACGCGCTGGCGAGTTAGGCTATAAATTCAACAAAACGGAAGAGGGAAACTCACGTTCAGAATCGAGCGAATGAATCGAGTCAGCCGTGAGAATGAAGACGTTAAAGAACAAGATGCAGTGTCTTTCCCAGTCCCGCAAGCTAACAACGGCATGCACCCGACCGCCAATAGCGGTACTTTCCTCCAAACTTGCGTGTAATCACTTCTCGTCGCGCCCGGTTAATTCGGGCATTAGGCCGATGCATGCGGTTGCTCCAACTAATGCAGGGTGTTTCTATTCGATGCGCGCCTCTTTTTCTTAATCTCACTCTTAATCGCGCCACTTTTGATTGCCTCGTTGATTAGCTGGAGCGGTTCATCTTGTGGCTTTAGTTCTCCTGTCAGCGACAGGAGATACAGTTTGAGCGCCGCCTTGTGTACATCAGTGTAGAGATAAGCCACCTCAATACCTGCCAAAAGTGCCCGACTCGCTTGCTCTAATCCGTCTGGCTCGTTGTCAATTACCTTCTTAATCGTGAATAGTAACCGCGCCAGACATTCAACGGCGGCTGAATCTTGACATAAGGCGGGCTCAAGAATCGCTGCCCAGTCCTCGTGGTCTATAACTAAACAACATTCATTGCCAATTGCGCTAGTAGGTTTTCTCAAAGGACACCTGCTCAGATTTACCGAAAATGGTTGATGCTGGATAGTTAATATATTACCAACCTTAGTAATTTTCTCAACCTAGATAATTCAAGAAGAGGCGACAAATAAGCCTTATTGTCTATTTGCAAGTAAACCGCTCTTACCATCATTGGTAACCCATCTAAAATCAATACCATAGCAGTGCTATATTCGCACGCCTATGGCACTGAAACTACAAATTCAAGAGATAGCCAGAAAGCTAGGAGTAGAGAACGCAGCACAATTGGCGAAGCTGACCGGTCTTGGGCTAACTTCCTGTTACCAGTTATGGGATGGAACGGCTCAAATGGTCTCGTTGAGGACGCTTAATACACTTTGCAATAAACTCAAAGTTCATCCAGCACTGTTGTTTGAGTTTAAGCCCGACCCAGAGGAGGGAGCTAAACGTTCAGTCAAGGGCAGAAGAAGGTAAGAGTTATTGTAAAGAAGAGGTGCTAAAGAAACAGCTTGGTCACGAAGGGAAATCAGCCTAACAACTCACTGAGCCAGACGCCCTGGTCGCTTCTCCTTGATTCTAGTTTGATCGTCATAGGCTCGATGCTCCGGCAGATTATTGAAAGCTGCTCGATTAAATCGAACGCGCTTAGAGAACCGCCGTCTCTTCGAGCAGACGGCCCTCGGCAAATCTCTCTGCGCTGAGAGGCGTCACGTCAACGGAGTGTGCGTGACCGTCGAGGATAATTTCTGACAGGACTTTTCCAGTGGCGGGCGAATGCATGACGCCGTGACCGCTGAAGCCGTTGGCTAGATAAAGCCCGCGCACACCCGGAGCCGCGCCGATGATCGCGTGATGATCGGGCGTGACTTCGTAGAGACCAGCGCGGCAGCGTGCGGTGTCTACGACTACGTCTGCGAAGCAGGGCACGCGACGCAGGGCACGCTCAAGAATCTGCGCGGTGAAGGCAGGGTCGTACTCGGTCTTAAATCCAGGCGTCTCGTCCGGCGCGGGCCATGCCATCAACACGCCTGAAGGCGAGTGGCCGGGCGGCTCGCGCCGAAAGTGAAAACCGTTGGACATATCTATGACCATCGGCAAGGGGCTGGGCAGCGCATCGAATGGTTCTGTGATGACAAGCTGGCGACGCAGAGGCACGACCGGAATTTGCACGCCCGCCAGTCGCGCGACATCAGCGGCCCAAGCGCCAGTCGCATTGACGACAACACGCGTTGCAACATGACCACGTTTAGTTTCAATGCCCACCACTTCGCTGTTCTCTGTCTCTATCGCTTTGACTTCCGCATCGAGCCAGACTCGCGCGCCTCCCTCACATGCACGCGCAGTGAAACCGCGCATGACGCTTAAGGGCTCAATAAAGCCGTCCGTCTGACAAAAGCTTCCTCCGAACACGTCGTCGGTGCGAAGCTGCGGGACACTTGCGCGAATGTCTTCGGGCGCAAGCAGTTCCACGTTTTTGAGGCCGAGCGCAGTCTGCCGCTCGCGGTTCGCCCTGAGGTAATCAAGATGCCCTTCAGTAGTGGCGACGAAAAGGTAACCGTCCGGCCTGTAACCAGACCGCTGGCCCATGATCTCTTCAAAGCGCGCGAAGAAGTTGATCGAATAGAGCGACATCTCTATGTTGATGGGCGTCGCAAACTGCGCGCGCACGCCGCCCGCGCCTCTACCGGAAGAACCCATGCCCTGCGCTCGCTCGCGCTCGACAATAAGCACATCGCGGCAGCCCGCTTCAACCAGATGATAAGCGATGCTTGCGCCGACAATCCCGCCACCGATAATGACTACGTCAGCCGTCTCTGTCATAAATTTTAGAAAACGTCAGTGTCCTTCTGCCATCTCTTCTTGCAGCTCTTTGGTGCGCGCTCTGGTCATCGCCGTCAGGCATGAAGTGTAAACCACCGGATAGATAGTCCCGCCACGGTTTTCGAAGGCGTCGAACTCACAATTGGCGTCTCTGTATTTGAGCCAAGCCTGTTGCGCAGACTTGAGGGATGCCTGTTCCGCTTTGTCCGAAAGCGTTGCCATCAACCGCTTGTAGACTGCGTTCAGTTCGGCATCGGCTTGTTTGTACTCCTTGCCCGCACAGTCGCGCATCTCCACAGTGGTTTGAGCGTCCGCGCAGGGATCAGTCGTTTGCGGATTTTGCGCCGGGACATTCGAGGCAACTAAAAAGCACAGACCGATGGAAAACAAAAGGGCGGAAAGTTTCATAGTAGTCTCCTCGCACTAAGGTGAAGATCAGAACGACGAAGCATTCTAAAAGTTGACGGAAGAGTCCCTTTAAGGACGCGGATAAAAGAGAAGCTCCGTTAAACATCCAACTCCAACAGAGCTTACTCTTCGGTAGCGAGGTCTTTTGAATCGGTCGCCGTTTCGTATTCACGTAGCTTGCGATAAAGAGTGCGCGCGGAGATGCCGAGGATCGCCGCCGCACGTTCGCGGTTGCCGCCCGTCTCGTTAAGCACGCGAAGAATGTGTTGGCGCTCCAACTCGTCCAGAGTGGAAGGAGGCTGCGCGGAAGCATCCGTCCCGCCCTGATCCAAAAGATTTCCTGAGCCGCTTTGAGCACCACCACCTGCTGCTCCGCTCGAAGACGGCAAGACCTGCTCGGCCTCGATCACATCATTGGTTGAAAGCGCCGCTGCGCGTTCCAGACTATTGCGAAGCTCGCGCACATTGCCGGGCCAACTGAAAGTTTCCAGACGACGACGCGCCTCGGCAGACAGATCGAGCTTCGGACGTTTAAATCGCTGGCGATAAATCTCTAAAAAATAGTCTATCAATTCGGGTATGTCTTCGGGACGCTCGCGAAGTGGCGGAACGTGCAGCGCGACGACGTTGAGGCGATAGAAGAGGTCTGCGCGAAAGCGTCCCTCGCGCACGTCTTCCTGAAGATTACGATTGGTGGCCGCGATGACGCGCACGTCCGCGCTCTGATCGCGCGTCGAGCCGACACGACGAAAGCGTCCCTGTTCGAGAAATTGCAGGAGCTTGACCTGCATCTGCTGTGGCATCTCGCCGACTTCGTCCAGAAAGAGGGTCGAGCCGTCGGCGGCTTCCAGCAGCCCGCGCTTTAAATTGGAAGCGCCCGTAAACGCGCCGCGTTCGTGGCCGAAGAACTCCGATTCAAAGAGAGCTTCGGGCAGCGCGCCGCAGTTGATCGTAATAATAGGCGATTCGCTGCGCGCGCTGCGGGCGTGAATAAAACGCACCAGGACATCCTTGCCTGTGCCGGACTCGCCCGTGATGAGAATTGTGGAATCAAGACGCGCCGCCGATTCCGCCTGCGCGACGATTGATTGCATGACGGCGCTCTTGTAGATAAACGGAGGCACGCCGCCCTCGTCCTGCTGCGGCGAGCGCACGACAGAACGAAGAGAGGCGTTCTGACGGACGAGCCGCCGCTTCTCGTCGGCTTTGCGTATGACGGCCTCCATCTCGTCCAGCGTCGAAGGCTTGGTCAGATAATCGTAAGCGCCGAGCCGCATCGCTTCCAGACCAGTGGGCAGCGAAGTATCGGCCGTGAGCATAATCACTTCCGGCGCGTCCTCCATCTTTCTGATCTCGCGCAGCGCGTCCAGACCGGAGAGTCCGGGCATCTGTATGTCCATCAGGAGGACATCAAAGTCCTTCTGTTTGAGCGACTCGAAAGCCTCCTGCGCGCTCGCCGCCGGCGCAGCCTCAAAGCCCGAGCGCAAAAGCTGATCCGTCACAAGCTTGCGCAGCAGATTGTCGTCGTCGACTACCAGTACACGAATCCTTCTACTCATTTAAATAAGGGATGAGGGCGGAGGGATAAGGGATGAAGTGCAAAGCAACCGGCGCTCTTTCATCCGCCATCTTTCACCACACTTTTTCTTCCCTAGTCTCTCCTTTAGCTTTTACATTCTCGACCGTTGTTACGAACGCGGGCCATCAATCTTTTAGCTTCCTTCTTAAATCTTCTCTTTCATCCTTCCTTCTCCGGCGCGCGACGTGGCAGCCAGAGGCGGAAGCGGCTGCCTGCGTGCTGCTTGGATTCGACTGTGAGCGCGCCGCCGAGGGCTTCTGCGAGCGTGTAACAGATGGCGAGGCCGAGCCCAGAGCCTTTGCCGGGGTCTTTGGTCGTAAAGAATGGATCGAAGATACGCACGAGCAGGTCCGGCGCGATGCCGTGCCCAGTGTCCGCGACTTCGATGGCGATGCGCTCGCCCTCGCGCATCGTCTGGACAGTAATCTGTCCTTCAGAGCCAACGGCGTCCATCGCATTGCTCAAAAGATTATCCAGCACCTGCCTGACCATTCCGGCATCCGTCGCCACCTCGCCCACGTTCTCATCCAGATGGACGACGATGCTGACGGCTTCGTTCGATGCGCGCTGCTGGGCCAATCGGGCACTCTGCGCGACGAGCGCGTTGATGGCGCAGGCCGCGCGATGCGGGCGACGCTGGCGCGAGAGGTCTAGAAGGCCGCGCGTGATCGCCTTGCAGCGCAGCGCCTGGCGAATAATCTCTTCCAGATAAAAGCTCCATTCGCGCTCGTCCGAGAGCTTTGCCATCTCTGAGTCTGTGCGTATGTCGCGCAGCGTCGCTTCGGCGCAGGTGGTGATGGCCGCGAGCGGATTGTTGATCTCGTGCGCCACACCCGCCGCGAGTTGGCCCACGGTCGCCAGACGGCGCGAGCGAGAGAGTTGCTCCTGCATCTCTGACAACTCCGTCACGTCGCTCCATGTAATGACGCTTCCGCCGGGGCTCGCGGGCTGATCGAGGGGCGCGACAGAGACCAAGTAACGGCGACCATCTTCCGCCTGTAGCTCAAAGGAAGAAGCCGTGCCCGTCGATTGGCCCATGTGATAAGCGGCAGCGCGCTCGCCGAAGAGTCGTGCGAAGGCGTCCGCGCAAGAGAGCCCTATGGTCTCAGAGAGCGAGAGATTCATCATCTCTGCGGCGTGCGCGTTACAGCGCACGATCTGCATCAGATGATCGTGGACGATGATGCCGTCGGGGATCGCGTCAAAGGTCTGCTCCCAGATCTTTTTACCAGTGCTGACGGTTTCCATCAGACGCGCGTTATCCAGAACCATCGCGGCCATCTCCGCCAGGTCTTCCAGAAGCTGTTTTTCTTCCGTCGTGAAATTGTGCGTCGAGCGAAAGCCTACGGCGAGCGCACCCAGCATCTCGCCGCGCGCCTTGAGCGGCACGAGCGCCAGATCGCGTATGCCCTCCAAGCTGTGCAGAGGAAAATCCTCTGCGGGAAGATCGTCGCGCTCTCCTATGCCTTCAACGATGACGACACGTTCGGCGCGCGCCGCCAGTGCGTAGGATTTGCCGCGCATGGGCACGGCAATCTCATCCTCCTCATTGGAGGAAGCAGTCGTGCGAAAGCCGCTCAGGGCTTTCCAGATAATCTTTTGGTCTGCGAGCAGGAAAGTCGCGACGCTGGTCGTATCGGCGCGCACAATTCGGCGCACCATATCGACGACGGTACGAAGCGTCGCGGCGCTTTCGGAATGTGTCTGAAGGCCTGGAGCGGTGTCGGGATTAATCTTTGCGCTGGCCTGTTCGGATGCATACCTGGCTCGCTCGTTTGCAGAATCGTTCGCCTGATCGGCCATCATGCTTTCCTCATCCTGCCACAAGTGGAAGCGACACACGATAACGCTTTTGGGCGGCTAAAGTCTAGCACATCATTATTGCGGGCAAGCGCCGCGCTTTGCTTTCACCTGACGCAGATGGATGGCGCTCGCCGCCGGCACACAACCTTAAAGGCATACAGCATTTTAATGCGATTCGCGCACACGGCACGCACGTTGCCATACAAGAGAGCCTTGACCAGGCGCGCGGCTAACCATAAAGGCGCGTACCGGTAGAGGAGGCTCGGAATTTTATATGAATCTGCGAACGCTCATCGCATTGCTGCTGATGCTCGTCATGACCTTTTCGGCGTTGGGCTTTCAGCAAAGCCCGGAGGAAGAGACGACGGCTGACCAAAGCGACCAGAAGACCACATTTGATGAAGAGCGCGAGGCACGCGAATTAGCCGCGCGCTTCGTCAAACGCTGGGAAGAGACGGAAGACTTAAGCCCGCTCATCAAAGAATTTTTCGTCCATGACTTTGCGGAGCGTCTTCATTACGAACCGCAGCAACTCTACTTCGGCAAGATCAAGGAGGATGAGAAAAGCATTTTGGAGAGCAGCGCTGATTTGCAGCGCCACTACGTCGCGATGACCAACTTCCTGCGCCTCTTAATCCGGCTACAGGAAATTTATGCGCCCATCCTGAAAGCGGAAGAGGGACAGGACGATGCGGATTTAAAGCACCTACTCCCGCCCGGCCTCTGGGATATATTCAGGAGCAACCCCGTCATGAGAGCGGTCATGAGCGAAGAGCTGGGAGAAAATATCGAAAGCCAGACCGAAGCGAGTGATCAAAGCACGGAAGATCGAGTAAATCCGCAAGTCATCAAGAACCTAGAAGAGCTGCGCCAATTGACGGCGACATTAGAACAGGCCGTTGCGCTGCTGCGCGCGCATGTGAAGACGCTTCCCCTGACGATCAAGATGAGCGAGACGATAGTCAATCAGCAGAGCAATATGCAGTCGAGCGACTCTGAAGATAACGATCCTCTAATGCCACGCGCGCATCTTCTCGGCGAAGATTTTTACGGCTATCCCAAAGGCACAAGAGTAATCTGCTTCAACATCATGCCGTTTCACATAGACCTCGTGCGCGTCAATGATCGCCTGAGGGTGCTCTCGCTCTACATGCAGACAGATTGAAGGTGCGAACTCGACTTGCGCTTTGCTTTGAGGGCAGTACCGCCTACGGTCTCGGGCAGGTATTAACTTTCACTGAAACCCGCCCGAGACGTTAGGCGGTACTGACATTGATGCTGGCATAAATAAAAAAGGGCGGCTCATTTAAGTGAGCCGCCCTTTTCATTAAACGCATGTTGATTAAATTCTAATCCGCATTGGGTGCAACCTTGCGCACGGCTTCGGAGACTCCGTCGGCGTACTTCTTAAAATTCTCGTTGAAGCGTCGGGCCAGGTCGCGCGCCTTCTGGTCGTAAGCCGTTTTGTCCGCCCAGGTGTTGCGCGGTTGCAGGACTTCTGTGGGAACGTCAGGACAAGAGACCGGGACGCCGACGCCGAAGAACGGGTCCGGGCGTGTCTCGACATCGGCGAGCGAGCCATTGAGGATGGCGCGGATCATGGCGCGCGTGTGCGCGATCTTCATGCGTTGGCCTTCGCCGTATGGCCCACCGCTCCATCCTGTATTGACGAGCCAGCAGTTGGACTTGTGCTCCTCCATCCTTCTGCCCAGCAGGTCTGCGTACACGCCCGGATGAAGCACCATAAAGGGAGCGCCAAAGCAGGTCGAGAAGGTCGCCTCCGGCTCTTTGCCTAAACCCTTTTCCGTGCCCGCGATCTTCGCCGTGTAGCCGGAAAGGAAGTGATACATCGCCTGTTCAGGGCTCAAGCGCGCAACGGGCGGAAGCACTCCGAAGGCATCCGCCGTCAGCATGATGATGTTGCGTGGATGACCCGCGTAACCTTCCGGCATGATGTTCGGAATGTATTCCAGAGGATAGGCTGCGCGCGTGTTCTCAGTCTTCGAGGCATCATCCAGATTAAGCGCGCGCGTCTGCTCATCATAGACGACGTTTTCCAGCACGGTCGCGAACATGCGTGTGGTGCGATAGATGTCCGGCTCTGCTTCCGCCGAAAGACGTATCACTTTGGCGTAACATCCGCCCTCGAAATTGAAGACGCCGTCGCCGGACCAGCCGTGCTCGTCGTCGCCGATCAGCTTGCGCTCGGGGTCTGCCGACAAAGTGGTCTTGCCCGTGCCGGAGAGGCCGAAGAAGATCGCCACATCGCCAGCGTCGCCGACGTTGGCGGAGCAGTGCATGCTCATCACGTCGCGCTGCGGCAGCAGGTAGTTGAGAATCGTAAAGACGCTCTTCTTGGTCTCGCCCGCGTAAGACGTGCCACCGATCAGGACTAGCTTCTGGCTAAAATCAACCAGAATAAAGGTCTCGGAGCGAGTGCCGTCGCGCTCCGTGTCTGCCGTAAAGCTGGGGATGTTGATGACTGTAAATTCAGGTTGGTGCGGCGCGTCCGCCGTGTCGTCGTTGATGAACATCGTGCGCGCGAAAAGAGAGTGCCATGCCAGTTCCGTGATGATGCGCACGGGCAGACGGTAGCGCGGGTCTGCGCCGGCAAAGGTGTCCTGCACGAACAGGTCGCGCCCTTTGGTGTGGGCCATCATGCGTTCTTTGAGCGCGTTGAATTTTTCCTGCGAGAACTCCTTATTGACTTCGCCCCACCAGACTTTATCTTCACTTCCCGGCTCACGTACGATGGCCTTGTCCTTGGCGGCGCGCCCTGTGTGCTCGCCCGTATCGACGATCAGCGCGCCGTGATCGGAGAAGATAGCTTCGCCGCGCCGCGCGATCTCTTCGCAAAGCTCCGGGCGGTTGAGATTCCAGTAGACGCTGGCCGCGCCCGTGATACCGTAATTGTCCAGCTCATAGCCTGTGTGCTTGCGACCCTTGTGCTGTGTCTCAAGCTCTCTTTTAAGAGAAGTCATAGTTGCTCCAATCAATAAACTTGTAGTAAGTAGGAAAGACTTTTGGTGAGGGCGCTCTATGATCAAAAGCTGCGCGCTCGTTGTCAGTCGGCCTGTTCACGAGCGATGCGGCGCTCGAGCGCCAGCTCGCGCAGCGCCACGACCAGATCGCGCGCGGCACGTTCCAGTCGATCAGCGCACGCCTCCAAACCGTCCGCATCCGAATTCGAGCGCACGGCGACCGCCGCCAGCGCTTCGTCAATCTGGCCTGTCAAACGTCTGGCCTCTGTTTGGGCTTCCTGCTCTGCGCGCGTCATCCTCACCTCTGAAATTTGTGGTTGCATAATAGTAAATAATCGCTCAAGGCCGGAGTAAAAAACTTCTCTCAGGTCATCAACACAATCGACGGCGCGCATTCCACTATTAAAGCCGGGAGAGCCCGGCGAATAATTGGCGAATTGAACGCGTTTTATGTGCGCCTGTATCTGACATCAAATAATCGGGGCTGTATCAAGTCAAGCACTTTAACATTATCGGCACTCCGCCGACAAGAAAGGCTAAGAGCGTCGCGCGCGTTTGTGTAATCGTAATGCAACAAAGCGCGTATAAATTTTCTTCCGAACTTTTTTACAGACGTTCCTGTTTTGCCTTTTTCGTGCTTCTTCTGTTAATAGCTCTTAGCGATGATGACGAAAGCACCGGGCCAAGACGCCTTCACCCCTCAAGAATGGAAATTGATCGAAACGCTTCGCACGCCGCGTCAGGTACAGCATTACCTTCGCACGATTCCCTATAACTGGGGGCGAGAGGGCGCGACGCAGCATTCTTTTCGCACGGCGCTCAAGCGCAGAGAAGCACACTGTCTGGAAGCGGCACTGGTCGCGGCTACGATTCTTGAACAGCACGGCTATCCGCCGCTGCTCCTAAGCCTTGAATCGAAAGACCAGTTGGATCACGTCGTCTTTATCTTTCAACAAAAGGGACGCTGGGGAGGCGTCGCGCGCTCGCGCGATATTGGCCTGCATGGCCGCAAGCCTGTTTTTCGCACTGTGCGCGATCTGGTGTGGAGCTACTTTGATCCTTACGTTGACCTGACGGGCCGCATCACAGGCTACGGCGCAACCAATCTTTATGAGCTTGGAAATTATGACTGGCGCTTCTCGCCGCGAAATCGCTGGCATGTGGAAAATCATCTGCGAGAGATTCCGCACGCGCGCCTGCGCGCTTCCAACAAGAGGTATCGTCGATTGCTTGCGCGCTATAAAGAGTTTCGCCGCGAGCATCCGCAGGGCTCGCCCACCTACTTCGCAGACCGCGTCACATGGATGCTCTAAAGCATTTTGGATTTTAGATTGAAGATTCACGACATGGGGACTGAGATGAAAATCTATTTCGCGGGATCGATTCGTGGCGGGCGCGAGGACTGGTCTCTCTACCTTGAGATCATCGAACGGCTCAAATGTTACGGAGAGATTCTCACGGAGCACATCGGCGACGCGGAACTGGATGCGCGGGGCGAGAGCGGAAATGATGTGGAGATTCATGACAGAGACCTGCGCTGGCTCGAAGAGGCTGAATGTCTGGTCGCGGAGGTGACGCGCCCTAGCCTGGGCGTCGGTTATGAAATAGGGAAGGCGACGACCTGGGGCAAGCCTGTGCTCTGTCTCTTTCGCCCGAGCGAAGGACGCTCTCTCTCTGCCATGATCGCGGGTGCTCAAGGAGTCGCAGTGCGAGAGTACGGCAGCGCTGAAGAACTAAAACCCATCTTTGAAGAGTTCTACGGCGGGCTGAGAATCATCGACAGGGCTCAATAGATTCTTTATGGCAGGACGACTGTTCGCGCTTTGTGTGCGCCCCTGATGGTGTGCAGAAAGACTGCGGCGATGATGATCGCGCCGCCCAGGATGGCCCACAGCGATGGGCGCTCGCCTAAGAAAAGAAAGACCCAGACGGGATTCAAGACGGGCTCTATATAGGCTACGATTCCGGCGTCGAGCGAGCGCACACCGCGCGCCATGCCGAGCGTAAACAGTGTGTAGGCCAGCCCTATCTGAACGACGCCCAGGTAAACGACCGCCGCCAGATCGCGCGTGCCCGCCTCAGAGATTGCGCGCAGGCTCTGCGGATTAAAGAGGATCACCAACCCGCTGACGAGCACGATCAGCAGATTGCCGTAGATTACTGACGACGCTCTGTTGACCTCCTTCGAGCTGGAGTGGCGCAGCAGCAGAATGTAGAACGCGAAGCAGAGACCGGAGGCCAGCGCCGCGACGTTTCCCTGCACATCTTCGGGCTTGAGTTGGCCCACGAAAAAGAGCGACATCCCGGCCACACAGGCAGCGACCACTGCCAAATCAGTTGAGCGAAGCTTCTCTTTGTAAAAGAGCGGCTCAAGCAGGAGCACGTAGATCGGCGCGGTGTATTGCAGAAAGATAGCGTTGGCAGCGGTCGTCAACTTTGTGGCCAGCACGAAGAGCAGCAGCAGCGCAGCGTAAAGCACGGAGGTCAGCACCGTGAGACGATTAATGCCGAACCCTTCGCGGCGCGTGAAGTAGGCGACCGTCAACGCCGCCAGCAGTGAGCGTCCGAACGAAAGCTCGAAGGTGGCGAGCGTCGTCCATTTGATAAAGAGACCGCCAGTGCTCCACAGAAGCGCCGCCGCCATCACAAGCAAGATCGGAGAAGAGAAGAGCGGCGAGCGCTCACTGCTTAACTCTTCCTCAAATTGCTTTGCCGCTCTTCGCCGTTTCTCGCGCAACGCTTTTCTCTTTAACCTCTGTGCAAAGAAAAAAGCCGGACAAGGGCTTGCCAGTTCCTTCCACGGCTTTTCTAAAAGACTCTCTGAATCGCTTGTCAGGATAATTTATTGACCGGACTCGCCGCCGCCATTGCTGCCGCTCCTGCTCATCACTTCTTCCGGCTGCCTAGACTGTTTCGCGCGCAGGTATTTTCCGAAGACGCCATTCCATGGCGGAATGACGATTGAGACAGCGCCCGTGCCACGCGCCTGACAGGCAAGACGTATGATCGGTTGGGGCACGTCCGTATTGAGATAGCCAAACTCCTTGACCTGTTTTCCTTCGAGCGCAGCGACCTCTGTCAGTTTCTCAGCGCCGCCGAGCACGCCGACCCAGCATGTGCCGCAAGAGGCCGAGCGACACTCGACGGGGATTGGCCCTTCGATGCAGCGCTGGTCAACGGCGCGCCAGTCGCAGGAAGTGTCTCTGGCAGAAGCGGAAGCCAGTTCTTCCTCTTGAATCAACTTGAAACTGGCATTGCTTTCTTCATCGTAGGTGACAGTCCATTGCTTATCCACTGTTCTGAGAAATCCGAACAGCCCCTGGCTATCATCCTTTGCACGCTCTTCCAAGACCTGTTGCGCAGACTTACGCGCGTACTTCCTGTCGATGGAAACCGTGCCGGGCTCAGCCGTAAACGCTTCGACGCCTGTTTGAGTGATGGTCATAAACGCAACGGCAGTGATACCAAGAACAAGAGAGTCTTCGACTTTCAAACTCTCTGCGACCATGTGTGCGACTTTACGTATCTGATCGGCGAGCGGCAGCTTCGCAGACCCGTCGAAGGATGCGGCATATTGCGCGACGGCTCGTTTGACCTCCGGCCAGTAGCGATGCCCGTACAAAAACTTGTGCGAAGAATCTATCTGATCGCGCAGTAGATATTTTCCCTGAAGCAACAGTCTGCTGGCCAGAAGCTGCGGGTCTTCCGCCTCGTGAAGCGCGCGAAAGAGGCCGAGCGGATAAAACGCGAACCAGATTTGCGTCGCCGTTTTGTCCACCTCGTGAATGGACGAAAGAAGCTCGCCGAGCGCTTCGTTCCAAGCCGTTTCATCCTGCCCGTCGATAAATTTCTCGAAAACAGTTTCGCTCGTCATGCTCATAGTAGTCCCTGTCATTTATTCACCTCTCAATTGAAACCGCATACTTTAGCAGCATCCGTCTTCAGGCTCAAACCGGCAATGGTCGATGTGTGATGATGATAAAGACACAGCGCCCCCGTAGCGCTAGGGCTAAAGTAGCGCGACTGATAAAGCCCGATAAAGTAGCATCGCAATCCTCAGCGCATAATTTGAGACAGATTTGATAGAGACGGATAAAAATAACGCGACAAGAGAATGAGAATTATGTACGCAGCGCTTTTAGTTTGAAGCGATGGCGAACCATTGAGAGAGTACGGCATCGTACAGACCCGTTGCTCTCGTTGCGGTTATAAACAGTACGATTCCCCCGTTACGGTCGGCTGTTTTCAGATTGTGGTTGCGCAGACTCTGCGCCGCTTTCGACTCTGAATGGCCTAAGCCTCGCGGGGTTTTTTGATGGGCGTCAAGAACGCTTATCTGAACAAGGATGTCTGCATTGATGCTTTCAAAAGCTCATGCGGCCAGGGAACGAGCCAGGGTGGGTCAAAGGGTGAAGCATCTAAATAATGCTTCACCCTTTATTTCTTAGAGCGTGTCGAAAAACTCTCTTCTGTGAAAGGTGTGCGTTCAGTCTTGTCTAGGCGCGCGCGCCTGTGCTAACTTTCAACGCATATAAGCCGAGTAGTGCTCTCGACTTTCCGCCTTGATTCCATAAATATTGCTATTTTGCTAACCCTGGAAGGTGGAGGATTCGAGATTCATGGAAGTTAAGAGACCTGCATCCATAAAAGCAGGACGCACGTTCGATGGAGCATACGGGTTTTCGTTCGCGATTGGGCTGGGCCTGGTTCTCTTTATCGGTGGCCTGATCCTGAGCCTGACCTTGGGCGAAGGCTCCGGCACAGGATTGTTGTTTGGTATTCCGCTGCTCCTCGCCGGATTGATTCTTCCGCTCTTTATGATGCGCGACATTTTTGCAGGGCATCAGGTAGAGGGCGCGTGTCCCGGTTGCGGGACACCCATCAAAACATCTGATGCGACGATCAGGCTGAACTGTCCAGGCTGCGACAAGCAGCTTCTGGTTCAGGATACGAAATTCGTGCTCACGAAATAGTTGCCCTAAGCGCCACTGCTGCTGCGCTTCGTTCTAGTCAACCTCTAACCAACACACTTTTAGCGCCGACGCTCGCGCCCGCCCGAAGTGTGCCATCTGATTCGAGCAAAAAAAGAAGAGGCTTCGGCGTGGAAACCACCGAAGCCTCTTCTTTTTCTACGGACTGGCGCGTGCGCACTTGTCTGCGCTGCAAGCTATCTGACGTTTTCGCTGACGCTCTTGGGCTGAGTCGTCGTGGGCCTCGTCCAGTAGTCGCTAAAGGTCAGGGCGAACATAATTCCCATCCAGAAAAATCCGGCGATGACGATCACCCACGTCAGGCGCGAGCTATAGCGCACGTGCATAAAATAGAGCACGACGAGCGTGGCCTTGATGACGGCGATGGTCAGCGCGACGACCGTGTTCGCGCCGTGAAACACCTTTTCGTCCATATCGTAAAATGCGGCCAGCACCGTCAGCAGCGTCCCCAACATCAGCGCACCGAAGATGACGAAATAAACTTTTTTCGAGACGATGTGTTCCGACATGCTTAATGTACCCTTTTAATGACCTCCGCCGACGTGCCTGCCCAAAAGGTAAAGCAGCGGGAAGAGAAATATCCAGACTATATCGACGAAGTGCCAGTAGAGCCCCGAAATCTCCACGGGCGCATGATATTCCGGAGTAAAGCGACCGCGCCAAGCATGATAGACGAGCCACGTCATGATCCCCAGCCCGATGATCATGTGCAGCGCGTGCAGCCCAGTCATCGCGAAATAAATCCAGTAGAACATCTGCACGTGCTGCGGCGCGACGCCGTGCGGCAACTCGCCCTCCCACTGGAACATGCCCGCGACCGGAATCAGGTGATCCTTGTACTTGTCGTAATACTCTATGGCCTTGATGACGAGAAAGGTCGTCCCCAGAATCATCGTCACGATCAAAAAGAGAACCTGCGCGCGGCGCACGCCCGTCTGTGCGAAATAGACTGCGAGCGCCATCGTCAGACTGCTGACGATAAGGACGACCGTGTTGACCGCTCCCAATTTCCAGTTAAGATGATTGCTCGCGACGGCGAAAGCCTCCGGGTATGACGAGCGATACAGTGTATAGACTAGAAACAGCCCGCCGAAGAACATCACCTCCTGGGCGAGAAAGACCCACATCCCCAGATTACCGGCCTCGCGCTGCTGCTCCATGTTATCGAAATGGTGCGCCAGTGCCGAGTGCGCCGAGTGCGCTGTGTCCACATGACTCGTAGCCAACTTTTAATCTCCGTTATAAAAGCAGATGTCAGATGCTAGATGTTACATGTCAGTGAAATGCTAGCATCTAGCATCTGACATCCAGCATCTGTTCTCTTACCTTTCCGCTATCGGGTGATCGGGTCTGTCGCCGGACTCGAACTTGCCTATGACCTGCAATTCTTCGGGCGGCGCAAACTCGTATGCTTCCCAAGTCACGACGGGCGTGACGATAAAGTTCTCGGTCGGAGGCGGAGATGCTGTTCGCCATTCCAGACCGGGCAGCATCCAGGGATTAGCAGCCGCGCGCCTGCCGTAGCGCATAGACCAGATCAGATAGATCATCGGAATCAACACGCCGAGGCCCAAGATGGAAGCGCCCGCCGAACTCATCACATTTAAGACCTGAAACTCTCCCGCATAAGCATGGTAGCGGCGCGGCATGCCCATGTAGCCCAAAAGAAACTGCGGGAAAAAAGTCAGGTTGAAGCCGACGAAGATCACGAGCGCCGCGAACCTTCCCCACCCTTCCGGATACATGCGCCCGGAAATCTTGGGCCACCAGTAATGAAGCCCGCCCAGGTAACCCATCAGCGTTCCGCCCACCATCACATAATGAAAGTGTGCGACGACAAAGTAAGTATCATGCACATGCACGTCAACGCCCATCGCCGCCACAAACAGTCCCGTCATGCCGCCAATCAGAAACAGCCCGACGAAGGCCAGAGCGTAGAGCATCGGCGTATCGTATGAGATCGAACCCTGATACAGAGTCGCCGTCCAGTTAAAGACCTTGACCGCAGAGGGAATCGCCACCGCGAAGCTCAGGAACGAGAAGACCAGCCCTGCGTAAATGGACTGGCTTGAGACGAACATGTGATGTCCCCAGACGAGAAAGCCGAAGACCGCAATCGCGATTGAAGAGAAGGCCACAAAGCTATAGCCGAAGATATTCTTTCTGGAAAAGTTCGCGATCAGCTCACTGATCACGCCCATCGAGGGCAAGATCATGATGTAGACCGCCGGGTGCGAGTAGAACCAGAACAGGTGCTGAAAGAGTACCGGGTCGCCGCCGAGCTTCGGATCGAAGATGCCTATGTGCGCGAGACGCTCAAGCGCCAGCAGCAGGATTGTGATCGCGATGACGGGCGTGCCCAAGATCATAATCAGGCTCGTCGCGTAATGCGACCAGATAAAGAGCGGCAAGCGAAACCAGGTCATCCCCGGCGCGCGCATCGTGTGAATCGTGACGATAAAGTTTAAGCCCGTCAGGATGGACGAGAAGCCGTTGATAAAGATTCCCAGCCCCGCCAGCACGACGTAAGAGTTCGAATAGGTCGAGCTGTATGGCGCATAAAATGTCCATCCAGTATCGACGCCGCCACTCAGCAGCGCCCAGATCGTCAGGATGCCGCCCACCATGTAGATGTACCAGCTCAGCAGGTTGATTCGCGGGAAGGCCAAATCCTTCGCGCCGATCATGATGGGGACGAGAAAGTTTCCGAGCACGGCAGGGATGGCCGGAATCAAAAAGAAGAAGACCATCAGGATGCCGTGCTGTGTAAAGAGCTTATTGTAGGTGTTGGATTCGACGAGGTCTCCCTGCGGCGTTAGCAGCTCAAGTCGAATCGCCATCGCGTAAAGACCGCCGAGCAGAAAGAAGAACGTCACCGAGCCCAGATAAAGCAGAGCGATGCGTTTGTGGTCTTTGGTCAGAAGCCATGACTTGAGACCGTACTGCGCATTCAGATAATTGATGCGCTCGTCTGTCGGCGTCAAGGGCTCGAACGGTGCTGCTGTGGCTACTGTTGTACTCATATCTTTAAAAAATTAATCCCTGAAAAATTATTGCCTGGGCCTGTTGCCTGTCTGTCTTGACGCCGGAGGCGACGCTGCGCCGCCTGGACTCGTCGCGGCGCTTGGCGGCGTCGCGCCCACAGGGTTAGACCGCTGCGCATCGATGGAGCTTGCTCCCGTGGCTTCAGGCGTCGCAGGGCCAGTCTGCGGATTGTTAGAGCGCGCGGGCGCTGTCGTCTCGATTCCCGAACTCTTTCCGGGACTGAGCGATTTGATATAGGTGATGAGCTGCAAGAGTTGCTCTTCTGTGAGCTGTCCCTGAAACGTCGGCATGATCGGCTGAAAGCCTGCGACCAGCTTGGCGCGCGGATTGATGATCGACTCGCGTATATAATCCTCGTTGGCCGTCACGGTCTGACCATTATCCAGCCGCACTGTGCTTCCCAAAAGTCCCATCAGCGCAGGCCCGCGCCCGCCAGACCCGTCCTCCTTATGGCAAGAGGCGCAACCCATTGTTTGTGTGAAAAGCCTTTGACCGGCGGCGACGGGCGATTCCTGATTGGCATTGCCGCTTAGCCAGTTGTCATACTCGGCCGGCTCCATGACGACGATTGAGCCTGTCATGCCGGAATGGTTCGTCCCGCAATACTCCGCGCAGAAGAGATGATAGCGTCCGGGCTTGGTCGCCTCGAACCATAGATAAGTGTAACGGCCCGGCACGACATCGGCCTTGGTGCGAAAGGCCGGAATGTAAAAGCTGTGGATGACATCTTCTGTGGTCATCACCAGCTTGATCTTGCGCCCGACGGGCACGTGCATCTCGTTGATCTCGCGCTGACCCGTGATGTGTTGTACTTTCCACATCCACTGCTTGCCGACGACGTAAACTTCCAGCGCATCCTTCGGCACACTGTACTGCGTGAAATAGACGCTCGCGCCCCACACGAACATGCTCATCGCGATGATAAAGGGAATCACAGTCCAGACAGATTCGAGCTTGATCGAGCCTGCGACGGGACGCGGAATCTCGAAGGGCATGCGGCGGCGATACCGTATGACGAAGATGACGATGACGGATGCGATCAGCACAGTGAAGAAGACCGTCACGCCGACCAGATAAAGATAGAGCGCGTCCACCTTTCCTGCGAAGGTCGAAGCAGAATCGGGAAATGGAATCCAGGACTGCATGACGTTAAATGGTTCCTCCTTGATTCAGACGCGCGTCCTCTGCTGCTGTCGTTGCTGAACCTGACCCTCGCCGCCAGAGGAAAAAGAGCAGTGCCGCCATGCCCGCGACCGTCAACGCGCCGCCCCACCTGTAAATATTTATGACCCAGGAGTATTTTCCAGTCGCCGGATCATAGTGATAGCAGTAGAGCAGTATTTGATCTACGGGCGAGC
>DATLMN010000278.1:0-6795 GCA_035537255.1 Pyrinomonadaceae bacterium | reverse complement strand
GCCTGATACATATCGGCGTTGGTGTCCGTCGCCGTCAGAGTATGATCGCGCCAGTGAACCAGTATCTCGCCGATCTGGCGATTCTTCTCGACCTCTATAATGACGTGTGCGCGCGCCGTCGTATCGTTGAAAATATGTTCGATCTTCTGGAAATGATCCTCGACGTGTGAGCGCAGGGCCGGCGTCACGTCAACGTGACGGCCCGTGTATTCAAATTCCATCAGTGATTTCCCTCCTCGCAGGTTTCACAGCACGCGGGGGACGCGAAAGGGACACTACTGTACTTGGCCCACTTTCGCGGATGCTGATGAAGAAAGTAAAAATTAGAGAGCTAAACTTAAAAATTGAGCGCAACCGGTGCAGACCCTTCACGCGAGGTCATGTCACGGCGCGGCGCTCGCGCGATCCGGGGATCTGCATCTGGTCGCGATACTTGGCGACCGTGCGGCGCGAGAGCTTGATACCTTCTTTAATCAAAATCTTGACGACCTGATCGTCCGTGATCGGGTTGTGCGAATCCTCTTCCTCGATCAGCTTCTTGATCCTGAGCTTGATGATGCGCGTCGAGACCTCTTCGCCTTCTTCGTTCATCATGCCTTCTGTGAAGAAGCGGCGCAGCTCTATGACGCCCTGCGGCGTGTGCGCATACTTGCGATTGACGACGCGCGAAACCGTGGAGAGGTGCATGCCTATGTCTTCGGCGATGTCCTTGAGCATCATAGGCTTGATGTACTGCACGCCCTTATCAAGAAATTCGCGCTGGCGTTTGACGATTGATTCGACCACCTTGTAGATGGTCTGCCGACGGTGCTCTATGTTGCGCAGCAGATCGACGGCGGAGCGCATCTTGTCGCGGATAAAGTCGCGTGTCTCCTTGGTTGTGCCCTCCTGGCCCAGCATCTGCTGATAGCTCTGGCTGATACGCAGGCGCGGGCTGCCGTCGTCGGCGAAATAGATTATGTAACCGCCAAGCTCGTCAATGTAGTCGTCTTTGAGCTCATCAATTCTCTCGATATAGATTTCCGGCGTAATCAGTATCGGCTCGTCCACGGAGTAGCGGCGGCCCGGATACGGATCGAGCGAGCGGATAAGCTGAAGCTCACTCAAAAGCTCTTCTATATCGACGCCGATCTGCTTGGAGAGATTCGGCAGCTTGTGTTGCTGCAAATCGTTCAGATGATCTGTGACGAGACGCGCGGCGAGACGATTCCCTTCGCCGCGCGCTTCGAGTTGAACGAGCAGGCATTCGCCGACGTTGCGCGCGCCGCAACCCGCAGGGTCAAGCAGCATCACGGCCTGGCGCGCCTCTTCGACCAGTTCCAGCGACCAGCCGCCCATCGCAGCGATCTCTTCATTAGTCGCGCTGAGCCGCCCGTCGCTGTCAAGGTTTCCGATCACGGATTCGGCGGCATCACACACAGCGCCCTCAATCGGGCTCATGTGAAGCTGCCATTCCAGATGCTCTGAGAGAGACGGAGGCCGCGTCAAAAACTGCTCGAAGGTCGGCGCGTCTTCCTTGTACTCGAACTCCTGCGTCTTGTAGCCCGGATCAAGGTAGTCCTGAAACTCTCTGCCGAAGTCTATCTCCTCGAAGGAGTCGCGCGCGGCGTCGTCCGCACCAGCGGACTCTTCACCGGCTTCGAGGCCCGCACCGCTTTCGCCCGCTTCGATGGGAAGCGTCTCAGTCCCGGCGGCATACATCGCCAAGTCTTCCGCATCGCCAGAGCCGTTGGCCGAAGCGCCGTTCAGGTCACCGCCAGCGGCTTCCGAAGGTGCAAGATCGAAACTGCTTCCGGCGTCGCCGGAGGCCAACTGGTCAAGGATTTTTTCGGCCAGCTCCTGCGTCTCTTCATGAGACGGAACCTCTTCCAGCACAGGGTTCTCTAAAAGCTGCTGCTGAATCAGGTCGCTTAGTTCGAGTGTCGTCATCTGCAACATCTCTATGCGCTGGCGCAACTGCGGCGTCAGGACGAGTCGCTGCGAAAGACTGGTGGTGAGCTTAACGGACATACCTTGCTTGAACTTCTCTAATACTTCGCCTCTGAATGGTTTTAGAATCTGCGCTGACAAACGCTGGGAAGATTATAACTGAAAAAGTTATCAGTAGTCAGTAATCAGTATTCAGTCAGGCGAAAAATTTTTGTTAATCGAGATCGTATTGGCCTATAAACCCATCCGGATTGTCAAGCGTGCTTTTGCTGACGACTGATTACTGACCGCTGACTACTTTTAACCTACAGCCGAAACTTCTCGCCTAGATAAAGGCGGCGGACTTCCGCATCTTCTGTCAATTCCTGCGGCGCGCCGGAACGAAAGATACGCCCCTCGGCCATGATATAGGCCCGATCCGTCACGCCCAGAGTCTCGCGCACGTTGTGATCAGTAATCAGTATGCCGATGCCGCGACCGCGCAGGTACAGAATCATATTCTGAATATCGTCCACGGCCTTCGGGTCAATCCCTGCGAAGGGCTCATCCAGCAGGATGAACTGCGGCTCTGTGGCGAGAGCGCGCGCAATCTCTGTACGTCTGCGCTCGCCGCCAGACAAAGCATCGCCGCGCGTGTTACGCACATGCGCGATGCCGAACTCTTCCAGGAGTTCTTCCAGGCGCTTGAAGCGTTCGCGCCGCCGCAGGCCCAGGGTTTCCAGCACAGCCAGAATATTCTGCGCCGCCGTCATACGACGAAAGATAGAGGGCTCCTGCGGCAAGTAGCCGACGCCCAGCCGTGCGCGCAGGTACATCGGAAGCCGCGTGATGTCGCGCTCGCCCAATCGAATCAAACCGCGATCAGGCCGCTCTAACCCGATCAGCATGTAGAAGGTCGTCGTCTTGCCAGCGCCGTTAGCGCCGAGCAGGCCGACCACTTCGCTTGGCTCGACATGCAGGCTGACGTTATCAACGACACGACGCTTGCCATAAGACTTTTGCAGGTTCAGCGCCATCAGCGCCGTCTCTGACGGTATCCCCTCAAGCGGACGCTTGATGGCAGCGGCGCGCGCACCGGTCGTCGCATCACGCTCGGACTCAATCACAGTTAATTCTTCAGCCTGCGTTCCCATATAAAATCAGTGACGAGTGACAAGTGGCGAGTGACGAGTTAAAACTTAAATGCTTGTCCACTGCTCGCCGCTGATCTTACGCTCGTCACCTGTCACTCGTCACTGCTTTCTAATCTTGTGCGTCGAGCGTACGCGACCGGGCGATTGTGGGCCTCTTGCGTCGTCTGCGACAACTCTACTCTCGCGTAGATAGACAGTCAAACGACCTCCCTCGGTCGCTCCCTGTTCGGTGTCTTCGACGCGCGCCGGATTGCCTTTGAGGATCATGGTCTCGTCGGCGGCAGTGTATTGTGCCCAATCACCTGTGCCGCGCCTGCCCGGCTGTGTGAGCACCACTTCGCGCTCGGCGATGGTTTTCTCCACCTCGTTGTTCTCTTTCAACAGGTAGACGTTGGCCACGGCGCTCGTGATTCGATCCGTGCCCTGTTTGATGTCCACGTTGCCTTCGTAATGAAGCAGTCGATCCGCGTCCGCATAGGACATGCGCTCCGCCGTCGCAAAGGCCGGGACTAATTCGCCGCCGCCGCTCTGCGTCTTTCTGCGCGCCTGATAGAGCGCGCTCTGCACATGTCCGTCGCCCTCCATGCGCTTGGTCTCGCGATAGATGGTCAGTTTGTCTGCGCGCACGAAGTTATCGTCCTGCCATGCGCGCGCCGTCCCGGTGTAGATGGCTATGCCCTCGACGTGACGAAACTCCGCGCGCTCGGAAGTAATGTAAACGGGACTCTTGACTTTGGAGAACGGCGTCGCACCATTGGTCTGCTCCTGACTGTAATAGGTCGTCGAAGTCTTGCCGCGACTGTAAGAAATATCGTTGCGCGTATCTGAATCTATCTCTGTGGCCTTGGTGCGCGCGCGCGAATCCCAGACGGTGGGCTCACCACCGCGCAGGCGAACCATCTCATCGGCAGCCGTGTACTGCGCGCTGCCCGCAAGGCCGTTGCGATCAAGCTCCGTGAATTTCGCATCGCCCTGCGCGTCAAGGCGTTCTATGTCCTGCGTCTCGCGCACGATTACGGCGACCATCTTTTGTGATGTGATGGTACGCTGTGCCCTCTGCTCTGTCGGCATGACCGGATCGATGACGACTTTTGCATCGCTGTTGGCGGTAAAGGTGCGCGCCAGATTTCCGGTCTCGTAAAAATCACAGTCGAAGCGCGCGGAGGTCAGAGTCTTGCGGTCTGCGGTCGCTGTCTTTTGCAAGGGCTCTATAAACAGCTCAGCATTGCCGACAGCTTCTGCGCGCTCAAGGTCGCGGCCCGTGGCGCGCCAGACGAGCTTGACAGTGTCAGCCGTCAGGCGTTTATTGGCGGCGCGTGGATCGCTTGCGCGTGACTTTGGAGCGGCGAGCGTCAGGACAGAGCGCCCCTCCGTGCGCATCTCTTTCAAAATGCTGCGATCACCCTGCGGAACGAAATTTACTTCCAACAGGCTCGCCCCAGTCAATTGCATCTCGGCATCAGCGTCCAGGCTCTGTGTGCGCACATCGCGTGTGGCAACGGCGCGTTGTAGCTGCTGGTCGGAATCTAAAAAGAAATCCATATCGACCGCGTGGACTTCGACGGCGCGGCCTTCCGTCATAGAGCGCAGGTAAGAATTGCCGCGCGCTTCGACTTTTTGCAGACGCTTCTGCGCGTTGAGTGTGGCCGAGAGATTATCGCCGCTCATCACGTCTCGTTCCTGTTCAGCGGTCGCGCCGCCAGTGAAAGCCAGATGCAGCGTCCCCTGATCGAAAGTGGCATGCGCAGAGCGTATGACGACGGGCTTGGAGCGCGGGACGGGCTTTGCTCCTTCTTTGACTTCGGGCGCAACCGTGATCGAGACGTTGTTGCGCAGCTCTAATCGCTTACCCTTCGCGTCGAGAAACGCGCCCGTCGCCTGCCCTGAAATATTCTCGCGCGTAAAAGTGATCGGCTGATCCGTCTCGGCGGTCTCTACCTTCTGGTTGTAGATAAAGATTTCGGTTTTGGCTTTCAGATTATCGCGTGTCTCTACGTTGACATCGCCCGCGAAAGAGATGATTCCCTTCTCAGGATCGTAAATAGAGCGGCGCGCCTTGATCTGATCGGGCTTATCGCCCGTGGGCGGATAAACTTCCAGATGCACGTCCTCAAGCTCGTGATGATTGTCCGCGAAGGTAATGTCGCGCGCCGCGCGCAGCCACAGACGCAGGCGGTCGCCTTCCATCACACGCCGCTCGTAACCCTCGACCACGCTCGTGACCTGCTTTGACAATTCGGGCGAGCCCGGAATCATGACGAACGGCTTGTTATTGCGCAGTTTGTAATAAGAGATGCCGACGAAAATGATTCCGGCGACCAGCACAAAGAGAGCCAGCACACGCGTCATCAAAGGCAGCCGCGCGCGCCAACCCAAAGCCAAAGGTCTTTTTCGTCTGATCTCTTGCATAATAAATCAGATGTCGGATGCTAGATATTAGATGTTAGTAAAAACTGACATCCGGCATCTAGTATCTAACATCTGTTCTCACATCTTGAACGCACAACTGAAGGCGCGTCACTCCCTGCCAGGTATTGGGCTCAAGGGTGTAAGCCATTTCGATGCGGTCATGCGCGTGAAGCGTTCGCTCACATGTTTCCTCCACGCCTCCCCACCAGATCGCGTCATGCGTGCGGCCATCCGTGCAGGTGACGCGCAGTTTCAGATGGCGGTCTTTAATGACACGCGGCTCAGCGGCCAAGCGCATCTCGCGCGTCATAAAGACAGGGCGCGGATTGCCAGCCCCGAAGGGCTCAAGCCGTTTTAGCTCTTCGACGATTGAGAGCGAGAGCGCGGAGGGCTGAAGTTCCGCGTCGATGTGTTGGACGGGCAGAAGGTCTGCGTCGCTCAACTGGCCCGCTGCATGTTCGTTTAAGCGGCGGCGCAGTTCGGGTATGCGGTCGCGCCTGATCGTGAGCCCAGCGGCGTGCGAATGGCCGCCGAATTTCTCGAACAGGTCCGCGCACGCCGTCAAGCCATTCAGGAGATGATAAGCCTCTATGCTTCGCGCCGAGCCGTGTCCTAAATCTTCTTCGAGAGAGATGACGATACACGGACGATTGATGCGCTCTGCGACCTTTGATGCTGCGATACCGATGACTCCACGATGCCAGCCGTCGCCAGCGACGACGGCAACGTGCGCGCCCACTGCGTCAATCGCCAGCGCCGCAAGAGCGTTTCTGGTAATCTCGCTCTGCACGGTCTGGCGCTTGCGGTTGAGCGCGTCCAGATGCGCGGCCAGACGACGTGCCTCTTCAATGTTGTCCGTCTCGAACAGTTCAATGATGGTGCGCGCCGCCTCCATGCGCCCGGCGGCGTTGATTCTTGGGCCAATGCGAAAGCCCAGATCATAGGCGGTCATCGCGCGTCCCTCGTTAAGCCCTGCGACCTCCATCAAAGCGCGCAGGCCAGGATTTGTTGCCTGCGGCAGATCGCGAAGTCCCAGCGCGACGATGTTACGATTTTCGCCCGTGAGCTGCGCGACATCTGCGACCGTGCCGATGGCGACCATCTTCAGAAAGCCGCCGACCATGTGCTCCATCCCGCGCTCGCGAAAAAGAGCGTGGGCCAACTTAAAAGCCACGCCGACGCCCGCCAGATTTTTGTCAGGATAGTTGCAGCCGTGCTGGTTCGGGTTAAGGACGGCGTAGGCGGGCGGCGCACCCTCGCCCTCGTCCGGCAGGTGATGATCCGTGACGATGATGTCCAGACCTTGCTCGCGCGCCCAAACGAG
>DATLMN010000277.1:0-6351 GCA_035537255.1 Pyrinomonadaceae bacterium | reverse complement strand
CATTCCCAAAAACTAATTTCAGGGATGAAACAGCCGCTCCCTCGCAAAATCTTCTTCAGAGAGAAGCGGCTCGACGTGTGCTCTTTGTGGCTTGGATGTCAATCGGCCTGTGTCAGGCAAAGAGGCATTATAGACACCGTTCGTTTTTTGTCAAGCACCCAACGCGAAAAATTTTTCACCTTCTTTTACGCTGTCTTGGCTGCTCGTTCGGAGCGGCTATTTTGAGCACGCCACGGTCGTCCCTGTACAGTGTATATTGCGCGTCAGTCTTCTGCCCGCTGTCGTCCCCTATCTTGACCGTGAAGGTTTTGTTGTCTCCGCGTCCCTCTACACGTAGCGGGAGAAATCCCTTCAGGTCGGGACTGCGATAAGCCGTATAGTGTTCCTGATTAATCTTATCGTAGCCCAGTACGTAGATGCGGTCGAAGTCCGGCTCATCGAGTTTGTGCGGCTCGTTGGAGCTGCTCTTTTCCAGAATCACCCAGCTGCCGGGCTTGATCTCCTTACCGACATCCTTATCCTTGGTCGCGGCGGCCGTATCGGCGGCAGGATCGTCATCTAGTCTATGCCAGGCGACGAATTCACGCCCCGTGCGATAAAAGATGATGTCGCTCGGAACTGTCAGCTCGACCTGCTTGCCGTAAATCCAACCGGCGGGCGCGGGCGAGATCGAAGGCCCTAGACGAACCTTGTACCAGAGTTCGTTCGCCTCTTCCGGCTCTTTGGGAGCATCACTCTGTTTTCTTCCTGAGTTTTGCTGAGCGCTTTGCTGCGCGCTTCCTGCCTTCGGCGCATCGTCGCTCTCAAGAGTTTCATCCGTCTTGGGCTTTGGCACGCGCTTCCAACCGACGATCTCAAAACTTGAGCCGCTTTCAAGCTTCATCAGAATATTATCGTTGCCCGTGCGATCAGGGCTGAGACGCAGATTGGTGCTGGCGCGAAGTTGTCCTGTCGCCTGCACAGGCGTGTCCTTATCCTCTTCCGCAAGCTTGCGCGCACGATCAAGCACATCCAGGGGCATGATGTTGCGCGCCTCTATCCAGCCTTCTGTATTCTCTTCGTCATGCGCGCGCACGCGCAGCCAGCGCTCGCCGCCCTCCACTTCGTCAGTGCCGAGTATATCGACGACATCACCGCGATTGACTTCGACAAGGTCGGCGGCCACCACGGCCGTAGAGCTTCGTACCTGCGCACGGCGCGCGATGATCACACCCGTCTCATCTTTTTTCGCAAGCGTGTTGCAGCCCGCGCCGACGAGGGCGAGGACTAGAAGCAGGATGAATTTAAGAGTTTGAAATTTTCGCTGATCTATCACTTCTCTTCGAATTGCTCCGACTCAATTTATTAACGTGGGATGATGCTTGTCCGCCGGACGACCATGTCTGAGTCCCTTGCGCGTCTCGTCATTGTAACCGAATTTGCGCAATAAATCGCGCTGCTCGCGCTTCAAAGAATTGGCGACCGCAAGCTGCGTGCGCGCGCCTGTGTTTTCGACTTGCAATCCGAACGGCGCGATCATCGTCGCCAATTCAATCGCGCTCGCCGTCTCTATATAGCTGCGCGTAAAATCTCGCATATCGGCTGGCTCATTCAAAGCCGCGATGGCGGCGCTGTTGCCGTCGGCTCTCGCTTCGCCTTCGCGATGGCGACGGTAAAGCGCGCGGTACACATCGTCAAGTGAACGCTTGCCGTCCGTCTTTTGTCTCAACGTCAGATCATAAAGAAACGCCACGAGCATCCCCTTGTTATAGATAAGCGCGGGCGAGCCAGTCCAACGGCGCTTGGAAGCATCGAGCAGAGAAACCTTGTCCTTATCGCGCGCCGAACGATAAAAGTCGAACGCGCGTCCGACGGCGCTCAAAAAATCCTGAAAGGTCAGCAGGTTCAGATTCACTGCGGCGCGCATCGCCTGATACATAGTGAATCCTTCATAGAACCAGTCGTAATCTCCTTCGAGCGCGAACCCGTTCGGCACCCACAGGTGAAACAGCTCGTGCGTTAAGGGCACGCTCAGGCGCGACAGTCCGGCTGTCTTAGAAGGAGAGCGCCCGGAAAGGAGCACGACGGTATTGCCGCGCGTCTCCGCGCTCCAACGCTCTGCGCCCATCGGCTTTGGGAAAGGAGCGAGCGCAAGCATTGCACGCGACTGCAATGTGCCGCCAAAAGTTTCAGTGTGCTCTTTGAGAATACTCTGGGCCAACTCCGCTGCATCGCCGTCCGTGAAGGCCCACTCGCCAGTCGTCACAAAAGTAAAATCGGTCGAGCCTGCGCGCCCGCGTTTTTCACGCAGGCTTTGACCGACGAAGAAGATCGCGTGCTCCGCATCGTTGATCTCATAACGATTGCCTGCGCCCATGCTTTCCGTCGTGGAGATGCTCCAACCACTCGGCAAAGTTATACGCAGTGAAGCCTTCGTCGCTTTTCCGTCATTGGCGTTTGAAAGCGGCAGGAGGTCGCCCGGCATCAGGAATCCGTGCTGGCCCGTGAGCCATGAAACATAGACGGCGTCCGTCGCCATCTCCGGTACGTCCAGTTTCACTTCGTAACTGAATCGTCGGGCTGCGCCTTCTGCTTTCCACTCGCCCGGCGCGAGCTTTCTGACGGCGACGTTTGCTCCCTGCTCATCCGAGAGCGTGAGATTCTCTACGCGGTCTCCGATGCCTATAACGGATGCGTAGACGTTGCGAAAAGACCAGTTGTTACCGGCGGCTTCGCGCACGCCTTCGACTTTGACGCGCGGCGGCGAAATCGAGAGAACGCTGATCGAAGCATCTATCGATTGCGCCTTGACCGCACCTGTAAGACAGCTCAGAAGCAGTAAAGCCACTAGCGTCGAACGGCGCGGAGAAAAGGAGCGCCGTGGCTGTTTCTGACGGGGCAAACTGCTTGCTCGAACGCTATTAAATATGTTGCAAGGGATCATTGGACTGTTCTTTTATTGAAGACCGAGGGCGCTCTCGAACGCGACCGAATAGCAAGTTGACAGTGGCGTGCGCAGGTGTTTAAATTTCATAGATTTTTGTGGACTGTAGCACAAAGCCTGACGAAGTGACCAGCAACACCAAATCAAATTTGCGCCGCCCCCATACGCTTTCGACTCGCGTAGTGGCTCTACTGCTGTTCGCCATGATCGTTCATGGCGCGACCGCAGAGATCATGCACAAGCATGGCGGCCTTGCGCCTGCGAGCGCGCTGCTCAATACAGCGTCGCCGGCGGCAAGCAATCCGGAAGACGCGAACTCTTCGTTGAATCAGACACGCACACGCAACGAGTGCGTCATCTGCCAGCTTCACCAGAACTTATCCAATACGCTCTTTAGTTCCCTTCCCGGCATTGCTCCACCACCTACGCAGCTTGCGCGCGGTCTGGCAATCACCGTCTCCTACTCTTCTCAGAACAGCACGGCCCAGCATGGCCGCGCTCCACCTTCCGCCTCTCTATTTTAAGCCGTTCAAGCATCGCGCCCGTTAGTTGGGACGCGACTCGCGTTATTAGCTGACGCTCCTAAGTTTCCTTTTCGCCCGAACGTTTCGGATGGGCCGAAGGTGAAGCGAGCGGTCGGCATTCAGGCTCACCTGAATTCATAGAGAGGCAATTAAGATGAAGTATCGAACCTTTATTTACACGTCCGCGCGCCTTCTACTGACAATCGCGCTCGCCTGTTTTTCCGCCAGCGCACAGACACGCATCGGTACTATTCAAGGCACTGTCAAAGACCCGAACGGAGCGCTCGTCTCCAGCGCAAGCGTCACCGTGACTCAAACCGTCACGGGTTATCAACAGACCACACAGACGGACGCGCAGGGCAGCTTTAAACTCGTCAACATTCCCTTCAACAATTACGAAGTCCGAGTGACGGCCGAAGGATTTCAGGCGACAGAGCAACACGTTGACCTGGAAAGCGCCGTGCCCTCTAATCTGGACATCAGGCTCGCCGTCGGCGCGGCCACAGAAACCGTGACCGTAGAGGCTGATGGCGATCATGCAGAGCATGACAAGATTTCCAGCGATACGGACATCAGCCAGTCTGTGATAGAGCATCAGGCAGGCGCTGCGCCCTCGCGCGGTATGGAATCAATCGTCGCCTCCGCGCCTGGCCTTGCCCCGGACGATAACGGACGCCTTCACCCGCGCGGCTCTGAATCGCAAGTCCAGTACGTCGTCGACGGAGTTCCTATCACCGACAACCTGTCCGCCATCTTTTCGACAAGTCTGGACGCGCGCACGCTTCGCACAGTAGAGGTGATGACGGGCGGCATCCCTGCGGAGTTCGGCGATAAGCTAGGCGCGGTCGTCAACGTCAATACGCGCTCTGGACTTGAGACTCCGACGCAGGGCGGGCTGACTTTCTCCGGGGGCAGCTTTTCGACAGGCGAGGTCGGCGCGGACTTTTCGACGCGCACGGGCAAGTTCGGTTTTCTGACGAACCTGACGGCGACGACGACACAGCGCTTCCTGGACCCAGCCACAGTCGAAAACTTTCATAACTTCGGGCGCACAGGCAAAGGTTTCTTTCGTCTGGATTATCAATTCGACCAGAACAACTCTCTTCGCGGGACGTTTCTGTTCGGCGGCTCGAACTTTCAGATTCCGAATCGCGTTGAGCAGGAGATCGCTGGGCAGGATCAGCGCCAGAGGCTTCGCAACAGCTCGCAGTTCATCACCTACGAGCACATCTTTTCGCCAAACGCCCTGGGCCAATTCTCTTTTTTCAATCGCTACAACACGGCACGGCTGACGAGCAATCCGCAGTCCACGCCTGTCGTCGCCTCGCAGGATCGCACGCTGCAAAACATCGGCGGCATCGCCTCCGTCTCGCTCATACGCGGCTCTCACAACATCAAGTTCGGAGGCCAGTTGACCTGGACGCCCGTGCGCGAGCATTTCAGCTTCTATACGACAGACCCATTTGACAACCTCTTTGACGAGAACGGAATGATAGTTCCCAACCCCGTCAACAATTTTACAGAGGCCAATCCGTTCCTCTTCGACGGGAGCAGGACTGGACGCATGTTGAGCCTGTACGTGCAGGATCAGTTCACGGCGTTTCGCAATTTCACAGTCTCCGCAGGACTTCGCTACGATCACTACAAGCTTGTCATCAGCGAAGGCGGTCTGAGCCCGCGCCTCGGCATCGGTTATTACATCCCTCGAACGCAAACGACGTTGCGCGCCTCTTACAACCGTTTCTTTCAGCCGCCGCCCGCAGAGAATATTCTGCTCGCCAGCTCAAGCGAAGCGGCTGCGCTCTCGCCGCTCGCAGTCTTGCAGGGCCAATCGGGCGTGCGTCCGATTCTGCCCGATAAGCAGAACGTGTTTGAGGTCGGAGTGCAGCAACAACTCTCGCGGTATCTGCGCCTCAACGTGACGGCTTATCAGAAGCGTATCAAAAATTTCAGCGACAAGGATCAGTTCTTCGACACAGGCGTTATCTTCCCGATCTCGATCTCGTCAGGGCGCGTGACGGGTGAAGAGGTGCGGCTTGAGACGATAGATCTGCGCGGTTTTCGTGGCTTCCTCTCTTACGCCAATGCGCGCGCTTACGGTGTGACGCCGATCAACGGCGGGCTGTTTCTGGGCGAGGCCGTCGAAAGTCTAGATGTGCCCGGCCTGATCTTCGCCAACGATCATGACCAGCGTAATTCTCTACAGTTTCAGATGAGCTATACGCATCGACGCTCCGGCATCTATGCCATTTTTGGCGGTCGCTATGATTCCGGCTACCCTGTGGACGTAGAGCCTGGGACGACGCTCGCGGACTTCACCGCGCAGGGTTTTGACCCGCGTCTTTATAACGAGATAGATTTCCAGCGTGGCCGAGTACGCCCGCGCACCATTCTGGACTTTTCCATCGGCGCAGACCTGATGCGCAACGAGCGGGCCACGCTCAACTTGCAGTTCGACATCCAGAATCTGACCAACGAACTGTTTCTTTATAACTTCGAGTCGGTCTTTAGCGGGACGCACGTCGGCCCTCCGCGCAGTTTGAGCGGGCGGCTGGCCCTGCGTTTCAAATAAAAAGTTCTCTTTTTGTTGCAAATAGATCGAACCACGGCGGCTCGTCCTGCGTACTGCTTTTTGTTAAAGGCGGAATTGCAGGGCGGGCCACCCCTTTCGTTGACAGGCTGACGGGTGCGCCACTACAATGCGATTTCGTTCGTCTCGCCTCCTGTTTTATTGGACATTGATCGTTTTCGACCTAGAGGAATCAACCGTGAGTCTGGTCAAGATCATCGTCATTACAATCGCCTTGATTCTGAGCATCCTGTTGTTCGGGCGTTTTCTGTTTTAGCCTCGGCTGACGGTATGACCCTTTTGCGTCCCGCAGCGCTTTTTCGCAGGCAAGATCA
>DATLMN010000276.1:0-31921 GCA_035537255.1 Pyrinomonadaceae bacterium | reverse complement strand
AGAAAATGGATGGCGCATCGTTAGCTCGACGCCGTTGGGAGAGATAGGCGTGCGCGGGCTGCTTCAGGCTGGCGTCTCTGATGAAGAGGCCGTGCGCGCCGCTGCGGGCTGGGGCGGCGACCGCGCCTATCTTTTTGAAGGCGAAAGGGGCGCGCAGCTTTTTGTCTGGAAGAGTGTCTGGGATCGCCGCGAAGATGCGCAGGAGTTCTTTCGCGCCTACAACGCGCTCCAACAGCGACGCAAGGCTGCGCAGGCAATCAAGACTTCCAAATCAGGCGACGAAGCGCAAACCGTCTGGCGAGAGAACGGGCGCATGACGATAGCGCAACTCTCAAATGAGAGCGTCATCATCGTGCGTGGTTTGGAATCAAATGTCGAGACGGCTCTTGATCTGGCGCGTCGCTGAAAAGCCCTGAAAGGGGCTGCATAACAGTTCAGATCAAAGATGTGCGCTAAGAGCTTAAGTTGTCTTATTGCTCTTAGGCCACCAGCGCATATTCCAGCGTCTTGAATCCGTCGGGGTTGGACGGCGTCATCAGATAATCTTCGACATCTATGAGCAGCTTGCCCGTGGCGTCAACGTCCGTGGGTCTTGAGAAGAAGTATCCCTGGCCGAAGTCGCATTCGAGCGCGCGTAACTGCGCGAGTTGCTCTTTGGTCTCGACGCCCTCTGCTACTACTTTCATGCCGAGGTTGCGCGCGAGCATGACGATGGTGCGCACGATCTCTGTATTCTCGTTGTTGGCGGCCATGCTGCTGACGAACGAGCGGTCGATCTTGAGCGTGCTGATGGGGAAGCGGTGCAGATAGCTCAAAGAGGAATAACCCGTGCCGAAGTCGTCTATGCTTAGCTCGACGCCCAGGTCGCGCAACTGCTTGAGCATCTCCGTCGCGGCTTCGATGTTCTCCATCACGACGCTTTCAGTGATCTCAAGTTTAAGGCTGCGCGGATCAATCTTAGATTCTTCGAGCACGGCTTTGACCTGACCGATCAAATCCGGCTGCATAAACTGCTTGCTTGAAAGGTTGACGCTGATCGAGAGCGGAGGGTCTGCCGGGATGATCTTCTGCCACTCGCGCATCTGATAGCAGGCCTCGCGCAGTACCCAGTGACCAAGCGGAACGATCAGACCCGTCTCTTCAGCGATGCGTATAAAATCTGTCGGAGGAATCAATCCACGCTCGGGATGCTGCCAACGCACCAGAGCCTCGAAGCCCGCCAGACGGAAATTCTCAAGCGAGACAATCGGCTGATAGTGGATGATAAATTCCTGTCGATCAATCGCGCGTCGCAGGTCTGTCTCAAGCTGCAACTGCGTCAGAGCGCGCGTGTGCATGCCTCTATCAAACAGCTCGTGGCGTGCTTTGCCGAGCGACTTGGCGCGGTACATCGCAGTGTCTGCGTCGCGCAGCAGGTCTTCAGGCTTCTCAAAGCCCGTCGTGCTCAAAGCGATGCCTATACTCGCCGAGGTGAAGACTTCGTGGCCGCCGAGGTTGAAGGGCTGCGTCAACTCTTTCTGAAGGCGCTGCGCGACCTCTATGACCTCTTCTTCGTCGGCGATGTCTTCCAAGAGAACCGTGAATTCGTCGCCACCGAGACGCGCAATCGTGTCTCCCGGGCGCAGGCAGGTTTCCAGCCGACGCGCAATGCCGACCAGCAATTGATCGCCGACCATGTGGCCGAGGCTGTCGTTAATCACCTTAAAGCGATCCAGGTCAAGGAAGAGAACGGCGAACAACATGTCTTCGCGACGGCGCGCTCGCTGGACGCCGAGCTTCAAGTGATCGACGAAGAGCGCGCGATTGGGCAAACCCGTCAGCGCATCGTGGAAGGCGTCGTGGAGCAGACGGTCTTCGGCGCGCTTCCGATCCGTGATGTCCTGTATCTGAAAGATAAAGTGCTGCGACTTGGTCTCGGTGTCGCGCACCAGCGAGACGCTGAGCAGCACCCAGACTTCGTGCCCGTGCTTATGAAAATAACGCTTCTCCATCTGGTAGGTCGGAACTTTGCCTTCGATCAACTGGTTGATGTTAGACATCGCCTGTGCCAGATCGGTCGGGTGCGTGATGGCCTGGAAATTGGTCGACAGCAGCTCCGCCTCCGTATAGCCCAGAATTTCGCAGAGCGAGCGATTGACTTGCAGCCAGCGACCGCTCTTGGCCACGAGCGCCATCCCTATGGCGGCGTAATCGAAGGCACTGCGAAAGCGCTCGAACGCGCCGCGAAAACGTGCTTCGCTGGCTTGCAGGGCGGCGACGTGACGCTGTGCCTGCTCGGCCTGTGCGAGCGAAGCCTCGACGTTCTTCAAATAAGTGCGATAGGTGAAATAGACGACGGCGATGATCGGGGTCGTGACGAGGAATGCGTAGATGCCTATGCCGCCGAAGACCTTGGCGATGATCGCGGCAGCCGACGCGCCCGTAAAATATGTGATCGAAGTCCAGAGATAACCACGCCTCCACATTTGCCAGACGGATTCGTTCGCCTTGAACGCCTGGCGCACGGCGGCCAGACCGGAGTTAGAGATATACTGCACCAACCCCATCACGCAGACAGCCATGATGAAGTCTGCGGAATAATCTCCGTGCATCAAATGCTTGATCGAGCCGAACAGGAAATTCAGAGTCGCGACGGTCAGAGCCGTAGCAAAAGCCATGACAGCGGCGTTGAACAGAATCGTCGTCTTATTCTTACAGAAGCGCAGCGATGAAGAGAGAGCATCGGCGGTCGCCAGCAGGACGGCAGTCTCGCCGCCGTAAAGCAGGACGGTCAGGAAGATAAAGGTGTCTGAGACAGTGACCTCGCCGTGGACGCGCGGAATCTTGACGCTCAGGCGCGAGCCGAAGCCTAGCGTGACCACGGCCACCAGCAGAAAGCGCATGTCTATGACGGCCAGCGGCAAACGGATGATCGATAAAATGCAGACGGCTGCGCCTGCGGCAATAATCAGCCACATGAATGGGACGGTCAATTTTTGTTTGCCAATCTTGCTCATGCAATCATCCGGGCCGCACACACAAGCCCACGAGACGCCTGTATTGCGAACCTTATGCCAAGCGGGCGAGCGAAGCTATCTGCTGAAATAGTTAAGCTTGACGGAATGAAGAAAACCGGCTCTGTCATACTGACAGGCCAGCCCCGGTCAATCTGGCAGATAATCAGTCTACTGACCGATCTCGTCGGGCTTTGCCTAACGGGAGGCTTTTGCCCAACAGGAAAGTAGCTTGCCCAACGGGTCGCACAACCGTGCGTTGGTAGTGGGGTAATAATGCGTTGCTGGCCTCTTTAGCTCGGTTCGTCTATAGTCATGGGTTTTTGAAAAAAGAACAGTAACTGCCCGTCCCACGCCACAACGTTAATAAGTTGAAAGCCTAATTCCATGAAGCCCGCAGGCGTCTCCAGACCTTCCATAAACGCTTCCGGTTCACCATTCGGGGAAATTTGCTGGGAAAATGTGTTATAAGGAACCATCCATGTAGCAACCACATATTCCTGTTTATCCGGCATAATTTTTCTCCTGTGAAAAGATTTGGGTCGCAAGCCTACTCCTAATAAGATTGAATAGGCAATAGAAATAGGTGCTCAGTATTGGGAGATGTCGTTCAAGACGCTCATCTTTATCACGCCACTTGCGCCCAAAACTTAGGCTTTAGGTTCAACTCATACATAGATTGAATCAGACAACAGATGTTATGGCAAAGCACCTTGCATAACGCCTCGTTGATCTGCGCTCTCTCCGTCTTACTTCTCAGAGCATCTCCGAACTTACTCTTTATCATGTGGAATGTCGTTTCAACATTTGAGCGCTTGTGATAGTGCGCCATGAAACGATCATTATTCATTGAGAAGTAGTGATACGTGTTTTTCCGGAGTGCGCTTTGCTTTTTAGTCTTGCCGCTGCCTGTGCTGTCTGACCTGAAAGGAATGTACGGCATCGCGTTATGATTGACAGGGACTTGTAGATTGAACTGTTAGAGATATGCTTTATCTGCGCTTACTTCCTTCATTGTGAAGTTCTTAGCAGTAGCGTCAACTAAGGGCTTGAAGTACATAGTATCGCTAACATAACAGCCTGAGATTTCAACTGAAGTCACAATGTTTGTTTTGACGCCGCACATGAGATGCGCCTTGACCCAAGGGCGCTTTTCCATAAGCTGGCGATTGTTATACTTGGCATCATTCCACTGATAAAAGCGGCAAGCTGAAAAGCCAGAACTATCAACAGCAAAGTCATTCTCTATTGCTGCTAAAGGCAAGCTTGATTCTTCTATCAGCATTTGCAGATAAGGCGTCAGCATCTCATCTTCAAAGTAGTTGATGATTGAGTTATAGCAGGGCAGTTTCGACGTGTAGCCCTTGGCGTGCGCGTCTCTCATGTCAGTCATAAAGCGGCGAGTGCTGACAGTAGAATAGACCTTATAGGCCATTGCGAAGATCATATCTACAAGCGGTAGGCGACGCTGGCCTTTGCCGTGTTGTGCGGGACTCCCGACACCCTGACATAGTTAGTGAAGCAAATAAAGGAACTGCGCCTTTTCCTGAGTCTGCGCCATATTGTAAGCGGGCCACTCTTGGCGATAGGTTTGCTTGCGAGTGACTTTAACGGTCTCGGTAACGGTAGTCTCTCCGTTTTTTGTAACGGCTGTATGCGTTCGCTTGATCGTGACTTCAACCGCAAAGATGTGCTTACACTTCTCGCGGCAAATATCGTAGTCAGGGCATGAGCAAGTCTGTTTCTCTGCGTTGACTTTGTACTGACCTGAGCCTGACTGTGAAGGAACGAGCCACAATCCGTTGTGTCTTGCGATGCTGAACTTGTCGGCTATATCGCGCCCTTTTGCTTCTCTTAGACTCATGCTTTTACGTCTCCGATGTTGGTGTCGCTTACGCATGAGTATATTACTAAAGATACATATACCTGTCAAGGGAAATACTTACTTGACGGTATATTATTTCAGGTATATAGTGCGAGGTATGGCTAAGAAAAAGATTACTGTATATCAGTACCAATGTGAGCGATGCGAGCACGAATGGATTCCACGCGATGTTGAGAATGAGCCGCGTGTGTGTCCGAAGTGTAAAAGCCCTTACTGGAATAGACCGCGCCAGAGCGAGAAGGCTAAAAAGTAAGTGGGAGCGTCATTCCCAAAATTCTTGTTGGTATTCCTGTCCCATAGCCCTTGCAAAAAGCTGCTTGAACTTTGTCCAGTTCGATGAGGACTTCATCAGGAAAATCACATTCGAGATGTATTGTTGCAATTCGGGATTGCCGATGTCATCGGTTAAGAACATATGATGTTTATACTTTCTATAGCCCCTGTCGGGTATCAAGGGATTCAGATCATCTAGCTTGCCTAGCACGGCAGGGGGAAAACGAGCGTACACTATTTCTCTTGTCCACTTACCGATAACGCCCGGACGCTTGCTGAAGTGCGTAGGGTTGAAGTTCCAACGGTTAAGCCTAAAGATTTCCCTGTAGAACTCATCTGGAAACTTTTTAACCCATTTTTGTGCTTCATCAACAATGTACTGTTCTAGGAGTTTATTAAGCGCGAACCTGTCGCGGATGTACTGATAGTTGGTAGCCTCATCAATGACGGAGACAACGCCCGTCTTAGCAAAAGCAAAGACAATGACTTCAGCTTGCCTAGCTAGTTTTTTTTGAGACTCGGACAACTTACCATCTCTATTTGCGTACATATACATCTGGCAAATATCAATCAAGTCTGTCGCTTCAAAGGCTTGCGCCAGTCTCATACCACCTTTTAGCCGCATCGGAAACACGCTTTCGCTAAGCGATTTTTCCTTGAACTTTTCGGGCAAGTAAGGCCGTAGGTTCGCGGGCTGCAAGTATCTTTCAAATCCACCCTTCTTATTGCCCGTCAGCAAGCCCACTATCTCCCTTTGCCAGAACACGCGGACAGGATTCTCTGACTCTGGATACAGGACAGCGCAAGGTATGCTCCTATCTCCAACTTTGACTTTGCCAACATATTCCGCGATTGGTATTGGTTTGGATTCCATATTCAGGACCTTTCCTTTGTTGTTGAAAATATTGGACTTCTGGGCTGCATGCGCCAAAAAAGCCCGTTTTTATCGAAATTCAGGACCGCAGAAATTACACGCCTAAACTTACCCCTGCCACCTTGTCTGTAATTTGAGACAGTAAGTCGAACTCTGCCGTCCTAGCTTCACGCACGCGCCGTGCAAGATAGTTCGCGGTCTTTTTATCTACTCGTATGATTAGAGCGAGGCGACGCGCACTAGGGGCTTTCTCCACTCTCGTCATAAGCGCAATAGTTAAAAACCACTTTTGAAGCGGCACACGAGTACGATGAAACATTGTTCCTACAGTTACGCTAAAGGCAGTATTACATCGGTTGCAGTGGTGGCGATGCTCCCGCTTCAGGGGCGTCGAGTTTGCGCGCTTGCAATATGGACAGCGCGGCTTACCTTCCCAGCGTATTCCTTCAAGATAGGCGATACAGTCAGTGCCTACAGGGAATAGATCATAGATTGCGTCGATGTCCACAGCCCACTTATAGCAATTCAATCAAGGGATTGTCACTTCCTTTAAGTGGTACAAATTAACTTTCTCTACCGACAGCTAGGACAAATTGAAGTTTTTCTGTCTTTAGGTGGGACAAAAGACATTGCCTCACAATTAAACATCTTATGCTTAGCGGACACACTACAGCCTAGCCGCACACGGCAGCCTGAAAATACTTACAACTGACTATCTTTTAGACGAGCCCCAAGACCAGCAAGATCAGAGTGTCCGTTATGCCGTTCGGTATATAGCCCGCTGCCGTTACATCTTCTGGCGGCGGCTCATCCGTTAAGCCGGGGCAGTCCACCTTACCAGCAAAAGCACCAGCGGATAGGGTAAAAGTCAGAACAAGCGCAGCGCAGAGTTGTCGTAAGCTCTTCATTCCATGTCTCCTAGAGGATTGTCTGCAAAAAATTTTGCGAACCGGGTGTACGCAAAATAATTTGCGCGAAGCAATAGACCAGCTTTGAACTTTTCTTGCAAGGGCGTAAATGGGCAGTTATGATGGCGGGCGCTTTGCAATTAGTCTTGCAGTTACTTTGAAAGGCTCATCTCACATGACTTTGCTGTCCTCACTCTTGCAACAACTGGAAAGCCCGAATCTGAGCCGCGACCAGAGCGCGGAACTTCGCTGTCAACTGGCTAAAGGTCTTGAAGATGCCGGAGACTATGAGGCCGCGCGTCAAGTGTTGGGCGAGTTCTGGCAATACATGGGCGAGCGCCCGCGTGTTGAAGGCTTAGATCAGAGGACAGCCGCAGAAGTCTTATTACGGGTCGGTGTCCTGACGGGATGGATAGGCAGTAAACAACAGATTGCAGATGCACAGGAGACAGCAAAGGACTTCATTAGCGAAAGCGTCTCCACTTTTGAATCATTCAACTACGGTAATAAGATACTAGAGGCGCGGGTTGAACTCGCTTTGTGCTATTGGCGTGAGGGCTCATACGATGAAGCGCGCATCATGCTTAATGATGTACTCGCAGAACTCACAGCTAATGATGAATTGAAGGCCAAAGCTATACTGCGCCTTGCTATCGTAGAGCGTTCATCGCAGCGCCTTAATGAGGCGCTGCAAATCCTCATTGATAACGCAGAAGTGTTTGAGGGAATCACGAATCACACTTTAAAGGGAAGCTATCATAACAACCTCGCTAATCTGTGGGAGGATATTGGAAAGGCAGAGAGGCGAGAAGACTACACAGACCGCGCTTTTGTCGAGTATGCGGCGGCAAGCTACTATTTCGAGCAGGCGGAACATAAAAGCTACCACGCCAATGTCGAAAACAATCTCGGCTATCTATATTTCAAATCAGGAAAATATAAAGAGGCTCACGAACACTTAGACCGTGCGCGCCGAATCGTATTAAGCCTTAAAGATAACTATCTTCTCGGTCAGTTTGAGGAAACTCGCGCCCGCGTCTTTCTCTGCGAAGGCCGAAACACGGAAGCCGAGAAAACGGCGCGGGCTGCCGTCGAGTTGCTTGAGCAGAGCGACCAGCAAGACTTGTTAGCAGAAGCTTTGATAGCTCACGGGACAGCACTAGCGCGGCTAGGCTTCTACAGTCAGTCATACGCCACACTCCAACATGCTATCGAAACAGCACAGCAGGCGGGCGCTCTTGGCCGTGCCGGAGAAGCCGCGCTGATTCTTATTGAAGAGTTGGGCGAACATCTCAACCCGCGTAAAGAGAAAACTTCTGCCTCACGCACGTTAGTTGAAGAGGTACGACGCTACGAATACGATCTCATAAGGCGAGCATTAGAGGCAACAAGGGGCAGTGTCACTCGGGCTGCTAAGATGCTTGGAGTCACGCACCAGAGACTAATCTACATTATAGAGAAGCGTCATAAAGACCTCCGCTCTTTTAGGACACCCGCCAAACGTCGCTACAAATCCATTATCAAACCAGAATAAATTCTTGCCCAACGGGAACGGTCTAAAACTTTCCGTTAGGCAAAGCCATCTCGTCGGCTTTGCCTCAAGAACCCTCGTGCCCCAAAAAGAAAGGTGTTGCCTCAAAAAGATTTGAGTTATGATGTCGGCGAAAGTGAGGTGATGATTTTGACCAAACTTTTGAGCGTGCCCGACGCCAGGCAGTAGCCGGACAATAGGCATTGTTGCCTATCGTCGCTGCATCAGCACAGCGACATTCTCAGACGGGCAGGAATTCTGAGGCTCGTTACACAAACGAGAAGCAGGTCAAATGGTGTGAACCGGGCTAATTTAATTAGCCAGACCCCGCAAAGATACGCTGAAAAGCCCCGTTCGGTTGAACGGGGCTTTCTCATGCCTGGCTTTTCTCTTACTCCACTTGCGCACAGAACGTAGGTTTGAGATTTAACTCATACATGCTCTGTATAAGAGAACAAATATTACGGCAAAGAAGGTCATGGGTTATTTTGAAGCTCGACGACGCTTGCGAATCCTCGCGGCCACTCCGACCACACCAGTGCCTAAGAGCAACAGCGTCGCTGGCTCAGGGACGGGAGCGGCGGCGGGTTGGAATTGAAAGCTCGCAAACCTGATGTCCAGGGGAAGGCCGCCGACGACGAATGCCCTAAAATGCACGGTGACAAACCCCTGCCCGGTCACGTCGACGTTAAAGGCTCGATCCTGGCAGTTTAAAGGGGTGTCATTGCAGCCGATGATAGTACCCGTCATGGTAAAAGGCAGCGTGACGATCACAGGGTCCGGGGAAGTCGTGGGCCCCAGCACGGCGGGAGGACTAACAGTACGCAACAGACCATTAAAACCCAGATTGTATGTGACGCCATTAAGGACGACGGTTCCACCGCCGCCACTGAATGATGCTTGAAAAGCGGTGATCTGTGGCGGGAGACAAGTACTACAATTAGTAGCAATGCCGTCAAGGGTTCCGCCGTTGACGCTGATCCCCGGCCCGGCAAAATCGTAAGTAGTCCGATTCACAGGAAAGTTGCCCTCCATGACAATCGTCCCGCTTGTGATGACGAAAGGATCGGCATTGACTTCAACTGCGGTCAAACAGCAGACGGTAAACACTAGGGAAGCGACAGTTAATTTGATGAGGCTGCGCATGATTAGACTTTCTCCTCTGCTAGCGTCAATGGAAGGATGGGGGAGACGGCTGAGCGAAAACACTATAAGCTACAATTCATAAGTATAAAAAGAATAATTCCAGAGGCTTTCCAGAAATAAATAGCTCACACAGGCTTTTACTTAATTTCAAGCCACTTCTGCCCGGAACTTACGCTTTGAATTCAACTCGTACATAGCTTGCACCAGGCGACAAATGTTATGACAAAGCGCCTTGCATCAGTTCGTTAGCGACGATCAGGCCGGATTGTGTGACGGCTGCGATTCCCTGTCCGGGAAACACTGAGTCGCCGACCATATAGAGGTTCGGAATCGCCGTCAGGTGCGAAAGGGAGTTCGGGCCGAAGACATCAAGGGACTGCCCCACGCCGCCGACCATCCCAAGCCGTCGTCTGGTATTCTCGTAAAAGGTGCGAGGTGTGGCCGTCTCTATGACCTCGACGGAGCTGCCCAGCTCCGGCATCGCTTGATGAAGGCGTGCCCAACATTCTTCGAGCCTTGATTGATCCTGCTCCTCAAGCTCTGTGTCGTCCGTGTGAAAGGCGAACCACTGCGTCGGCTCTGTGAAGGTGCTCACCGTCACGGCGCGTTTGCCCGCAGGCCCGCGCACGTCCCAAGAGGGCGCACAGGCAAACATAAACTGCGCCCCTTCCGGATAATACTCCTCATTCTCCTGCCAATCCGTTAAGGCGAGAATGTGTTCGGCCGAAAGATTCTCAGCCGCCGCTTCGTCTATGCCAAGGTAGAGCAGATAAGCGCCCCAGCCTTGCAGGAGCTTTAGACGGCGTCGCACTTCTTCGGGCGTGCGCGTCATGCCGACCAGCTTGCCGTATGTATCCCAGACCGTCAGATTGCTAACGACGGCGCGCGTCGCCTCAACAGTTTCGCCGCTCAGTAGATCAACGCCCACGGCGCGCCCCACAGCATCGTACGCGAGACGGAGCGCCGTCGTGTTCAAGCGTAGAGTACCGCCGCTTTTAACTATTGAATTAGCCAGCGCGTCGGCCAGAGACTGTGCGCCGCCGCGTATCGCGTACATCCCACGGCGCGGGAGCATCAACGCCACAGCGCCGTACAGGTAGGCGCATTCCCTGCTTGAACGCTGCGCGAAAGTCTGTAGCTGGACATCTATAAAGCGGCGAAAGCGTGTGGATGTGTTGCCTAAATGATCTGCCACTGTGCGGTTCATCTCTTTAAAGACGCGCCGTGCGACGCGCGCTTCACCGGCGGCAAGACGCGCGCGGCGCAGTGCGGACGCTGTGCGCAAGTCCGGCACGCGACGCGCGACACGTCTTAAGGCTTCGGCCAGAGGCTCTAGCTCACGATAAAAATTGATGGCCGCCTCGGAGCATTCTGGAAAGGCGCGGGTGAGATGCGCTTCAAATTCTTCGTCCCGCTCGCCCACAGGAATTTGCATCTGGTCTGGCAGTCGTACGATGTATGAGGGAGTGACGGGACGAGCTTCCGGAGCATCGACGGGAAGCTCCGCGAAGACGCGCTCGTGAATCTCGCCCGCCTGCCAGGAGGCGTAAAGCGAGGCGGTCTGCTCGAACGTGTAACCGAACTTTTCAAACGTGGAGGCGCAGCCGCCCGCGCGCGACTCTTTCTCAAGCACACAGACACTCCTGCCACGCGCGGCCAGCAGCGCAGCCACGGTGAGCCCGCCGATTCCACCGCCGACCACGACGACCTCGTAAGCCATGGCTCAGCTCAGCTTTTGTAAGAGATGCTGGGCGGCATCGACGATGATGGCGGCCTTCTGTTCGCCGCCGCTGCTACGCCGCAGGTAAGGCTCTAAAACGATGCCGATTGATTGAAGCCCGTTAAAGACCAGATGCATGATATAGCAGGGCAGCAGGCGTCCACTGTAGGCGCGCATCAGCGTCAGCGAGAGGCTGAAGATAGTGATCGCGGCAATCACGCCCAGATTGTTTTTGTATTGATAGATGTGGACGCCCGCGAAAAGCGCCGAGACGATAATCACTGCCCAGACCATTCCGGTCGCTCTCTGCAAAGCGGAGTAGAGCAGTCCGCGATAGATCATCTCTTCGACCAGCGGAGCCGTCAGCGTCGCCAGCAGCGCGATCAGTATACGCGCGGCGGTCGAGCTGGCGACGATCTGGTCCAACTCCGTCGGCTCGCCCTTAACCACTGCGGTCAACAGGAAGCCGACGAGCAATACCAGAATGGTTATTCCGATACTTTTCCAAAACCCGACTCTTTCGCTCCAGCTCCAGCCCAGGGTCGGCCAGAACGGGCGCTTGCCAAACCCTGTCACGACCGCCCACACCAGTCCAAGCGTTAAGAGATGCGCGGGCAGCGTCGAGAGGACAAGGAGAAAAATCGCTGTCTGATCATTGAGTAATGTTTGCGCCCCTTCTCCCGTGACTACGCCGCGACGACCGAGCAGTGCGTAGGGAATAAGCACTATGACCGGCATAAAGATCAGCAGCAGCGCGCTCGCAATCCAAGCGAGGATAGCGGTCACCACTCCCCAGGGAGGATTGTCCGGGTTCACTTCATTCACACTTGAAGGAGGCGGCTGCATGAGCCCATGCGTAAAATCTGCGTAGCTGTCATGCGGCAGAGGTGTGACCAGAGAAGGCTCTTTTGATGTATCCACGATGCAGAGAAGTGTAAGAGAGATGTCGCCAAATTACAAATTCGATCCTTGAGCTACCCATCACGGCCCGGCACGCGCAGAGCTTTACGCGCAAGCTGTTATTCCAGCGCTGACAAGTCTAGTGTTTATGTTCGAGTGAAGAAGCGAATGACGAAGCGAAAGGCCCAACATCAATAAGGCCAGACATCAATGTTGCCTGGCCTTTCACTTCATGACGCAGGTTGTATCTTCAATCTACGGAGCAGGGGATTATCTTTCAAGTCTTACGCAGGCCCGAAGCGAGAGCGATACTCAGTTGATTGCACAAAGCCTCTGATCATCTCCCTGTAAATCTCGCGCTCTGTTCTTCCTGCCGGTGGATTGTTGAGCTGTGCCAGCCAGACCAGATACTGCGCGTCAGGGTCGCGCCTTAAGTAAGCGAAGTAACCGATCACAACAAACGCCTTGTTGAAAAACTTCTGACTGACTTCGGGACTCTGCACTATCGCTCTCAAGACATCCCAGCGCTGCTTGATCGAGTTTGCCAGCTCAAACGACAACTGCTGTCTATTCGCTAGAGTCACTCCTGCGGTCTGGGAGAGAGCATCGACGTACTCCTGCGAACGCGTCTGCGAGTCGAACTGGTCATAGCGTGCGCGAAAATCAGGACGTTGGGAGAAGTCCAAAGCGAACTGCTGCTTTCTCGCTTCCAGCTCCGCCGTCGTCAGAAATCCCGTCACCAGCTTAATATCCCGCTGGAACTCTGCGTAATCGGGCTTGCGGCCGAGTCCGACTTCGTAGAAGCGGTAAATGTAATAAACCCTGTCGAAGAATTCAGGCGAGCGGAAGAACCCACTCGATACTTCGATCATATCGCAGGTGGTATCTCCCTGCGGACAATTCTGAATGATACTGAGCCAGTCAGAGAGACCCTGTGGCTCAGGCTCGCGGTTCAGAATATCCATATAGTGCAGCCTGACAAAGAACGAGGGATCATCTATCGGATTCGGTGCTCCGGGCGCATTGTCGTTGTCCGTGATGGTCAGTGTCGCAGGCGAGGGCGGCCCCAGTATCGTGCCCTGCGGGTTGCTCAAAGTCAGCAACAGGGTCTCAGCCCCTTCGACATAAACGTCATTGACGATGGGAATGGTGAAGGAGAGTGACGATTGACCGGGAGCAAAGCTCAGAGTGCCTTCGACCGCCGTGTAATCGCAGCGGGCTGAAGCATTGCCCGTCGTGACATTGCAATTGGCGAGTCCGGCGTTGTCGCTCGTCGCGTACTGCACAGTGGCCGCGCCCGAGAGGTCGCCGCCGCGCAGGACTGTAATAGTGGCGCGTCCAGCCCCTTCGTTGACGGTGTAGCTGGGCGAGTCTAAGAGCACGATGTTCGGCGGCGTACCCGGCTGGATATTGATGAACACGTTCAATAAGTCTTCGCCAGTAGTCACGGCGGCCACATCAGGCTTGCCGTCAAGGTTGAAGTCTCCGACGGCGACCGACTGTGGAAACGCTCTGGTCGCGTAGTCAACATGCGTAGCAAATGTACCGTCGCCGTTATTGATGAACAGGCTCAGTGTGCTGCCGTTCATGTTCACGACGACTAAATCTGGACGACCGTCCAGATTGAAGTCTCCGACCGCGACTGACTCTGGAAACAGGCCGGTCGCATAGTCTACCTTCGCGGCGAATGTTCCGTTGCCGTTATTCATCAGCACGCTCAATGTGCTGCCAATTTTATTCGCGACGGCCAGATCAGGCTTGCCGTCCGCGTTGAAGTCTCCGACCACTACGGAGACGGGAGCCGCGTCGGTCGCATAGTCAACACGCGGGGCAAAAGTACCGTTGCCGTTATTCAGAAACACACTTACAGCGTCGCTGCTTCGGCTCGCCACGACCATGTCCGGCTTGCCGTCGGAGTTGAAGTCTCCGACGGCGACCTCTTCCGGGTCTGTGCCGGTCGTATAGTCCACGCGCGCGGCAAAAGTACCATTGCCGTTATTGACGAGCACACTCAGCGTCTCGCTGCCGATGTTCGCGACGGCCAGGTCAGTCTTACCATCGGAGTTAAAGTCCCCGACCGCGACGGATACCGGATTCGTGCCGGTCGCATAATCAACACGCGAGGCAAATGTGCCGTTGCCATTATTCACAAGTACACTCACACTGTTGCTGCCAAAGTTCGCCGCTGCCAGATCGGGCTTGCCATCGGAGTTAAAGTCTCCGACCGCGACAGAAAAAGGAGTCAGGCCAGTGGGATAGTCCACCTTCGCGGCAAAGACGCCGTTGCCATTATTGATGAATACGCTCACTGTATGTTGGCCCACGTTCGCGACCGTTAGATCGGGCCTGCCGTCAAGGTTGAAATCTCCGACCGCGATGAAAACGGGGTCAGTGCCGGTGTTATATTGAGTTCTAGGAGCAAAGACCCCCGCCGTGATCGTCGCTGTATTGATGAGCACACTGACCGTGTTATCACCAACTGTCGACCCGGCCGCATTGTCACTAAAGTTCGACACGGCCAGATCAGGTTTACCGTCAAAGTTGAAGTCCCCGACCGCGACCGAATAAGCAGCGCCGGTCACATAATCAACCTTCGGGGCAAATGTTCCGTTGCCGTTATTGACGAGCACGCTCACTGTACTGCTGAGATCGTTCGCGACGGCCATGTCAGGTTTGCTGTCAAGATTGAAATCTCCGATGGCGACTGAATGTGGACTCGCGCCGGTAGTATAGTTAACCCGCGCGGCAAATGTGCCGTTGCCGTTATTGATGAGCACGCTCACGTTGCCGCCGCTTTGGTTCACCACGGCCAGGTCCGGCTTACCGTCCGAGTTAAAGTCTCCCGCCGCGACGGAACGGGGATTCGCCTCGGTCGCATAATCAATACGCGCCGCAAATGTGCCGTTGCCATTATTCATGAGCACGCTCACTGTGGCGCTCTCAAAGTTCGCGATGGCCAGATCGGGTTTACCGTCAAAGTTAAAGTCTCCGACCGCGACTGAATAGGGATTCGCGCCGGTCGTATAGTCAACGTGTGTGGCAAATGTGCCGTTGCCGTTATTGATGAGCACGCTCACTGTATTGCTATTAAGGTTAGTCGTTGCGAGATCATTCTTGCCGTCCGCATTAAAGTCCCCGACCGCCACCGATAGTGGATTCGTACCGGCGGCGTAATCAACATGCGCGGCAAAAGTACCGTTGCCATTATTCACAAGTACGCTCACACTGTTGCTGCCAAAGTTCGTGACGGCCAGATCGGGTTTACCGTCAAGGTTGAAATCTCCGACCGCCACTGAAGTTGGAAACAGGGCCACATTGTAATCAACCTTCGGGGCAAACGTGCCGTTGCCGTTGTTGATAAACACGCTTACCGCGTGGCCGTCCCTGTTGGCCGTCGCCAGATCGGGCTTGCCGTCAGAATTAAAGTCTCCGACCGCCACTGATAAGGGGCTTGGGCCAGTGGCATAGTCCACCTTCGCGCCAAATGAAGGCCCCACAGCGGTCACAACCACGTCGGCCATAAACAGCATGACTAGGCAGATCATCGTGATTCCAATGCTGAGCAGATGACGATAGGAAAGAGAAGCAGGCAGCGACCGTCCGGAGGGCAATGTCATGACGAAAATTCCTTTGGAAGTGAAGAGCACTGTCGACGGAAAAGCAACATCGTCGGTGTTATCAGGGATTAGCTTTTGATAGAAGTGAAAACGGGATCGTCAGGGAAACTTCCTATCCAGTGCCAGCCCGATGTGCTGTTAGGCCCACCCAACCCTACATGACGAGTTTAAGGCTGTCAACGATTTCGCCCGCTTTTATAGACAGCCGCAGGCGTCGGGGTTATGATCTTCGTCGCCCTCGCCTTCTGCCAGAGTTTGAGTGAACAGAACGGCTGCTCGTTTTTAAGTCCGGGTTAAATTCCTATGATCGGCAAAACCTTACGCAATTACCGCATTCTGGAAAAGATCGGCGCGGGCGGGCAGGGCGCAGTTTATAAAGCCATTGATACGAAGCTCGGGCGCACGGTCGTCATCAAAGTATTGCCGCCCGAACTCACAGAGAAGACCACCAACCTCAAACGCTTCGAGCGCGAAGCAAGGCTCGCTTCCACGCTCGATCACCCGAACATTTGCAGCATCTACGATCTGGATGAAGTGGACGGCAATCACTTCATCGCCATGCAGTATGTCGAAGGGAAAAACATACGGCAGCTCGTCGCGGGCCGTCCACTGGAACTGCGTAGCGCGCTTCTGCTTGCCATACAGGTCTGCGATGCTCTCGCGGCGGCGCACGCGCGCGGCGTCATTCATCGCGACATCAAATCCGGCAACGTGATGGTCACTCCCGAAGGCCAGGCCAAGGTGCTGGACTTCGGTTTAGCCAAACTTCTTGACGAAGATGATGCGCAAAGTCAGGGCATACATCAAACTCAATTGACGGAGATAGGCAAGCCGTACGGCACGCCGACGCACGCTGCGCCCGAACAGGCGCGCGGTGATCGCGTGGACCATCGCGCAGACATCTTCTCTATGGGCGTCCTGCTCTACGAAATGCTGACGGGCACTTGGCCCTTTCATGGTAAGACGAGCATAGACGTGCGTCATGCCGTGCTGCATGATGCGCCAAAGCCTTTAGCAGAGGCGCGCCCGAGCCCAGTCCCGCCGCGACTGCAACAGATTCTTGATCGCGCGCTCGCGAAAGAACCTCGCGACCGTTATCAAAAGATGGCGGAGATGCGCGACGATCTGCGCGCCGTCTTGCAGGAAATCTCAGCCGCTGGTGAGTTCGTCGAGGGAGTGATGCCCGCCGCTCCACGTCATCTCTCTGGCGCAGGCCCTATGGGGCGCGCGATGCGCTGGCTGCGCACCTTTACGGGAGGCTCAGGCAACACGGAGCAGCAACGCACCAGCCAGCCCGCAGGCGGCGCGATGACTCATACTTCGCAGGACATACACATGACGCCAATGACGAGTGTGGGTGAGCGCGAGGAAAAAAAGAGCATCGCGATTCTTCCCTTCAGAAACCTGAGCAACGACCCGGCATCAAGTTTCTACGAATTCTCGCTGGCCGACGCAGTGATTACGGAACTGGCGCGACTGCGCTCCCTTGTCGTGCGACCCTCCTCCGTCATCGCAAAGTATCAGGGACAGCAGATCGATCCGAGTTACGCCGGAAGGGAATTGAACGTCAGCGCAGTCCTCTCCGCAGGCTTTATGCAGGTGGGGGAACGTTTCCGCGTGACGGCGCAATTGCTTGATGTCGCCAGCTCGGACATTCTCTGGAGCGACCGCATAGATGCCGCCGCGAGCGACATCATCACCGTGCAGGACACCATCGCGCAGCGCATCGTCGACGGCCTGCGCATTGAGCTAAGCCCCGACGAGCAGGTCAATCTGGCGCGCCGCGCGACACAGAACCCGGAGGCTTATGAAGAGTACCTGCGCGGGCGCGACCTCTTCAGTCGTTTTATCTTCCGCACGGTCGCGCCCGAAGACTGCGATGCGGCGATCAGTCATTTCAAACGCGCGATTGATCTCGATCAGTCTTTCGCGCTCGCGTATGACGGGCTTGGCGCGTGTCATGTCAATCGCGTTTTCCGTGGGCTTGGCAGCGCAGAGGATTACGAGCGCGCGGAAGAGGCTTTTCAAAAAGCCTTGACGCTTGATCCACAACTGGTCGAAGCGCGTATGCTGATGGTCTTTATTTATCTGTGGCGCGGCGAGAAACGGAAGGCGCGCAGCGAGGTCGCACTCGCGCGCCAGCAATCGCCCAACGAGGCGGTCGTCTATTTCGTGAAAGCGACGCTGCATCGCCTCGACGGCAATTACCAGCGGGCGCTGCGTAATTACGACAGGCTCGTAGAACTTGATCCGGCGGCGCATGTCGTCGCTCACTGTAACCGCGCCATCGTTTACATCTATCTGGGCCAATTCGAGGACGCCATACGCGAGCTTGACCAGGCTCAAGCTGCTGAGCCGGGCAATCCGCTCGCTCAAACATTTCGCGCCCTCACGCTCTATTATCAGCAGGAGGTGGAAGCGGCGACCGCTCTGATGCGGCGCGTGCTCGAAGAGCACCCGGGCATGCACGGCGTGCGCCCTGTGCTGGCGATGTGCCTGAGCGCACAGGGACGGCACGAAGAGGCGCGCGCCGAACTCACAGACAAGGTCAAACGCAACGCCGCCGTCGATCCGGACATCGCTTACGAGCTGGCTTCAGTCTACGCGCTTGAAGGGATGAAGGAAGAGGCCTTCGAGTGGCTTGAAAAATCCAACGCTCTCGGCAACGAGAATCGCGTGGCCTTCGAGCATGACCCGAACCTCTCCTCACTACGCACAGAGCCGCGCTTTCATGAACTCATGCAAAAGATTAAAGCGAGTCGCCAGTAGCAGCCCGGCCCGAACAGTTGTTCTGCTCTTTGTTGTTCAGCCTATCGAGCGGGAAAAGCATCGCTCTCCGATCCTCTTCCCGCTCCGATAGATGACTCTTGGCTTTCCCTCACCATGTATAACGAGCGAGGGCGAAATCTATACTGTGGCCGGTGAATGTGTAGCCGCCCACAATAAACTTACCGTCGGGTTGAAGGGCAATCGCCAGCGGATTGTCCGTGAATCCGTAGAAGTCTGTGGTATTCCTGCCGCTCTGCCCAAAGGTTATGTCCAGCTTGCCGTCAGTGGTGTAAACGGCTGTCGCGAAGTCCGAGTTTGTTTCGCTCGTTTGAGCATTACCAATCACGACGATCCGGCCATCCGGCAAAAGAGCCATCGCATTTCCTGTGTCAAAGCCGCCAAATAAATCTGTTATGACTTTGCCGTTCGTGCCAAAGTCTCTATCCAGATGCCCATTGCTGTTGTAGCGCGCAACGGCAAGGTCAGAAGTCGAGCCGGAGCGAGTATTGGCAAACCCCGCCAACACTATCTTGCCATCGGGTTGCAGGGCCAAATCGGTAGCATAATCAGCACCGCCCATAAAGCCTGTTAACGTTACGCCGCCATCGCCGAACGTTCTCTCCAGACTGCCGTCAGTATTAAAGCGCGCCACCAGAAATTTGGTAAACGTCAGCGTTTGCCCGTTACCGGCAACGACGATCTTGCCGTCCGGCTGAATAGCTACGGCATCGGCTCCGGCATAAAACGGATATGATTTGGTAATGCTCTTGCCTCCGTCACCAAAGGTCGCGTCGAGGCTTCCATCGGTATTGTAACGGATAAGCGCGATATACGAGCGAGCGCCATAGGACTCATGTTTGGACTCATGTGCCGCACCGGCCACGACTATCTTTCCGTCGGCCTGAATGGCGATGTCGTTCGCCAGATCGTATTCACCGAAAAAGTCCGTGATGACCCAGCCCGCATCTCCGAAGCTCGTATCCAGACTGCCATCGTTATTGTAACGTGCAACGGCAAAATCTATATCAGATTCGGATATTGAAATTCCGGCCAAGACAATTTTACCGTCCTGTTGAAGGGCGATGGCAGAAGCGCCTCCCACATAGTAACCGGGAATGCCGGGAAGCGGTGTCGTCACCACGCCGCCGTTGCCGAAGGTCGTATCAAGTGCGCCGTCGTTCTGGTAGCGCGCCAATCCGAAATAGTTACCGATGCTTCCGGCCACAAGAATCTTGCCGTCGGGCTGAAGCGTCATATCATTAATGCAGTCATCATTGATAAAGTCGGCGGTTACTTTCCCGCCCCATCCGAAGGTGGTGTCCAAATCCCCGCTCGCTCCGTGGGCCAGCGTTGCAGAGCTACAAACAATCGCCAGAGTAAAGAGCAGGGCTGAAAGATGATGCGGCAATCTCAAGAGGGTTTTAACTGAAGACGCCGTTTGAGACACGCCGAGCAGACGGGCGCGCGTGCGAGGTGAAATGTTCATGAAGAGAAATCCTTATCTGTGTGGGTTTTGAGGTCTTGAAAATTAGAGACGAACTGAAGACTTCGGATTGGAAACATCCGGCGACTACATTAAAACACAAAATAGTAATCGCGTTCCAGAAAATAATGCTGCGAGCCAGGTCACACGGAGAAATCAGCGCCAGCTTGTTATCTAAAGTGTCTTGCAATCCGGGCGCGGACGGTGCGCATCAATTCTTCTAAATCTTCATCCTTGAGATCGTCGGTCGGGATGGGCTCGTCTAGGTACATGTCTATCGGGCCGGGGCGGAAGATGATGGAGTTTTTTGGCAAGACCTGCCGCGAGCCGATGATCGTGACTGGAACGATGGGGACGCGTGCCTGCATCGCCAGCTTGAACCCGCCCTTTTTGAAAGGGTGCAGCCCGCCGTCCGGAGAGCGCGTGCCTTCCGGAAAGACGAAGGCGCAGATGCCTTCGCGTATCTTGTCCGCAGCCTTTTGCATGGTCGCCACGGCCGTTTGCGTCGAGCTGCGATCAACAGGGATGTGGCCTGCGCGCGCCAGATGCCAGCCCATGAATGGAATCTTAAAGAGAATTTTCTTCGCCGCGATACGCAACTGCACGGGCAAGTAGCCGAGCATCGCCGGAATATCCATATAGCTCTGGTGCGACGAGAGAAAGACGTAAGACGTGCCCGGTCGAATGTTTTCAAGACCATGCACACGCACGCGCGCTCCCGTCGTGCGCGCAATCAAACGACACCAGATTTGAGCGCACCAGTGCTGTTTCCTTCCCTTCGGATCATAAACGGAGAGCATCAGCGAGATGCTGCCCATGACGAACGTGTACAGGTAGATCAAAGGAATGGCGACGATTGAGTGAAGATAGTTAATGAGTGTCGGGCGGCGAGGCTGCGGCGTCGGCGGAATCTCTTCTGTCAACGCAACCGAGGTTGAGGCAGCCGTTGCTTGGCGCACGCTCTCTCTTTCCGCTTGCGTTGTCGCTTCAGTGCGCACCAATAAAATCCGGCCTCCTCAATTCCGAAGGCTTCAGAGAGACTCGAAGAAAAGCTCGTCGACATAGCACCAGCCCCACTCTTCGCCGGGCTCGAAGGATTTTATAATGGGATGCTTCGTCGCGCGATAATGCTTTGTCGCGTGCCTGTTCTTCGAGTTGTCGCAGCAGCCGACATGACCGCACGATTCGCAAAGGCGAAGGTGCATCCAAACGTCGCCCATTTTCAAACACTCTTCGCAGCCGTCCGCCGACGGCGTCACATCGCGTATCTGGTCAAGGTGTGAGCATAGTGCTGCTTCTGTCGACGCCACTTGCAATCCTCCTGCTTTCTTACAACCCGAAGCCAAACTGTTTAGGAGCGGTGCTTTCATCTTTCAATCGTCAATCTCTAGCCCGCAGGGTATTCGACATCCGGCCTCTCTATCCCCAGATGCGCGGCGGCCATCATCAGACCGATGATCGTCTTCGCATCTTCAATCTGTCCCTCCGTGATCATCTCAAGGGCGCGTGTGAAGGGAACGCGCACCACTTCTATCATCTCGTCTTCTTCCAGGCGCTGCGCCGTCTCCGTCAGATCGGTCGCCAGATAGACCCACATCTTCTCTTCAACGAAGCCGGGCGAGACGAAAAACTCCGTGAGCTTTTCCAGTCGTCCCGCGACGACACCCAGTTCTTCCTCCAACTCACGCGCCGCGCCTTCCTCCGGGCGCTCCGGAGAGTCTAGCGTGCCCGCAGGAATCTCCAGCAGGTAACGCACCACTGCATGACGGTACTGGCGCACGAGCGCGACGGTCATATCGTCGAAGACGGCGACGATGGCGGCGCTGCCTGGATGATGCACGACCTCACGCTTGTACTGTTGTCCGCCCTCGCGCACGGTATCGACCGAGACATCAAAGATGCGTCCGCGAAAAACCTCTTCGCTGCTGACGAGTTCCGGTGCTTCCATTTCAGGTGTCGCCATAAGATTCTCAATTATCCGAGTTGGTCAAAAGGGATGCATTGCCCTGTCGCTGAATCGTGTGCATGATCTCGCCGACGAGATAAAGCGAGCCTGTAATCAGGATCACCCCATGAGACGGCGTTTCCGCGCGCGCAATCTTTAAAGCCTCTGCGGGCGAAGGCACAAGCGTGATTCTACTAGAATCAATGCCTGACGTAGTAGCAGCCGCAGCGACAGCCGCGCGTGCGATCTCTTCAGGCGTGGCAGAGCGCGGATTGGTGGCTTGCGTGAAGATCAAGCCGCTGGCCGCCGGAAAAAGAGTCGCAGCTATTTCTTCCAGCGCCTTATCGCGCATCGCACCGAAAACAAAAGTGATCGGCACGGTGACGAACTCGTCCAGATAGTCGCGCAGCGCCTGCGCGCCCGCTGTGTTATGCGCTCCGTCGAAGAGAAGGGAAGGCTTGCCCTCCCAAATCTCCAGGCGACCTTTGTGCTCAGCCGTTTCGATGCCTTTGATGACGGCTTCGCGCGGAATATTAAAGCCGTTCTCGCGCAGGGCTTCGCTGAGCGCGAAGGCCGTCGCGACGTTCGTCAGTTGATGCCGTCCGCGCAAACCAGCCAACACACCCTCATAACAATTATTCGAGCTTTTGATACGGACGCGCAGGCGGCCACTATGGTCTGCGCCCATCACTTTCAAGGAGTCGTGAACAAAACGCGGCGCGACATTATTCTCGGCGCATCGTCTGAGGATTACTTCCATCGCTTCGACGGGTTGCGGCGCGACGATGGCCGCCGTGACACCGGGGCGAATGATGGCAGCCTTCTCGGCTGCAATCTCCGCGAGCGTCTGGCCCAGGTATTCTTGATGATCAAGCGCGATGGGCGTCAGCGCAACGATGCGAGCGCCCGCTGCGGTCGTCGAGTCGAGTCGTCCGCCGAGCCCCGTTTCAAGAATCGCCAGCTCAATGCCCATCTCGCGGAACGCGACGAGCGCCGCGACCGTCACATGCTCGAAAAAAGTAGGCAGCGAGCTTAGCTCTTTGCGATCTAAAAGCCTGTGGGCCGCGTCGCGCACCATCGTGATCAGTCGCGCGAAATCCCGTTCGGTGATTTCAACGCCGTCCGTGCGCATGCGTTCCGTGATGGAGATGAGGTGCGGTGAAGTATAAAGCCCCGTCTTGATACCGGCGGCGCGTGCAATGCTGTCGAGCACCACGGCGGTCGAGCCCTTGCCGTTCGTACCCGCAATCTGAACCGAAGGGAAAGAGTCTTGCGGACGACCAAGCTCGTCGAGCAATCGCTCGGTATTATTAAGACCGAGCTTGATGGCAACGGTCTCATGCCCCAGGCTCAAAAGATAGCGAAGGGCTTCATCAAAATCCATAAGACATTGACGAGTGACAAGTGGCGAGTGACAAGTTAAAGACAAGACCCAGCTTGCCACTCGTCACTCGCCACTTGTCACTGCTTTTAGATGGCACGTGCGCGCTGCTGCGCTTCGTCCGGTTCGGGCTCGCGCTGGATGTCAGGGTTCATCATAAAATCGAGCAGCTTGATAATGTAGGCGCGCATCTCGCGTCGATCAACGATGGCATCGAGCATCCCGTGTTCGAGCAGAAACTCTGAGCGCTGAAAATCCTTAGGGAGTTTTTGGCGGATCGTTTGCTCGATGACGCGTGGCCCGGCGAAACCGATCAGCGCTTTGGGCTCTGCGATAATCACGTCGCCGAGCATGGCGAAGCTGGCAGTGACGCCGCCTGTCGTAGGGTCTGTCAGGACGGAGATAAAGGGGAGGCGCGCGTCGTCAAGTTGCGCGAGCGCCGCAGAGATTTTCGCCATCTGCATCAGAGAGAGCGTCCCCTCCTGCATACGCGCGCCGCCGGATGCAGCGAAGATGATGACGGCTGCTCTCTCTTTGAGCGCTCCTTCGATCAGGCGTGTGATCTTCTCGCCGACGGCTGAGCCCATAGAGCCGCCGATAAAGAGCATCTCCATTGCTCCGGCGAAGACCGTGTGGCTGCCGACTTTGCCGCGCCCGCTGATGATCGCTTCCGGCATACCGGAAAGCTCGCGCGCCTGCTCAATGCGCTGCGTGTACGGCTTGGTGTCGACGAATTCCAGCGGGTCTATGGAGGTGATTTCCGCGTCCAGTTCCTGGTACACGCCGTCGTTAAAGAGCAGTTCGAGGCGCGAGGGCGCGTCCAGACGAAAATGATAATTACAGTGCGGGCAGACTTGCAGGGATTCTTCCAGGTCGCGTTTGTAAAGCGGCGCGTCGCACTCTTCGCACTTGACGAAGACATTTTCCGTCTTCACGCGCCGTTCTTCGACAGGGACGGGCTCACTCTTGCGATTCTTTGCTTTACGAAACCAGGGCATACGTCTCTCGCGAGCCACACGGGGCTTTCCCTACCGAGACCCCTCGGGCATTCGACTTTTATCAAACGTAGACGGCGCAGAGAATAACATACTAAGGGATGAGGGATGAAGGATGAAGGATGAATTAGCTGGATCAGTGGTTCATTGAGCCCATAAAATCCGTCTTATTCATCCCTCATCCCTCCGCCCTCATCCCTAAAACTCTATGCCTTCCTGCGCGAGGATGCGGTTCTCCGTTCGGTTGAAGGGATGCTTGATCTCGCGCATCTCCGTGACGAGGTCTGCGGCTTCGATGAGCGCTGGGGGAGCGTCGCGACCCGTCAGCACGATATGAAGCGCAGGCTGCTCAAGGCGCACTTGTTTGATCTCTTCGAGCACCTCTTCGACGGAGAGCATCTGGTAACTCAGGACGTAAACCAGCTCGTCAAAGACCAGCAGGTCATAATCCTTGCTACGCATCTTCTCAACACAGAGCGCCCAGGTCGCGCGCGCCGTCTCTCTATCCTGCTCCGGATTCTTGGTGTCCCAGGTAAATCCGTCGCCCATCGTATGGACTTCGATGCCGAGCTTTTCCGCCGAGACGTGCTCGCCGTAGCGGTCGTTCTTCGACTTCATAAACTGGATCATGCAGCAATTGAGTCCGCGCCCAGCGGCGCGCATCATCAACCCCAGCGCACACGTCGTCTTCCCCTTGCCGTGACCCGTATTAACCATCAGCAGACCACGCGTCTGCTCCTGATAATCCGCACGCCGCCACTTATATTTCTTCTCTTTTTGAGACATCAAAAATAGAGAGGTCTGAGGTTAGAGGTCAGAGGCCAGTTTTTATTACTAGCGACTACCCTCTAACCTCTAATCTCTGCTCTAACTGGTCTTGATTCAGTTTGAATGAGCGCGTCTTCCGTCGTGTCTATGTCGCCGTCTCCGCGCTCGACGGCATCTTTGAGCAGCCGCACAATAGTGCGCTCGGCTTCGTCCCAGTCGCCCGTGAGCGTGCATCCGGCAGCGTTGCGGTGGCCGCCGCCGCCGAACTGCTCGGCGATGCGCGCGACGTTGACATCACCCTTCGAGCGCAGTGATGTGCGATACACACCGGGCTCTTTCTCTTTCAGGAGCGCGACCGCTTCCACGCTGTCGCAGGTCAAAGGATAGTTGACGAACCCGTCGCCGTCCTCTTCGGTTGCTCCGGCGCGCTCCTGCATCTCAAGAGTCTGACGCATCCAGGCGACAGAACCCGTCTCGTCACGGCGCACGGTCGAGAGCACTTCACCCAAAAGCTCTATCTTGCTCCAGGGGTAACTTGCGAAGACCGCCTCTGAAACCTTCGCAGGCTTGACTCCGGCGCGCACCAGCTCGGACGCGACCTTAAACGTGCGCTCGGTCGTGTTCGAATAATGGAAAGAGCCAGTGTCCGTAATTAACGCCGTGTAGACGCACTCTGCTATCTCGCGCGTCACACGCACGCCCGTCGCCTTGCACAGGTTGTAGATCATCTCGCCCACGGCGGAGGCCGTCGAGTCAATCCAGTTGATCGTCCCGAAGAGCGCTGTCGTCGCGTGGTGGTCTATGTTGACGACGAACTGTTTTTCCAGATCGACGAGCCCGGGCCGCGTAATGTCCGAACATTCGATGACGAAGACGGCGTCGTAAGCGCGATCCACGGCGGGCGTGACGCGCACGTCCTCAGAGCCTGGCAGTTTCTGGTAAGAGTGCGGGACAGGGTCGCGCATGATCACTTCGACATCTTTATCCAGAGCGCGCAGCAGCCAGTAAAGGCCCAGCGATGAGCCCAGACTATCTCCGTCCGGGCGAATGTGTGAGGTGATCGCAAAGCGGCGCTTCGCTTCGATCAATTCGACAACTTGACTAAGCATGTTCGTAAGGGATGAGGGATGAGGGATGAGGGATGAGGGATGAAAAAGCGATTGCGGCTTTATTCATCCTTCATCCCTCATCCCTCATCCCTTAAATCATCCTTCATCCTTTCTCTCTTCGGGGGAACTCTCCTGCGAGTCCTGACTCTCCCGTGTGTGTTCGATCTCGGCCAGCAATTCGTCAACGCGCGCGCCCTGCTCTTCGACGGTGTCGCGCACGAAGTGAATCTCGGGCGTGTGGCGCAGGCTGAGCGCAAAGCCAACCTGCTTGCGCACATAGGGGGCGGCGTGGCGCAGCGCAGCGAGCGCCTTGACTGTCTCCGCTTCGTCGCCCGCCACCAGCACATAGACGCGCGCGTCCCTCAGATTCTCTGACAGGCGCACGTCCGTGACAGTGACCGGCGTCAGGCGCGGGTCTTCCAACTCATAACCAACGATCTGCGCGATCTCCTCGCGCAACATATCTGCGACTCTCTCTGGCCTACGCATAAGAAAAGCAAGGATGAGGGCGAAGGGATGAGGGATGAATAATTGAGCGAATCACTCATTGAATCATCAACCAACTTTTTCATCCCTCATCCCTCATCCTTCATCCCTTCTAAAGTTCTGTGGCTGCGACCTTCTCGATGATGTATGCCTCGATCTGGTCGCCGACCTTGATGTCGTTAAAGTTTTCCAGACCGATGCCGCATTCAAAGCCTTCGCGCACTTCCGAGGCATCGTCTTTGAAGCGACGAAGGCTCGAAATGCCGCCCTCCCAACTGACTATGCCGTCGCGTATCAGGCGCGCGCGAGCATTGCGACGGATCGTGCCGTCGATGACCATGCAACCGGCGATGACACCTGCCTTTGGCACGCGAAAGACTTCGCGCACTTCCGCTTTGCCTAGAATGCGCTCTTTCTCGACGGCTTCGAGCATGCCGATCATCGCGGCGCGAATCTCCTCTTCCACCTTGTAGATGATCGAGTGCAGCCGTATGTCCACGGCTTCCTGCTTGGCAAGGTCTGAGGCGCGCACTTCCGGTCGGACGTTAAAGCCTATGATGACCACGGCCGTCTGCGACGCACCGGCCTGCGTGGCCGAAGCCAGCAGCACATCGGATTCCGTGATCGCGCCCACACCCGACCGTATCACCTTGACCTTGACCTGATCGGTCGAGAGCTTCTGCAAAGTGGATTTCAAAACCTCTACGGAGCCCTGCACGTCCGCCTTGATGACGACCAGCAGCTCTTTGACTTCCGTCAGTCCGAGCGCTTCAATACCGCGCTTGGTGGTTTGCAGCAGCGTGTTCTGGCGCGTCAGCATCTGGCGATGATGAGAAATCTGCTGGGCGCGCGTGATGTCCGCGACGACCTGGAAGGATTCGCCTGCCTGCGGCACACCCTGAAGTCCGAGCACCTCGACCGGAGTCGAAGGCCCTGCTTCCGTGATCGCCTCGCCCTTGTCATTAAACATCGCGCGCACCTTGCCGAAGATTTGGCCGACGATGAACGGATCATGCACGCGCAGCGTGCCCTGTTGGACAAGGACTGTGGCGACAGCGCCGCGCCCGCGATCAAGCTTGGCCTCAAGCACGACGCCTGAAGCAAGCCGCGTCGGGCTCGCTCTCAAGTTCAAAATGTCCGTGGTGAGCAACAAGGTTTCAAGCAGTGTGTCGAGATTCTCGCGCCGCTTGGCAGAGACCGGAACCATCTCCGTGTCCCCGCCCCATTCGACGGGCTGTAATCCCTGATTGGCAAGCTCCTGTTTGACCCTGTCGGGGTTGGCGTCTGGCCGGTCGATCTTGTTGATCGCGACGACGATGGGCACACCCGCTGCGCGCGAATGCTCTATGGCTTCGATGGTCTGCGGCATGACGCCGTCATCGGCGGCGACGACGAGCACGACCACGTCAGTAGCCTTTGCGCCGCGCGCCCTCATCATAGTAAAGGCTTCGTGGCCCGGCGTATCCAGAAAGACCACGTGACGCGTCTCCGAAGGATTGTCCGGGTTGGGCACGGCCACGCGTGACGCGCCGATGTGCTGTGTAATGCCACCGGCCTCGCCCGCCGCGACATCCGTCGAGCGTATGCCGTCAAGCAGCGAAGTCTTACCATGATCGACGTGGCCCATGACGGTCACGACAGGATCACGCGGCAGCTCCACATCATCCGCGCCCGCATCAATCAGCTCTTCAAACTCTTCTTCGGCGACCATCTCTTCGAACGGCACGAACGTTACTTCGTAGCCGAAGCGCCTTCCCAAATCAGCGGCCACGTCGTCGTTCAAGGGCTGATTGATCGTCGCAAACACGCCGCGCTGCAAGAGCAGGGTGACGATGTCTTTGGGTTTGATGCCGAGCTTTTCGGCGAACTCTTTGACGGTCGAGCCTTCGACGATGCGTACAGATTTCAATTCGCCGCCGATGGTTGCGACATCCAGCCGACCGGCAATGCGGTCTTCAAGAGAGAGAGTCTTCGGCGGCGGAATGTAATCGCGATCACCGAAGCGACCCTTGCCGCCTTCATGCATTTTGTGGTTGCCGCGTGCGCTGGTGCGTGTCGAGCGTCCACGTCGTCTATCACTCGGCGGCGGCGTGTAAACAGTCTGCGGCGTAGCGGTTTCGCCGGGCGTGCCGCTCGGCTCAAAGCCGCGTTCTGCGCGTGCGTTGGATGTGGGACGCTGTGGGCGCTCGCCGCGCTCCTGGCGTTCCTGTCGCTCGCGCCGCTCGCGCGGAGTCGGCGCAGGCGCTGACGGCGCGACGGGCGCGACCGGCACAGGCGCGCGTTCGCCGTGACGTATGCCTGCGTCCATAGCGGCTTTCGTCGGTCGCAGCACACGGACTTGTCTGGCAGGCGCGGTCGCGGTCGTCGTTGTTGAAGGAGTTGCTTCCGCAGACGACGGCGCTTGCGGCTGCTGCAAGTCTAAAGGCTGCTCGACGGCCTCGCCCATGCCGTTGAGATCGGCTGATGTCTGTGGCTCTGCCGAGAGCGCAGGCGGAGCGGCGACTGTTGTTGCCTCGGGCGAAGCCTGTTCCTGCGGCAAGGCTTCCTCTGCGGCGGGGGCTTGGGTCGTCGTCGCGGGCTGTTCGGCGCGTATCGCCGGGCTCAGTTTTTTGACGAGGCGCGCCGTCGTCGTCGATGTGCCACGCGCCGCTTGTCCCTGCTCCGACGCGGTCGGCGAGGGCTGAGACGCTTCGGCCGCGACGGGCTCTTCCAATGAGGGCGCAGTTGCAGCCGCAGGGGCGGGCGACGTTTCCTCTACGCCAGCGGCCGTATCAGCATCGGCGGGACGGACAGCTTTTTTGACGACACGCACGGCGCGCGGCGCGACCGCTTCCTTCTTGGGGAAATACTTGTTGCGTATCTTGTCGGCTAACTCTTTGGAGATAGAGTTCGAGGGCACACTGACATCGACACCCTCGCGGCGCACCTCTTCGATGAGACGCTTGGTGTCGAGTTTGAGTTCTTTGGCGAGGTCGTAAAGACGAACCTTGGAAGTGGAAACGGACATGCACTCCTTCTTCGACGCTACAGATAAAACGGCGTCGGCGCTTTCAAAAGGTTAAAGAACTCTCGTCCGTCCCTTAACCTTCTGTGGAGAAGCGCGCTCTTTTTCAGAGAAGAGTCACGTCCGCCTTCTGGCTTAAGGGGGCGAGGAGCGATGCGCGCATATCAGGCGTGCGCGCTCGCTCGGGTTACTGGGCCGCATCTTCTGTGGAAGCATCCCGCTTCTCATCTTGATCGTCGCTCTCGGCCGGCGCGGCCTCTTCCTTGTACTGCGGCACGGGAGCGGATGTCGTTTGCACCTCGGGCGCAGAAGCTTCGGAAGCAAAATCTGCTTCGGGTGAAAACCCTGCTTCCTCTTCAACCGGCGGCTCATCTTCGCCGACCTGGCTGGCGGCCTCTATATAAGCCGCGCCGGAAGACGTAATGTCCGGGGCGGGCGTAATCGTGTCTGGTCGCAGGTCGCGCCCGGCCTCTTCGTTGAGCAGCAGCAGCTCGTCATCGGAGATCGGATCGGCTTCGGAGAGCGCGACGGGGTCAGCGGATTCCTGTGCCAGGATGTCTGGCTCGGCGGTAAAGGGCGTGCCATCCTGGACGGCCTCGTCGTATCCGTCGGCGATCATCTCGTCCGAAGGCTCGACCTCGCCCGCGTCAATAGAAGGATCGAACTCTGCGGAGACGGCGTGTTGCTCGACCGTCTCCGCAGCGCTATCTTCTTCCGTCATCGCCGTCTCTTCCTCTTCGGCAGAAGCCGCCTGCTCAACTTCTTCTTCGCCGGTTGCGATTGCTTCTACATCTTCAGACTCTTCTGCGGCTACGGCGGCAGTCTCCTCTGTGGATGTCTCTTCGGATACGCCCTCGCCGACAGCGCCTTCGCTCGGCTGCTTACTCTTATCGCGTGCGGCGATCACTGCCTGAGCGGCAATCAACATCGCTTCGGCTTCGTCCAGACTAACGTCCAGGTATTCGACCAGATCGTCGACTGAAGTGCCTGCAAGCGCGTCTATATCGTTGATGTCGTGTTCGGCCAGTGCGTCGGCCTGCTGCGCCGTCACACCCTCTATCGCAGAGAGGGGCACAGCGCCGCCGGAAGCGATCAGCGCTCCCATCTGTTCCGCGACCTCGCGCTTGAGTTCCTCTTCGCTGCGGATGTCTATGTTCCAGCCAACAAGTTTCGTCGCCAGGCGCACGTTCTGGCCGCGCTTGCCGATGGCTAAGGAGAGTTGATCCTCGTTGACGATGACTTCCATCTGCCGGTTTTCAATATCGGTGATGCGAACCTGATTGACCTTCGCGGGCGACAAGGCATTGGCAGCGAAAACGGACGGCTCGTCAGACCATTCGATGATGTCTATCTTTTCGCCGCGCAGCTCTCGGATAATGGCCTGCACGCGCGAACCCTTCATACCGACGCAAGCGCCCACAGGGTCAACATCGCGCTCGTTCGAGGTGACGGCGATCTTGGCGCGCTCGCCCGGCTCACGCACGGCGCTCTTGATAATCACAGTCTCGTCGTAAATCTCCGGCACTTCCATCTCGAAGAGGCGACGAAGCAGTTCAGGGGAAGTGCGCGAGACCTCGACCTGCGGGCCTTTGGATTCCTTCGAGACGTTGTTGATGACGACGCGTATGCGCTCGCCCTGATTCCACTGCTCGCCGCGCGATTGCTGCGAGCGCGGAAGGATGGCTTCCATGTTTCCCAGATCGACGATGATGTTGCCGCGCTCAAAGCGCTTGACGAAACCGTTGACCAGATCGCCTATCTTGTCTATGTACTGCTCGTAGATGTTCGAGCGCTCGGCATCGCGCACTTTCTGAAAGAGAATCTGTTTGGCCGTCTGCGCGGCGATGCGTCCGAGTTCCTCCATCGGCAGCGGCAGCAGAAGCGCGTCCCCTATCTCCACTTCATCGCCGGCCATCTCGCGCGCCTCTTCAATGGAAAGCTCTGTGGCGGGATTGGCGACCTCATCGACGACCACCTTGGAAGCGGACAGCTCGATGCCGGTATCAGGATTCCAGTCGACCTGTATGTCCTCGCCGGATTTGAACTGTTTCTTGGCCGCCGCGCGCACAGCTTCCTTGACCGCCTCGATCACTATCTCACGGTCTACGCCCTTCTCCTGGCAAAGGTCGTCAAT